>DASYBT010000166.1:0-2708 GCA_036500585.1 Rhizomicrobium sp.
ATCTCCATTACCGACGGACAGATCTTCCTCGAAACCGACCTATTCAACTCCGGCGTGCGCCCGGCGGTCAACGTGGGGCTCTCCGTCTCACGTGTCGGATTCTCCGCTGCCATCAAGGCCATCAAGCAGGTCGGCTCCACGCTCAAACTCGACCTTGCGCAGTATCGAGATCTGGCCGCATTCGCGCAGTTCGGCAGCGACCTCGACAAGGCCACACAGAACCAGCTCAACCGCGGACAGCGCCTTACGGAGTTGCTCAAGCAGCCGCAGTTCCATCCGCTTACCGCGGAAAAGCAGGTCATCATCCTCTTCGCGGGAACCCAGGGCTTCCTCGACAACATCAAGGTCGAAGACATCCGCGCCTTCGAGGACGGCCTGTACAAATATCTCGATTCCGGCCAGACCGCTCTGCTCAACGACATCGCCACCAAGAAAGCCCTCGACGATCAGCTCAGAAAACGCATCTCCGATGCTCTGACCGAATACAAGGCCAACTTCCTTGCCGAACACGAGGACGCGAAGATCAAGCGTGCATCGGAGAAGGAACAAGCCGGACAGTCGCCCGCAAACGTTGCGGCGGAAGAACCCGCGGGAGCGGCAAAGTAGCGCATGGCCAACGTCCTCGATTTGCGGCGGCGCATCCGCAGCGTAAAGAACACGCGCCAGATCACCAAGGCCATGAAGATGGTCTCCGCGGCCAAGCTGCGCCGCGCGCAGGAGCGCGCCATCGCGTCGCGCCCCTATTCAGCCATGCTGGCCAGCGTGATCGAATCGCTCAAGCGCCGCATCGACATCTATGATCAGCGCACCGGCGAGTTGCGCCACCCGCTCCTCAAGACGCGCGAGGAGAAGCACGTTCTGGTCATCGTCATCTCCGGAGACAAAGGATTCGCCGGGGCCTTCAACTCCAGCATCATCAAAACTGCCGCTAATTTCCTCGATAAGAACTCGAGCAAACAGATCGATGTCGAAGCCATCGGACGCAGAGGCCGTGATCTCTTTCGCCGGCGCTATCCCACAGCAAAATTCCTCGAAGCATCGGACGAACAGGTGCGGCCCCAGCGCCAGCGCGGCTCCCGCATCGAGGTCACGGGCGACCACCCCGATCTGCTCGAAAAGCTCAGCTTCGATCACGTTCGCAAGGTCGGCGAGGAAGTCGTCGCCCGCTACGAGCATGAGGAAATTGACGCCGCCTACATCGTCTATAACGAATTCAAATCCGTCATCCAGCAGCGAGTGGTCGTGGAGCGCATCCTGCCGATCATCGAGTTCGGCAAACACGATATCGCCGACGCGCGTGAGATGACTCCCGAAGAATTGGCCCACGCCGGCCACGCCGCGATGACTGCCGGAGTAAGCGTCCAGGCGGGTGAAGCTGAAGCCAACGTAAAGGAATTTGAGGACGAAGCCCGAAAGTTCGGCACCTCCGAGGTCGACTACATCTACGAACAGACGCCGCGCCAGATCTTCGAGGACATTCTTCCCCGCTACGTCGCGTCGCAGCTCTACCACGCCATGCTGGAGTCGGTTGCCGCCGAGCACGCCGCGCGCATGACTGCAATGGACGCAGCTACCAACAACGCCTCCGATATGATCGACCGCCTCACGCTGACCATGAACCGCGTCCGCCAGGCAGCCATCACCAAGGAAATCATCGAAATCGTCAGCGGCGCCGCCGCGATTTAAGAGTCCCAATAGGAATTTATGGCAGAAAACATCGGCAAAGTAATCAAAATCTCCGGCCCGGCCGTAGATGTGCAGTTTGAAGAGTCCAGGATGCCCGGCATCTATCAGGCCCTGCGCGTTGTCAGCGACGGGTTCGACGTGCCCGTCCCCATCAACGTCATCCTTGAAGTGCAGCAGCACCTCGGCGAAGGCCGCGTGCGCTGCATCGCCATGGAAGCCACCGAAGGCATGGTGCGCGGCATGAAGGCTATCGACCTCGGCGGCCCCATCACCGTCCCTGTAGGCCGCGCGACGCTGGGCCGCGTCCTCAACGTCATCGGCGAGCCCGTCGACGAGCTCGGCCCGGTCAACGCCGAGGTCCGCATGCCCATCCATCGCGAGGCGCCGGCCTTCGACGAACAGTCCACGTCGGAAGAGATGTTCGAGACTGGCGTAAAGGTCATCGACCTCATCCAGCCCTTCCTGAAGGGCGGCAAAATCGGCCTCTTCGGCGGCGCGGGCGTCGGCAAAACCGTCATCATTCAGGAGCTCATCAACAACGTCGCCACCAAGCACGGCGGGTACTCCGTCTTCGCCGGAGTCGGCGAGCGCACCCGCGAGGGCAACGACCTCTGGCTCGAATTCCAGGAGGCCGGCGTCATCGACCTCAAGCACCTCGAGAAATCCAAAGCCGCGCTCTTCTACGGCCAGATGACCGAGCCGCCCGGAGCGCGCCTGCGCGTCGCCCTCACCGGCCTCACCGTCGCCGAATACTTCCGAGACCAGGAAGGTTCCGACACGCTGCTCTTCATCGATAACATCTTCCGCTTCACGCAGGCCGGATCAGAAGTCTCCACGCTGCTCGGCCGCATGCCCTCCGCCGTCGGCTACCAACCTAACCTCGCCACCGAAATGGGCGAGCTGCAGGAGCGCATTACCTCCACCAAGCGCGGATCAGTAACCTCCGTGCAGGCCGTCTATGTGCCCGCCGACGATCTTACCGACCCCGCCCCGGCGACCACCTTCGCGCACCTCGACGCCAC
>DASYBT010000167.1:0-8644 GCA_036500585.1 Rhizomicrobium sp.
GCCGTGAATCCCCGCGAAGCCCCCGGTGTTCGCGGGCCAAATCCTGGAGACCTGAATTGCGATTCCGTTCTGGCTGCGTGTTGGTTTGCGTGTCGTTGGGGGTGAGTGGGTGCGTCGGGACGTCGGCGCTCAGCCACCTAGGCCAGGTGCGGCCGCTGGGCTCGCCGTTTTCGCAGGCGCTGTACGCGAACTATGCGTTCCTTGCCCGCTCGTTCGGCGACGTGGGCATGCCGCGAAGCGGCCAGCCCTTCGACGCGTCGCACACGATCGAACTCGGCAGCATCAGCCTCGCCGTTGCCGACGTGGCCAACGCCTATGCCGCCAAGGCGGTCGAGGCCGCCAACGGCGATGAGATCCTGCCGGAAAATCCACCCCCCGATCTTCCCGGCGCCGATGCGTTGCATTTCCAGCTGCTGCGCGATCTCGACAAGGGCCGCGACAAGGCGCCGGAACATGCGGCCCGCGCCCAGGCCGATTTCGATTGCTGGGTGGTGGATGCACGCTCGGACGAATTGCAGCGCGCCTCGCAAGCCTGCCGCCGATCGCTGACGGCATCGCTCGCCCGGCTCGAGCAGGACCTCGTGCCGCCACCGCCGCCCCCCGCCGCCCCGCCGAGTGCCGCGCCGACAGCGCCGGTGCAGACGGGGCCCGCGCCGCCAGTGATACCTTCTCCGGTCATGCCGACAGCGCCATCGCCATCGGCGCCACCAGGTGCGACACAATGAAATCCTACGACTACATCATCGTCGGCGCCGGCAGCGCGGGATGCGTGCTGGCGAACCGGCTCTCCGCCGATCCCGGCATTCGCGTCTGCCTGATCGAAGCCGGCGGCCGCGACAATTCGGCGATGATTCACATGCCGGCGGGAATCCCGGCGCTGATCGGCAAGCAGAACCCGTTCAATTGGTATTACGAGACGGAGGAGCAGCCCCATCTCGACAACCGGCGCCTGTACTGGCCGCGCGGGCGCGGCTGGGGCGGATCGTCCTCCATCAACGGCATGATCTACATCCGCGGCCATGCGCGCGATTACGACCGCTGGCGGCAGATGGGCTGCGAAGGCTGGTCGTGGGAAAACGTGCTGCCGTATTTCAAGCGATCCGAAGCCAACGAGAATGGCGGCGACGAATTCCATGGCGGCGACGGGCCGTTGAATGTTTCCAACGGCCGCTCCAACAATCCGCTGTTCGCGGCCTTCATCCGCGCCGGCGCCGAGGCCGGTTACAAGACGACGCAAGATTTCAACGGCTATCAGCAGGAAGGCTTCGGTCCGTACCAGCTCACCATTCGCAACGGCCGGCGGTGGAGCGCGGCATCGGCGTATTTGCGGCCGGTGCTTTCCCGCAAGAACCTGACGATCGAAAGTCACGCGCATGTGACGCGCGTAGTGATCGAGAACGGACGCGCCACCGGCGTCGAATTCCTGCGCAAGGGCGTGCGCGAACAGGTGCGAGCCGAGCGCGAGGTTCTGTTGTGCGGCGGCGCGGTGAACACGCCGCAAGTGCTGATGCTATCCGGCATCGGCGATGGCGATGTGCTGAAACGGTTCGGCATTGCCGTGGCCGCGGAGCTGAAAGGCGTCGGGCGCAATTTGCAGGATCATCTCGACTGCTCGGTCCAGGTCGAGTGCACGCAACCGATCACGCTGTTCAGCCAATCCAATCCGCTGAACGCCGCGAAGACCGGGCTTCAATATCTCCTGTTCCGCAGCGGCCTTGCGACGAGTCAGGGGCTGGAATCCGGCGGCTTCGTGAAAAGCCGGCCCGAGATCGAGACGCCCGACCTGCAATTCCATTTCATCGCAGCCCTGATGTTCGACCACACGCGCAAGAAAGCCGACCGCCACGGCTTCATGGCGCATGTGTGCCAGCTGCGGCCCGAGAGCCGCGGATATGTTTCGATCAAGTCGGCCGATCCGCTGGCCGCGCCGCTGATCCAGCCGAACTATCTGGCAACCGACGAGGATCGCCGCACCTTGCGCCAGGGCGTGAAGATCGCGCGCGAGGTTTTCGCGCAAAGCGCGTTCGATCCCTATCGCGGCCCGGAAGTGATGCCGGGGGCGGGAACGATCAGCGACGACGACATCGATGCGTTCGTTCGCGCCACCGCCGAGACGATCTATCATCCCATCGGCACGGCGAAGATGGGCGTGGACGCGGATTGCGTCGTCGATCCTTCGCTCAAGGTTTACGGAATCGAGCAGCTTCGCGTTGTCGATGCTTCCATTATGCCGGCGCTCGTCTCCGGCAACACCAACGCGCCCACCATGATGATCGCGGAAAAGGCCGCCGACATGATCCTCGGCCGCGCCGCGCCGGCGCCGCTTGCCGTTCGCGTGGCCGAAGATGGACAGGACATTGCCTCGGCGGCTGCCTGAATCCCGATCCCGATCATTGTTCCGTTGCATTTCGGCCGCATGCTTCCCATGTGCGGTGGAGACATGCGCCTGTTCGCATTCTCAGGCGTTTGGAAGGGGTATAGGGTCTGATGATGAAGATTGCCCGTGCCGCAATTGCCAGTGCTGCCTTGGCGCTTTTCGGAAGCGCCGTGTTGGCGCAGGACAGGCCGCCGACCGATCCGCAGTCGCGCGACACCCGCTACAATGTGCAGGAAATGAATTTCGACATGTGGTGCCAGGAAGAGCAGCATCTGGCGCCGGATCGCTGCGACAAGCGCCTGCCTGAGGATGACGCGGCGTTCAACGCCTATCGCACGAAGATCGAGCAGTACGAGATCCCGTATCTGCAGGAACAGCAGAAGCAGATCGACATCAACAGTGGCATAATCCACAACGATCCGGTCGATCATCCCAATGCGCCGACCAAGCAGAGCCAGGCGCCGACAAGCTCCACGCCTGCCTCACCGCAATAGCGGGCCGGACCGATATTTTCTTATACAGCCACAACCAGTCATCACCCGGTCGCGAGCGTTTCTCGCGAGCGATCCGGGTGATCCATCTCTGATGCGCTAAAATGGGTCGCCCGGACCGCGCTGTATCGCGCGGCCGGGCGATGACGATGTGGCGAAGGTTGCCTCAGCTCACCAGGCTGAGTTTGGGCTGTATGACGATCTCCAGGGTCTCGATCAGCTGGCGCATCGCGGTGTCCATGTCGCAATGGACGGTCATCGGCTTGTCGCGATTGACGACGAGGCGCAGGTGCGGAGCCTTGGCCGAGACGAGGCGCGGCGGCGGCGGCAGGTCCAGCGGCGCGCCGGGTTCACGCTCCGAAACAAGCCGCGATGTCAGCAGGCGCTCGAAGGTGATCGGTTGCCCAGCGCGCGCCGCCGGATCGCCAACGATCAGAGTCATGCCGACGAAACGCGTCGGCGCGCCGTCGCCGAAGGTGACCGGCGCCAGCACCGTCTCCAGCTCCACCATGCCGCAGGTCTCGGTGGCGCCGATCGAGGAGATGCACACCGGCTGACGCACGCGCAGCGCCTGGCGCAGCACAGTAGCGAGCGAAGAACGGCTTTCGGATTCCCAGCGCGCAAGGAAGCTCATGCCTTTCAGCTCGCCGCCATATTGTTCGCAATGCGATGTGCCGGCGAGGCGATAGAGCGGCCGGCCGGGATCGGACGATTCGAGAATGAACACGTGGGCGAGAATGCGCTTGATGGCGCGCGGGTCGATGTCGGTCTGGTCGGGCACTTCGCGGCCCTTGCGCAGACGATCCCAATATCCCACCAGCAAATGGCTGTTTCTGTGCTTCATAGCGCTCGCTCGTTCTCTCCGGTCCATTCCCGGGCTCTTGTCTCGCGATGAACCAGACCGCGATGGCCCCGCCCTTAATGAAAGTTCCTTCAGCAGAAGCCGTGCCAGTCATCGGAATTCAGAAAACCGAAATCGGAAATCGGAGAAATGCGGATTGCCGATGCTTTCCGATTTCTGAATTCCGACTTCCGACTTCCGATCAACCCCAGGGACCGCGGTGCACTTCGCCGAACATGCGCGCGTCGCGCGGTTTCAGGATCGGCGTGAGCAGAAGCCCGCAGGCAAAGCCGCCGACATGCGCCCACCAGGCCGTGCCGGGCTGACCCGGATCGGCGAGTGCGGCACTCAACAGCTGCATGCCGAACCACAATCCCACCACCCAGGTGGCGCCGATCGCGAAGGGATAGAAGATGATGCCGAGCGGCACGATGACGGTCACCTTCGCGCGCGGAAAGAACAGCACATAGGACGCGAGCACGCCGGAAATCGCTCCCGATGCACCGATCATCGGCAGCTGCGAGCTGGGATCGACGAACGCCATGGTGAGCGCCGCCGCCACGCCGCAGACAAGATAGAAGATAAGGTAGCGGACATGCCCCAGCTGGTCTTCGACATTGTTCCCGAAGATCCAGAGGTAAAGCATGTTGCCGCCGACATGCAGCAATCCGCCGTGGATGAACATCGAGGTGAAGATGGTCAAGGTCGGCGACACGGGGACGAATCCCGGCATGGTTGCTGCGTGGCCGAAGAATGCGGCGGGGATGAATCCCAGCACCACCATGGCCGCGCCGCGATCGGCCCCCAGCGACAGCTCCCACACATAGACGAGCACGCACAGGGCAATGACCAGGATTGTCACCCCCGGCGTGGTGCGAACGGGATTGTCGTCCGAGATCGGGATCACGGTTTAGAGCCGTAAAGGATGGCGGCCCCGCGAAGTGTGCCAGTTTGGATCACGTTTGGCCGCTCCATTCGCCCGCAAAATGGCACGTTTCCTGAAACATCGCGCTCTGCGTCGTTAAGGCTTTGGCAAGCTTTCCCGTTCCTTGACGCCGGCGCGCGTCTAGCATGGTGGAAAGCAAGGAGCATGTGAGATGATTATGAAGCCCCTCCTCGTTTCCGTCGCGGCTGCGGTCGCTGCGCTCGTCATCAGTGCGCCCGCACAGGCCGGCGGTTACGGCGGCGGTGGCGGTGGCGGTGGCGGTGGTGGCGGCTGCCATCATGGCGGGTTCACCGGACCCAGCATCACCAAGATCATCAACATCAACAAGAACCTGAACTGGAACAACAACATCAACATCAACAAGAACATCAACATCAACAAGAACATCGTGATCGCGAAGTCGAACTCTGTTTCGCTTGCGGTGGCGGGCGGCGGTGCGGCGGCCGGCGTGGTCGTGTATGGCGGCGGCGGCTCCTATGTCGAGGAAGTCGAGAACCGCAACGTCGGCGAAATCGGCGCGGTGTCGACGGAAGAGACCTGCGAGATGACGGAAGCCACCATTGTGAAAGCCATTCATGCCGTCTGCATCAGCTCCGAAGGTCGCGAGTTTCCGGCCAGCCACATGCTACCCGACACCTGGATCGATTCTTCCTACGAAGGCGAAGTGGCGCGCTGCATTCCCGGCTCGCGGCTGAAGGTGATGATCGGCGACGTGCTGCAGTCCGACCAGGGCATGGCTGGCGCCTACGATCATGGCCAGGCGCTGGATTGCGCCGCCGGCGAAGCCCTGCGGCACTTCAAGGAGGGCATGCTGAAATGCGCGCCCGCCGTGCCGGTGAAGGATTGCACCGAGCGCACCAATCTGCGCCGCTACGGCACCGGCGACATGTTCTTCTCCTACCGTGGACGCGTCTGCGCCACCCGCACGGCAGCGCGCTCCGACTCCACCGTGTCGAAGATGACCATGGACGGCGGCGTGGGGCCGACCAGCTACTGACTTCCACCGATCTTCTTGCGGCCATCCGCAAAGCGCACTAAAGCCTGAGGCCCGCCTCAGGCTTTCGGCGTTTTCGCATGAACATCCACGAATATCAGGCCAAAGAGGTGCTGCGCGGCTTCGGTGTGCCCGTGCCGCGCGGCATTGCCGCCTTCAGTGTCGAAGAAGCCGTAAAGGCGGCCGAAGAGCTCGGCGGCCCGGTGTGGGTGGTGAAGGCGCAGATCCATGCGGGCGGGCGCGGCAAGGGCGGCGGCGTGAAGGTGGTGAAGTCGCTCGACGACGTGCGCGCCGAAGCCACGCGGATGCTGGGCATGACTTTGGTGACGCACCAGACCGGGCCGCACGGCCGCGTGGTGCGGCGGCTTTACATCGAGGACGGATCGGCGATCGCGCGCGAGCTTTATCTCTCCGCGCTGGTCGATCGCGGTTCTTCGCGCATCGCCTTCATCGCCTCGACCAAAGGCGGCATGGACATCGAGGCGGTGGCGAAGGAAACGCCGGAGAAAATCCAGACCTTCACGGTCGATCCCGCCGCCGGTTACTCGCCGTATGTCGGGCTGGAGATCGCCACCGCGCTGAACCTGCACGGCGATGAGGCCAAGCAATGCGGCGCGCTGATCCGGCAGCTGTACGAGGCGTTCCTCGCCAAGGACATGAGCCTGCTCGAGATCAACCCGCTGGTGGTGACGAAAGAGGGCAAGGTCGTCTGCCTCGATGCCAAGATCAATTTCGACGACAACGCGCTCTTCCGCCACAAGGATGTGCAGAGCCTCCGCGATCCGGACGAAGAAGATCCGATGGAGCGAGAGGCCGCGAAGTACGAGCTCTCCTATGTGAAGCTTGACGGCTCCATCGGCTGCATGGTGAACGGCGCCGGCCTGGCCATGGCGACGATGGACATCATCAAGCTCTATGGCGAGGAGCCGGCAAACTTCCTCGATGTCGGCGGCGGCGCGTCGAAGGAGAAGGTGACGGCGGCGTTCAAGATCATTCTCTCCGATCCCAATGTGAAGGGCATTCTGGTCAACATTTTCGGCGGCATCATGCGCTGCGACATCATCGCGGAAGGCATCATCGCCGCCGCGCACGAGGTGAAGCTCGCCGTGCCGCTGGTGGTGCGGCTGGAAGGCACCAATGTCGAGCAGGGCAAGGCCATTTTGGCCGCCTCAGGCCTGCCCATCGTCTCTGGCTCCGACCTCGCCGACGCCGCACAGAAAATCGTCGCGGCCGTGCGGAAAACGTGAGCACCGGGTTACCTTGACAGCGAACGCAGTCACACATAGGCTGCGTTCCTGTGGAGACCGTCCGATGAAGAACATCACGCTTGCCGTCGACGAAGAGGCTCTTCGGGCCGCGCGCATCTACGCCGCCGAGCACGACACGACCGTAAATGCGCTGGTGCGCGAGCACCTCGCGAAGCTCGCCGAGCGGAGCAAGCGCTCACGGCTTGGCCTTGGACCCGATTTGGCGGGCGCCGGCCAATCCATTTACCGTGACGATCCTCCCTTCGATGAGGAGAAGGCAGCGCAGGCTCGTCGAGAGCTAGTCGAAATGAGTAGGAGATCGGCTGCGGAACTAGGTCCCGACTACAAGTGGAACAGGGCAGAGCTTTATGACCGTGAAGCGCTTCGTGGACACCAACGTGCTGATCTACGCGGCAATGGGGCACCGATATCAGGAGGTTCAAAAGCAAAGAGTAAGTGAGACGATCCTCACTGAGCCATTCGGTGTCTCGGGCCAAATCCTGGCCGAGTTCTACACCATTGCGACCATGCGGAAGCCAACCGTTGTGCCCTTGTCGCCGCCTGAGGCACTTGGTTGGGTCGAGCGTTTGGCGCGACAGCAATGTGTACCGATAAACAGTGCCATCGTACGCAATGGCATCCGTATCTCGCAGCGATACCACATCTCTTACTGGGACGGCGCTATCGTCGCCGCAGCCGAGGCGCTTGGCGCGACGACGCTCTATTCGGAAGATTTGAATCATGGCCAGATGTATGGCTCAGTCCAGGTGATCAATCCTTTTCTGGAACCCGCTGCCTGAACGGATCTTGAATGTCCATCGTCGTCGACAAGAACACGCGCGTTATCTGCCAGGGCATCACGGGCAGCCAGGGCACCTTCCACACCGAGCAAGCGATCGCCTACGGCACCAAAATGGTCGGCGGCACGTCGCCCGGCAAAGGCGGCACCACCCATCTGAACCTTCCTGTGTTCGACACGGTGCGCGAGGCAAAGGCCGCCACCGATTGCGACGCGTCCGTGATCTACGTGCCGCCGCCATTCGCGGCCGATGCCATCCTCGAAGCGATCGATGCGCAAATCCCGCTCATCGTCTGCATCACCGAGGGCATTCCGGTGCTCGACATGGTGCGGGTGAAGCGCGCGCTGTGCGGCTCGGGCTCGCGGCTTATCGGGCCGAACTGCCCCGGCGTCATCACGCCGGGCGAATGCAAGATCGGCATCATGCCGGGACACATCCATCGCCGCGGCAAGGTTGGCATCCTCTCGCGCTCCGGCACACTGACCTACGAAGCCGTTGGGCAAACGACCGCCGTGGGCCTTGGGCAGACCACCTGCGTCGGCATCGGCGGCGATCCGGTAAAGGGCACCGAGTTCATCGACATCCTTGAGCTCTTCCTCGCCGATCCCGAGACCGAAGCCATGATCATGATCGGCGAGATCGGCGGCTCGGCCGAAGAAGACGCGGCCGAATTCCTGAAGCGCAACAAGATGAAGAAGCCGACGGTTGGATTCATCGCCGGGCTCACCGCTCCGCCCGGCCGCCGCATGGGCCATGCCGGCGCCATTATCTCCGGCGGCAAGGGCGGTGCACAGTCGAAGATCGAGGCGATGAAATCGGCCGGCATCCGCGTCACGCCGAATCCCGCCGCGCTCGGCACCACTCTGGTCGATCTGCTGAACGGCCGTTGACGGCAGTTGACTCTATGTAAGCTATTACTTACTGTAAGACATGGCTTACGAGAATGCA
>DASYBT010000168.1:0-9481 GCA_036500585.1 Rhizomicrobium sp.
TCGCGAATCCCGGGTGGATGCGGTGAGCGCCCCATCCAGCCAATCGGGATTGCGCTTGTGCCAGACGAGCGGGTGGCCGCGAAACGCGATGCCGTGGGCGTGCGCGAAATCCTCCAGCTCATCCATTGTGCCGAAGCGGTACACGCCGGGCTGTGGTTCGATGAGCGCGCGCTTCATCTCGTACTCCGGCACCAGGATGCGTGCCTGGCTCACGAGAACGGGCGCAAACCGCGTATCGCGCAGCTGATAGGTGCTGACCGCAGTGCCGAACAGAATTCCGCGTTTCGCAGCCATGGCGCCGAGGTCCGAGAGCGCCGCTTCGGCTTGCGCGCGGCGCGTTGCGAGAGAAGCGATGGCTGCCGCGCCGCTTGCCACGACGGTCCGTCGCGTCAGCATGGATGCTCCCACAACGCCGCCTGCGTGGAATCCTGCTCGGCGGGACGGCTTCGGCCGATGATGGCAACCGCCCAATCGGCGATTCGGCGATAGGTGGCATCGGGCAAAAAGACCTGCAGGAAGATGATCGCGGCCAGCCGCGGCCGGTAACAGCCGTGCAAAAGCGCCGTCAGATAAAGCGCCAGCGCCTTCCCTTTGTGTCGAGGTGCTACTCCTTTTGCGATCATCCAGCCGCGGCAGCCATGGTAGGCGCGCGACGGAATCCGGTGCCGCATGAATTCGATCCAGCCGACGGCATTGGCTCCCTTGCGATTGGCGGAGGTGCGCTGTGGATCGGGCAAATCGTGCCAGACAGCGCCCGGCTCCTCGAGCATTCGAAAGCGGCAGCCCTCGAGATAGAGCCGCAGCGCAAAGTCGGTATCCTGCGCGAAGCGCAGCGCCTCGGAATAGCGTACGCGCCAGGCAATCTCGCGCGGCAGCACAACCGTGATTGTCGGAACGAAACCTCGGTCGCACAAGAGATAGGTGGCCATGTGCTCGCCCGGCCGGATGGCGCGCGGCGGTTTCAACAGGGTTCGCCCTGCGCCGCGATCGACGACAACCCGCGCATAGCCGACCGTGTCCTCCTCGCCATCGAGCAGCCGATGCATGTGCTGGAGGTGGTGCGGCAGGAACTCGTCGTCGGAATCGAGGAACGCGATGAAGCGGCCTCGTGCTGCATCGATGCCGGCATTGCGCGCGGCGCCGCCGCCGCGGTTCTCCTGTCGCAGATAGCGAATTCGCGGATCGGCAAACGTCTCGACCACCGCCTTGGGATCGTCCGACGATCCATCATCCACCACGATGATCTCGAAATCCTGGAATGTTTGCTCCAGCACGGATTTCAGCGTCCGCGCGAGGACGTTCGCGCGGTTGTAAGCCGGAATGACAACGGAAAATTCCGGGCTCATGGCGCCAGCCATTGTGGTGCCGAAGTGGGAACAGGCTTTGGCGCCGGACGCAGCTGCACCTGAGGCAGCGTCCGCAAGCTCGCCAGCACGATCAGGAAGGCGACCCAGGCCTGCCCGTCACCTTCGAGGAAGTCCGATTCCACAAAATTGTGCAGGATGGAGAAAACGAAGATTGCAAACATCGGCGTGTAGCGGCCGGCATCCGCAACCCGGCCGAACTCGATCATCGGCTGGATGATGAAGGCGATCATCGCCAGCACGAATCCTACTCCACCGATGGTGACGAGCAGCTGCAGATAGGCGTTGTGTCCGTGTGCCTCGTTCTGCACCCAACTGTCGGCGACGTAATTGTGGAGCGGTGACAACGCACCGGAGTCGGCGAAGGTGCCGAACCCATAACCGAGGAACGGGTGATCGCGGATGAAGTCGATCTCGCCGGACCAGATGGCGACGCGGCCGGTCAATTTGGTGGGGTCGGCGAAGAAGTGCGCGACTGAGGAAAAATTGATGGCGAGTGCGCAGAGCACGGCGGTGATCGCAAGCGCCGCAATGACGAGAAGAATCCAGCGCTCCAGCGTCCGGCCGCGCAGCATTGTGTAGAGAAGCCCCGCCACCAGCGCGACCGGCAGTAGAGCCATGGACGTCTTGGAATGGGTCTCGATGAGGAAGCCGCAAGCCGCTACGAAAATGAACCAATCCCATTTGCGCCGCGATTTCCGCGCCTCGAAAAAATGCAGAAGGGCCGTGATGGCGCAGACCGCGCCGGCGATGTTCTTATGGAAGTAAAGCCCACGCCAATCGCCGACGATTCCCGGGTCCGGTTCGTTGGCGAGGTGCACCGCCTGCGGAATGAGGGGAATCGAAATCCAGCTGAGGATCACTGCGCCGGCCAAGACATAGCGCAGCAGCTGCAGCGCCCGCTCGATGCCGACGGTCTGTACGCCCACCATCGCCGACAACACGATGACAACCTCCAGACCGGCGCGGCGAAACGTGACATCGGATTGAAAAGCCCAGATCGACGTGAACAGGCACCAGGCGAGCAACGCGCTCATCGCCGGTGAAATCGCAAAGAAGGCGCGCGCGCCAAGCTCGCGCCACGCCGCCAACAGGATGAGTGCGAAGGCGCCGAGGAAGGTCACCTGGCGCCACATGTCGCCTTCGCCGGTGCCGGCGCCGAAAGCGAGCGCGGCGGGGTCGCGAATTGCGAACGGCTTCAAGGTGACGAAGATGAGCAGCAGGAACAGGACGAACGCGACGTCGCCGAAGCTGACGCGCCGGGTCGCTGCGGAATTCGCGGCCGACGTGCCGCTAGCCGCCGTGGATGGTCGCGTATTCATCGTAGCGGTGACCAGCGAGCGCTGCCAATTTTCCGGCGGCGCGGCAGAGTTTGCACAATGCATCGGTGCGCTTGCGCACGAAAGGCGAGGAGACCAGCAGAAGCGCCGGATAGATGGCCGCGACACCGGCGATCTTCACCATCTCGCGCGCGTATTCCCTGGTCGTCTGCCGGTGCTTGAGGAAAACCCGCATGTCGGAATTGCCGGTGCGATAGGCGCGCTTCAGCGCCCAACCGACGCCCGCCCGGGACTCCGGAACCCAGGCGTGAATGACGGCTTCATTTGCCCACGCAAACCGCCGTCCCTGGCGCCGCAACCGCTCGAAGAAATCGCGATCCTCGCCGCCCGACAGCGCAAACGCCGGGTCGAAGCACGGTTGCGCCAGTTCCGCAAAGCAGGCCCGGCGCAGCAGAATGTTGCTCGATCCTTCGATCATGGGAATGAGGCCGGTTTCGTGTCGCATCGGTGCAATGCCATGGCAGTCGACGGCAGCCGGATCGGGTTCCGATTCGAATTCGCGCAACACCGCCCCATGGAGCGCGTCGGCTCCGGTCGTGCGCTGCACGTGCAGGAACGCATCCAGCCAATCCGGCTCGGGCCACTCGTCATCGTCCAGCATGGCGACGAACTCGGCCGTGGAATACTTCAGGACATGCTCCACCAGCGCGTTGCGCGCCTGCGCGATGCCGCGCTCCTCAGCGATGATGGCAACCAGCGGCCAGCGATAGCCTTGCGAAGCGATTTCTTTGCACAACGAGTATCCGGCGCGGCCTTGCGCATCGTTGTCGGCAACCAGCACCGAGATGAACGCGCGGGTTTGCAGGTCTGCCAGAGCATCCAGCAGCCGCTTAAGGCTGGCGGGGCGGCAGAAGGTGGGGATGGCGACGATGACCTCGGTCATTGTTGCAGCTTCCACGCCCTGGCCAGGGCGAAGACGCGGCCCGTGAGCACGAGATCGCCCAGCAGAATTCCCCCCAGGGCGGCCACCGGACCGATCGTCAGCAGCAGCACAATGGTCGCGACCACCGTCGTGCCTGCCGCCCAGGCGCCGGCGACGGCCAGCTTGCGGAACTCGCCGGCCGCCTGCAGCAGCACGGATTCGGGCGTCCGCAGGCTTCTGAGCGCCATGATCCCGGAGGAGAGCACGAGCACCCACACCACATCCGTGAGGGCGTAGTCTTTCTTGATGAGCAGGTGCGGAAACCATGTGAGCAACGCGGCCGAAAGCACGATCGTCACCAACCAAATTGCACCGGCGGCCGTTCGAAATTCCTTAACGATCCGCAAAGCGCCGAGGGGACCGTGGTTTGCGAGTTCCTGCGCCATCAATGGCCGCTCGACGTCCGGCAGCGCCGAGAGAATCAGCGACACCGGCCGCATCAGGAGCGAGCCGACCGCCAGCACCGCGAAGGCGTGCGGACCGGAGATGAAGGTCACCAGATAAGCGTGAGCGTTTGCGCACATCTCGCTCATCACCACGCCCAGGAGAGACCAGCGCGACAGATCCCGCCAGATATCGCGGTAACCGGTGATGCGCCCGGCGAATAGCGCGACGACCTGCTTGCGAAGGAAATTCGCTCCGAATGGTGCGACCGCGGCAACGCCGGCGAGCAGCAACATCGCCGCGCCGTTGGGTGCTGTCACGAAGTGAGTCGCCACCAATGCGCCAAGCCCCGTGACCAGCAGAAGACTGTAGGCGAGGTCGGAGGCGAGTGCGCGATAGAGCTTCCGCGTGACGTACGCGTAATTGCGCGCAAACCAGCGCAGCACCATGGCACAGCCGTAAAAGCCGAACAGGACGGCCAAAACGGCGTTGGCGCCGCTCGCCGCCATGAGACCGGCGATCGCCAGTCCCGCGAGCACGGCGAATGCGGCATTGGTCTTCAGATAGGTGAAGGTGTCCGCCTCGCTTACCACACCGGTCCGCGCCGATCGCGCCAGCGGGGCCGCGAACATGGCGCCGCACATGCTCATCGAAAATGGCACTAGCACTAGGACGAAGGAGAACAAGCCAAAAGCCACGCGCGGCAGCGTATGAAGAAAGATCAGCGCCGCGACGAAATGTGCGGCGGAAACGGCAATCGGCCCGAGCGCAGAGGTGCTGTGACGCGCAAGTGCGGACAACCGATCTGCCGCAACGCCACGCTGCGGGCTCGACGGACCTTCCGCCATCACTCTGAGCACGGGCGCCAGCACAGTCATTGCGGATGCACCGTCTTGGTCAGGAGCGCGAAAGCCGCGATCGGGTTGGTCACGGCGTAGCGCCAGAACAGCCGCCTTGGCTCGCGCAGCACGCGATAGAGCCATTCGAGTCCGATGCTCTGCATCCATTGCGGTGCGCGCGCATAGTCACCGGCCACGAAATTGAAGCAGCCTCCACACGTGACGATCCAGCCAACTTTCAGCCGGTGCTGATTGCGGACGCAGAACTCGTACTCGAAGGGCACGCCGAGACCGACCCAAAGAACGTCGGCCCCGGATTCGTTGATGGCGTCGCAGATCTTCCATTCGTCGCGGATGTGGAAGTAGCCGTTACGACGCCCCGCCACCCGCAGTCCCGGATAGCGCTGTTCCAGAACCACGGCACATTCCCGGTTCACGTCTTCGGTCGAACCCAGCAGATAGAAGCGCAAGCCATGCTCCGCCGCGGCATGGGAGGCATCGTGGATGAAATCGGTGGTGGCGCTGCGCTCCGGGATCGGCGCTCCGGCGATGAGCTTTGAGGCGACGACAACCGGCTGGCCGTCGGCATGGACGAGATTTGCCGCCTCCATGCGGCGGCGGAATTCCGCATCCTTCTGGGCGAGAGCAATGGCATGTCCGTTCGAGGCAAAGACGAGGCGTGCCGTGCGGGGCTCGCGGCGAGCCGCAAGGCAGTCGCCAACCATCAGCGAGGCGAGCTTCTCGCGCGAGACGCAAGCGGTGCGCAGTCCGCCCACCACCACCTCGCGATAAGCACGATGGGCGCCACGGCGCTCGCAGCTCGGGACGCGTTGCTGCGACGAGGAACGGCGGTCCGGTGCTGCGTGCATCAGTGCGCGTTCCTCTGGCGAAAGAGTTCGAAGACGGTGCGGACGAGAATTTCCAGATCGAGCCCCGCACTGGCGTTTTCGACGTACCAGAGGTCGAGCTCGACGCGCTGGCGCATGGACTCAAGCGTCGGCGTCTCACCGCGATGCCCGTTCACCTGCGCCCATCCGGTGATGCCTGGCTTGACCAGCTGGCGGCGCTCGTAAGCGGGGATGCGCGCGCCATAATAGGCATCGTGCGCGCGCGCATGCGGCCGCGGTCCGACGAGCGACATCTCGCCTTTCAGGACGTTGAAGAGCTGCGGCAGTTCGTCGAGGCTGGACTTGCGCAGGAAACGGCCCAGGCGCGTCACGCGCGGATCGTTCCTGGTCGCTTGCACGACGTGCTCGCCGTTCTCCAGCACGGTCATGGTGCGGAACTTCAGGATCTCGAACGGCTGTCCACTAAGGCCGAGACGCGTCTGGCGGAACAGCGCTGGCCCTCGCGAATCCAGACGAATGAGAAGCGGGATCAGCAGGAGGATGGGCGAAAAGAGGCAGAGGAACAGCAGGCCCAAGACGACGTCCATGGCCCGCTTCGGGCGACCGGGAGATCGCGCGCGCGTGTGCTGCTCTGCCGGCGCAAACTCCAGCTGGATGACATTTGCCAGATCTTCCGCGAACCGCTCCTGGAGACCCACTTTGATGCTCAAATCTATCCGCAAGGTCGAATGCTGCAGATTGCGCGCCAAGGAACTCGACTTGGGTGGTGTGTCGGGCCGGGAATCCGAAATGGTGAACTGACGGATGAACAGCGCTTGGCGGGGTTGTCCCGTTTTGAATGTCCCGAGATGGAACGCGTCAGGCGAGCGCCGCCTGCCAGCGCGACAGGCGTCCATTTCCGAGACGCAAGAGAGGAACAACGCCGCCCAGATTGGGCTCCCGCGGGGCAAGACCATAGCGCGGCAGGAGCCATCGATTGCGGCCGCCATCGAGCGCGCCGCTCATCGTGGTAAATGCATAGTCGTAACCCGCGTCGCGGACCGCGTGCCACGCGGCCGGGGAAACATCGCTGGCGTTCCCAAAGGGATAGGCAAAGTGACGGCACGCCCCGACTTCGGCTTCGATCCGTTGCTTTGGCAATTCAGTCTGGATCTTCAGGTATTCGGCGCTTTCATTCGCATGCAGCGGCCAGTGAAAATGTGCATGCGCGCCTATGGTGACGCCGCGCGCCGCGAGCGCGCGCACGCCGTCCCAGTCGAGGAACTTGTCGGAGGCAAAAGCCTCGAGCCTTTCGGACAGCCCTGCGTCGCGGAGCGCCTGATGCATGGCGGCAACGGCCTCGCGCGCGGCGGTGGCAGGCATTCGTTTGAGCGCGGCCAGACATTTGGTGGCCGCCACGTCCCTATCAGCCAGCAACTGCAGTTCGCCGGCGAGGCCGGGAATGTGGTAGCACCCTGCTGGCGCAAATTTCAGGAACGCCCGCGTCACGAACATCGGGTTGAGCGCGCCGCTGTCGATGTGCTCCGTACTGACGAACAAGGTCCATGGGATGCTGGCATCGGCGAGGATATCGGCGGCTATGGTGAGATTGTTCGTGTAGCCGTCATCGGCCATGAGGAACACGGTGCGGGAATGGCGTTCCGGCCGCTTCAGGACGTCCGGCAATTCGGCTATCGGCGCGACATCGAAGTGCCGCTTGAGCGCATCGACAATGGCAACGAAGTCATCCAGCGCGTGGTGGTTGGACTGCAGCTCCCGATCGGCGATCTCCCGCTCGACGCCGTGAAAAAACAGGGCCGCCGGCCGGCCGATCGCGCGCGCCAGAAGCGGCGGAATTCCCGCCGCTACCGTGCGAAAGACCCGGCCACCGAAACTCAACCCGCGCTCCACATCTTCCGCGTCCGGAATCGGGACACAGCGACAACCGCGGCATGCAGGAATGCCGCCATCTGCTGGCTCGTCTCTTGCTCGAAGGCGAGCGTCGAGCGCGGAGCTGATCCATGAACATCCATGTCGGTGTCACAACCGATTTCGAAACCAAGCTTGCAAGCAGGACCCTCAACGTTGGGATAATCGGCCTTGGCTATGTCGGGCTGCCGCTCGCCCATGCGTTCTGGCAATCCGGGGTCAAGGTCACCGGCTTCGACATCGATGCCAGCAAGATCGAGAAGCTCGGCCGCGCCGAAAGCTACATCAGCCACTTTCCGGCAGCCCAGCTTGTCGCGATGAACGGGACCGGCCGGTTTGCCGCGACGGCCGATTTCAGCGAGCTCGCCGGGGTGGACGCGATCCTCATCTGCGTGCCGACGCCGCTCGGCGCCACCCGTGAGCCGGACTTGGGCGCCGTGATCGCCACCACAAAATCCATTGCGGCTTACCTGCGGCCCGAGACGATGGTCGTGCTCGAGTCCACGACCTATCCGGGCACCACGACGGAAGTCGTGCTGCCGATCCTGGAATCGAGCGGCCTCAAATGCGGCACCGATTTCCTTCTCGCGTTTTCACCCGAGCGCGAAGATCCCGGCAGCCAGTTCGAGACGCGCAGGATCCCCAAGATTGTCGGCGGTGTCGACGAGCGCGCGGGCGACCTGGCGGCCGACTTCTATAGGCTGGCCTTCGAGAAAGTGCACAAGGTGAAGGACGCGGCCACCGCAGAAGCCGTGAAGATCACGGAAAACATCTTTCGTGCGGTGAACATCGCGCTCGTCAACGAGCTGAAGCTCGCCTATTCCCGGATGGGCATCAACATCTGGGACGTGATCGAGGCCGCGAAGACGAAACCGTTCGGGTACATGCCGTTCTATCCCGGTCCGGGGCTTGGCGGACACTGCATTCCGATCGATCCGTTCTACCTTTCATGGCGCGCGCGCGCCTTCGAGGTGGACACCAAGTTCATCGAGCTGGCCGGCGAAGTGAACCGCGCCATGCCGCGTTTTGTCGTGCAGGTGCTGCAGGACGCTCTGAACGACCGCTTCGCCCTGGCCACGAAAGGCGCCAAGATTCTCGTCGCCGGCATCGCCTACAAGAAGAACGTCGACGATCTGCGCGAGAGCCCGGCGTTGCGTATCATGGAAATTCTTCAGTCGCTCGGGGCCGAAGTGTCTTATCTGGATCCGCATTGCCCGGAAGTGCCGGCGACGCGCGACTACGCCCATCTGCGTGGCATGAAGACGGTTGCTTTCGACGAGGCCACGATGGCCGCCTTCGACGGCGTACTGATCACCACCGATCACGATTGTTTCGATTACGAGAAGATGGTGGCCTGGTCGAAACTGGTGGTGGACACGCGCAATGCCACCAAAGCCGTTGCGGAGGGTCGCGAAAAAATCGTGCTCGCGTAGCCGTCAGGCGCCCCAGACATCCTTCGCAAAGCGCAGGAAATTGAGGCCCAGGATTTTTTCGGTGCGGCTTTCGCTGTAGCCGCGGGCCTTCAGCAGGGCCATCAGCTTGCGGAATTGATCGACGCCGCGCAGGTCGGTCACGAACGGATAGACGTTCGGGTGTTCGCCGCTGGCGCCCACGCCCGCCCTGGCGCGATCGGCAATCTGCTTGGCGATGTAGCCTTGGTACTGATGCAGATCGTCGATGGGGGTCACGCTCCCATCGGTGCCGATCCCGACATGATCCTCGCCGCAGACATTCACGGCATGATCGATGTGGGCCACGACATCCTCGGCATGCGGATGCCCATCGGCCTTCAGGAAAGGCATGAAATAAATGCCGACGAAGCCTCCCTTGCTGGCCACCAGCCGCAATTCCTCATCCGTCTTGTTGCGCGGCAGAT
>DASYBT010000169.1:0-1981 GCA_036500585.1 Rhizomicrobium sp.
AAGGCGCGGACGGCCCCAAAATACGCGAAGAGGGCTGGAAGGTACTGCTCGATCAGCTCCCCTCGGCACTGGAGAACTAACGTGCATTTCGGGGTGACGCATCATGCTTAGTCAGGCCGCTCGCGTCCACCGCGTCTTCCACGCGCTTGGCGATCCCACCCGCCGCGCCATCGTGGAGAAGCTCAGTTACGGCCCCGCCTCTGTCTCCAGCCTCGCCGGCCCGCTCGACATCAGCGTCGCCGCGGTTGTCCAGCACCTGCAGGTGCTCGAAGACAGTGGTCTTGTCCGCACCCACAAGGTCGGCCGCGTGCGCACCTGCCGCATGGACCCCGTAGGGTTCTCCGTCGCCGAGCGCTGGATCGCCAGTCGCCGCTCGCTCTGGGAGCGCCGTCTCGACCGCCTTGGCGATCTGCTGGCGGAACCGGACGAGAAATAAACCGAGGTCAGCGGCTCGCCGCGCCGCCATCGCTGGTACCAGGGAGAGGGTTGCCAGGTACCGTTACCCGTTCTGAAGCGGACCATTTCCGCCAAAGCGGGCCTGATACGCTGCCCTGATACGCTAGTCGTGCCGGAACCCTATGCCACCCAAGACTGCTCCCCCCGCGCCCGCTGCTTTTGAATCATGGGGCCGTTATCCCAAGCACCGCGCCAACGTCGTTCCGCTCTATTGGACGAGCGATTTTCCGCTGCCTGCGCCGACCGAATCGGCCATGCTGCCGGTCGGCATGGGCCGCTCCTACGGCGATTCCTGCCTGCTCGAAGGCGGAACGCTGCTGGCAGCACGCGGGTTGGATCGGTTCATAGCCTTCGACGCGGTCACCGGCCTGCTGCGCTGCGAGGCCGGCGTCACCCTGGCCGAAATCCTCGGCTTCGCCGTCCCCCGTGGCTGGTTCCTGCCCGTCACGCCCGGCACAAAGTTCGTGACCGTCGGCGGCGCCATCGCCAACGACATCCACGGCAAGAACCACCATGTCGCCGGTACCTTCGGCTGCCACGTGCCGCGCTTCGAGTTAGTCCGTTCCAACGGACAAAAGTACGAGTGCACCGCGACGCAAAACCAATCGCTCTACGAAGCGACCATCGGTGGCCTCGGCCTCACCGGCCTCATCACCTGGGCCGAGGTGCAGCTTCGCCCTATCGTCTCGCGCAAGATCAAACAGGACTCAATCAAGTTCACGGGCTTGAACGAATTCTTCGTCCTCTCGCGCGAATCGCAGCATCTCGAGTACACCGTCGCCTGGATTGATTGTGTCGCGACAGGAAAGAACTTTGCACGCGGCATCTTCATGCGCGGCGACCACTCCGAGCAGCCGGAGGAGCTGAAGCCCTCCGGCAAGCCGAAGCTCACCATGCCCGTCGATCTGCCTGCCTTCCTGATGAACAAGGCAACGATCGGCGCGTTCAACACCGCCTATTATGCGAAGCAGTTCGCCAAGCACAAGACAGGATTGATCGACTACGAGCCCTTCTTCTATCCGCTCGACATGGTGCATCACTGGAACCGGGCCTATGGCAAGCAAGGCCTGCTGCAGTTCCAGAACGTCATGCCGTGGGAGCCGGGCGAATATCAGGAAGGCTTCACCCAACTGCTCAAGGCCATCACTGCGTCCGGACTGGGCTCCTTTCTGGCCGTCATCAAGATCTTCGGCAATGTGAAGTCACCCGGCATGATGAGCTTTCCTGCGCCGGGCCCAATGATCGCGCTCGACTTTCCCGTGCGCGGCGAGCGCAGCTTCGATCTCACCGACAAACTCGCCGACATCACCGCCGCGTACGGCGGCAAGATGTACCCGGCAAAGGACGCGCGCATGCCGGCGCGCCACTTCCAGCAGTTCTATCCGCGTTGGCAGGATTTTGCCCGGTATATCGACCCGGCTTTCTCCTCCGCCTTCTGGCAGAGGGTCACCGCGCTTGACTAGGCCATTTTCACCGCTACCCTGTTCCAGCCAGAATCAGCGATGTGTGGCTCTTCTTGACGGAA
>DASYBT010000170.1:0-29166 GCA_036500585.1 Rhizomicrobium sp.
CTCGAGGCCCTGATGCACGGCCCTGCCCCCGCCATCGTTCTGGACGACATCCGCCTCACGCTTAAGAGCGCGGCGGGAGCCGTGAACATCCTCTCCGGCGTGTCTTTGTCGGTTGAGCAGGGCGAGGCGGTCGCGCTGGTGGGACCTTCCGGCTCCGGCAAGTCGTCGCTGCTGATGGTGGCCGCCGGTTTGGAAGCGCCGACAGCGGGACGCGCCATCATCGCCGGCCGCGACATCACCCGCTTGAGCGAGGACGCGCTGGCGCGCTTCCGCCGCGATCACATCGGCATCGTGTTCCAGTCGTTCCACCTGATCCCGACCATGACGGCACTGGAGAATGTGGCGGTGCCGCTGGAGCTGGCCGGCCACGCCGACGCGTTCGAGCGCGCGCGCGCCGAACTCGACGCGGTGGGACTTGGCGCCCGCGTCGATCATTACCCGTCGCAGCTTTCCGGCGGCGAGCAGCAGCGCGTGGCGCTGGCGCGCGCCATGGCGCCGCGGCCGAAGGTGCTGTTCGCCGACGAACCAACCGGCAATCTCGACACCCACACGGGCGCGGACGTGGCAGACCTCCTCTTCGCTCTTAAGGCGCGCGCTTCGACAACCCTGTTTCTCGTCACCCATGAAGAACAGCTGGCGCGGCGCTGCGGGCGAATCCTTCGCCTGAAGGATGGCCGCATCGTGGCGGACGAGCGCGCGACCGTTTCATGAGTCGCGTTGCACTTGCCGCGAAGCTGGCGCGCCGCGAATTGCGCAGCGGGCTTTCCGGATTTCGCATCTTCTTCGCGTGTTTGGTGCTGGGTGTGGCGGCAATTGCGGGCGTCGGATCGTTCGCACAAGGGTTGCTCTCCGGAATGGCGAGCCAGGGCCGTGTGCTCTTGGGCGGCGATGTGTCGGTCGAGCTGGTGCATCGCGCAGCGACTCCGGACGAGCGCGCGTTCTTCGCCAAATATGGACGCGTATCGGAAGCGACCTCCATGCGCGCGATGGCCTATGCCCTAAAGAACGGCGCCGAAGCCGAACGTCAGCTGATCGAATTGAAATCGGTCGACGGCGCCTATCCATTATACGGCGCGATCGGACTCACGCCTGCCAAATCGCTGAATGCCGCGCTGGCTTGCACGAACAACATCTGCGGCGCGGTGGCGGAGCAGACCTTGCTCGGCCGCCTCAATCTACGCGCCGGCCGGACGATGCGGATCGGCAGCCAGGATTTTCGCATTGCCGCGGTACTGAACAGCGAGCCGGATCGCATCTCCGGCGGATTCAGCCTCGGCCCGCATGTGCTGATCTCGAACGCGGCACTCAAACGCACAGGCCTCGTCGTCCTCGGCAGTCTGATCGAATACCGCTACCGCATCGCACTTTCACCGCCGCACATGCCAGCCGAATTCCGCGATGCCGCCAAGCGCCCCTATCCCGACGCCGGATGGCAGGTGCGCGACCGCAACGAAGCCGCACCCGGCCTCAAACGCCTCATCGAGCAGATCACGATGTTCCTGACGCTTGTCGGATTGACGGCGCTGGCGGTTGCCGGGATCGGCGCAGGCCAGGCCGTTAGCGCTTTCCTCGACCGCAAGCGCGCCGAGATCGCCACCTTGAAGTCGTTAGGCGCCGAGGGCCACCTCATCTTCCTCATCTTCTTCCTGCAGGTGATGGCGATCGCGGTGACGGCCGTCGTCATCGGGCTCGTCATCGGGGCAGCGCTGCCGTTCGCGCTGAATGGTGCATTCGGCGCCGAACTGCCGGTGAAGATGGATTTCGCCATCTATCCCGCACCGCTCGTGCTGGCCGCCGCCTTCGGATTGCTCTCGGCGGCTGCGTTCGCCATTCCGCCGCTGGCGCGCGCCCGGGAAATTCCGCCGGCGTCGCTGTTCCGCGATATCGTTGCGCCGGTCGCTGGGCGCGGCCGCCTGCCCTATCTCGCCGCCGCGTTGATTGCGGCGCTCATCGTTGTGGCGCTCGCCTTCTTCATTTCGCCGTCGCCGATGTTCGCCGGATGGTTCCTTGCCGGAATCGCCGGCGCCCTGATTGTCCTGCGGATCATTGCAGCGGCGTTGCGCTTCGGATTGCGCCGTGCGCCGCGGCCGAAACGTCCCGGATTGCGGCTGGCACTCGCCAACCTTACTCGGCCAGGCGCGGCCACGGCCGGAATCGTCGTGGCGCTGGGTCTGGGGCTCACGTTGCTCGCGGTCGTCACCCTGATCGACCACACCATCCAGGCGCAGGTGGTGAACACGTTGCCCGAAAAGGCGCCGACCTTCTTCTTTGTCGACATCCAGCCGGATGAAGCTGCGGATTTCGACCGCACCATTGCCCGCTTCCGCTCGGCGACGGACTACAAGCGCACGCCGATGATCCGTGGACGGATCACCGCGCTAAACGGCGTGCCGTCTGCGAAAGCGAATGTCGAGCCAGGCGCGCGCTGGGCGCTGAACGGCGATCGCGGCATCACCTATGCCGCCGCGCCGCCGAAGGGCAACGACATCACGGCCGGCAAATGGTGGGCGCCGAACTACACCGGCCCCACCCTCATCTCGTTCGATGCCGAGCTGGCGCAGGGCATGCATCTGAAGCTTGGCGATACGATCACCTTGAATGTGCTGGGCCGCGAGACCGAGGGACGCATCGCCAATTTCCGCGATGTCGATTTCTCCAACGGCAGGCAGAATTTCGTGCTGATCCTGTCACCGGGCATCATCGACAAAGCGCCACATTCGTTCCTCGCCACGGTTCGCGTACCGGACCGCGACGAGGAGGCGATGTATCGCGCCGTCACCGACCGCTTCCAGAATGTTTCGACAGTGCGGGTCAAGGATGCCATCGCGCAGGTGAGCGGATTGGTGCAGGAGATGGCGACCGGCATCCGCGCCGCAAGCCTCGTTACCATTCTGGCAGGATTGCTGGTGCTGGCCGGTGCGGTGGCGGCGGGCCAGCGCGCACGGATCTATGATTCTACCGTGCTGAAGGTACTCGGCGCGACGCGGGCCCGGATCGCCGGCATCTATGCGCTGGAATACGGCCTCATCGGCGCAATCACGGGCGCGGTCGCGCTCGGGGCGGGAACGCTGGGCGCGTGGCTCGTGGCGCGATACGTCTTCGACGTGCGCTTCGTGTTCGATCTCAGGGCCGCGCTATTCACCATTGCGGGCGGCGGCCTCGCCACGCTCCTGTTCGGTCTCGCCGCCGCCTGGACGGCCCTCTCCGCAAAGCCCGCCGCACTGCTGCGCAACCCCTGAACTGCTGTTGCGGCAGCCCGCGAAAGCCGTCATTTTCCCCGGCTGGAGCGCAGCACCAAACTGCGACAGGGGGAATTTCCATGCAATATTTGAGAACAGCGCCGCTGGCGCTTCTGGCGATGCTCGCCGCAATCGTTCCGGCCGCGGCGCATGTTCACAAGGAGAAGGTCATTCACAGTTTCCAGGCCGGCGAGGACGGCTCTTTCCCGGAAGGTGGTCTGGTTGTCGATTCGCACGGCAATTTCTATGGCACGACGCAGGAAGGCGGCAGCCATGACTGCGGCGGAGGCGGCTGCGGCACGGTCTTCAGGCTCAGACCCGGCGGAAAGGAAACCATCCTGCACGTTTTCGCCCAACAGAATGACGGCGTGTTTCCCGTTCCTGGGCTTGCGATCGATTCCGATGGCAATCTCTACGGTACTACCCTCAATGGCGGAGGCGATTGCAGCTGCGGCAGCGTCTTCAAGGTGACGCCAAGGGGCAAAGAAACACTCCTGCACATATTTGCAGGCGGCAGCGATGGTGCCTTTCCGGTTAGCGCGCTCCTCCTGGATGGCGCCGGGAACCTCTACGGCACGACGAGCGGCGGCGGTCTCGATTGCATGGGCACGGGTGTGTACTGCGGAACCGTCTTCAAGATTGCGGCCAACGGCAAGTTCGGCACGATCTACAGCTTCACGGGCGGGAGCGACGGCATGGACTCCACGACCGCATTGTTCCTGGCGCAGGATGGAAATTTCTATGGCACCACGGATGACGGTGGGGTCGATTGCGACGGAACCGGCCAGGGCTGCGGAACAATCTTCAAGCTCACGCCGGAGGGAAGCGAGACGGTGCTCTATCGATTTGAAGGCGGAAGCCATGGCGCCTACCCGGCAGCTGGGGTGACCATGGACGGCGCCGGCAATCTTTTCGGCACCACAAACAATGGCGGATTCAATTGCGACGGCAGCGGTGCCGGATGTGGTGTGGTGTTCGAGCTGACCGCCGACGGCCAGGAATTCGGGTTGCACACCTTTGCAGGAGGCGACGATGGCGCAAATCCGCAGGCCGCTCCGGTGAGCGACGCCGCCGGCAACCTCTACGGCACCACGGTGGAAGGCGGCAGCAGGCTCGGCGGCGGAGTGGTGTATCAGATCAAGCCGGGCGGCCAGGAGAAAATCCTCTATGCGTTCAGCGGCGGCCGCGACGGCGGCGGACCCTTTGCGGGCCTGATCATGGACGTCTCCGGCAACCTCTACGGCACCACCTTTACTGGCGGCACCTATAGTGGTGGGACCGTATTCAGAGTACGCAACTAGGCGCCATTGGCCGTCGTGTCGAGTGGCGTCGTCGTTTCACGGCGGCGCAGAAGATTCTGCAACCAGGGGGATTTCATACGATGTCTTACATCCATCGAACGGCGCCGCTGGCGCTCGCATCGGTGCTTGCCACATTCGTTCCGGCAGCCGCGCATGAAGCGAAGGAAAAGACACTCTACAGCTTCACCGGCAACCAAGGTGTTTATCCAGAGGCCGAACTGTTGCGGGATGCGCAGGGCAATCTGTACGGCACGGCGTCCGGCGGTGGCGGCGGCAACTGCCCCGGCGGTTGCGGAACCGTGTTCAAGGTCACGCCGCGCGGCAAGGAGACGACGCTCCATGCGTTCACCGGCGACGATGGCGGCTATCCGCTGGCCGAGCTGATTTCCGATTCTGCGGGCAACATGTATGGAACCACCTTCCTCGGCGGCAAACACATTGCCGGCAACGTTTTCAAACTTGCCGCCGATGGCACATTCGGCGTGATCCACGACTTCAAGGGCAGCGATGGTGCGCGGCCTTTTGCCGGACTGATCTTCGATCCAAAGGGAAATCTGTTCGGGACGACGAATAGCGGCGGCGCGAACGGTGACGGCACGATTTTCGAGATCACGCGCAAGGGCAAGGAGAAGGTGCTCTATTCCTTCGCCGGCGGCAGCGACGGCTCTTCTCCGATCGGCACGCTGCTGCGCGATTCTGCCGGCAACCTTTACGGCACGGCGACCAATGGCGGCACCGATTGCGATGGCTCGGGCCAGGGCTGCGGCATCGTCTTCAAGCTGGCGCCGGATGGCACCGAGACGGTGCTGTACAGATTCGAGGGCGGCGACCATGGCGCCTACCCCGCAGCTGGCCTTGTGATGGACGATGCGGGCGCGCTCTACGGCACCACGAACAATGGCGGCGTCGATTGCGATGGCAGCGACACCCCCTGCGGCACGGTTTTCAAGCTCGCCGCCAATGGCAATGAGACGGGACTGCACACATTCGTTGGCGGCAGCGACGGCTCCTTCCCCAAGTCGAGGCTGTTGATCGACGGCGATGGCAACCTCTTCGGCACAACCACGTCGGGCGGCGCCGGCGGCGGCGATTGCGGCTGCGGAATCGTGTTCGAGGTGACCGCGAAAGGCACGGAGAAGATCGTGCATACGTTCACCGAAAGCGAAGGGCACGGTCCGTTTGCGGGGCTGATTCAGGATCCCCTCGGCAATTTCTACGGCACGGCCAATGTCGGCGGGACGTACAGCTGGGGCACCGTTTTCGAGGTCCGCCATCGCTAGCTTTCGGAGCCGTAACCGTCGCGAAACCTTGATTCTCGGGGGCCGCGGAATGCCTTGATCCGGCCCTCGGGAACCACGATATTAGCCGTGTTCCGGCTTTGCGCCGGTCGAGAAAGGATTCTGTCAGATGGCTGACTTCGACAATCGCGTCGCCACGCGCGCCCAAACGACAACCGGCGTCATCGACTCCGGTCTCCGGGCGTACATGCTGCGCGTCTACAACTACATGTTCGCGGGCCTCGTGCTGACCGCTGTGGCCGCCTACGCGGCATTCACTGCTGCGGTGACGACCAATCCGGCAAGTGCCGCGCACCTCGCCGACGGCCGCATTCCGGCTTTGCCGGGCGGGCTGATGCTCACCAGCTTCGGAACGATGCTGTTCGGTCCGCTGATGTGGGTGCTGCTTCTTGGCGCCCTCGGGATTGTGATGTTCCTCAGCTTCCGCATTCAGAAGATGAGCGTCAACGCGGCGCGCGCCAGCTTCTTGGTGTACGCGGCTCTCATCGGCGTGACGTTTGCGCCGATCCTCCTGATGTACACGGGCGCCTCGGTAGCGCAGGTGTTCTTCATCACGGCGGCGACCTTCGGCGCCATGAGCCTGTGGGGCTACACCACGCAGCGCGATCTCAGCGGCATGGGCTCGTTCCTGTTCATGGGGCTGATCGGCATCATCATCGCCTCTCTGGTGGGCTTCTTCGTCCATTCGTCGATGCTGCAGTGGGTCATCTCGGTGGCCGGCGTGATCATCTTCACCGGCCTCACCGCCTATGACACCCAATGGATCAAGGAGAGCTACGTCGCGGGCGACGACGGCACCGTGATGGGCCGCAAGGCGATCTTCGGCGCGCTCAAGCTCTACCTCGACTTCATCAACCTGTTCCTGATGCTGCTGCGCCTGCTCGGCAGCCGCCGCTAAGGCATCGACAGTCGAACAAAGGCCCCGGTGTTCGCCGGGGCCTTTTTTGTTTGAGGGACCATGATCGATCCCACGCCGGACAAACTCGCCGTCGAACTTTGCCCGCATTCGCCCGCTTGGGCGGAGATTGCGGCCGAAGAAACCGCGCGGCTCAAAGCAGCGCTGGGGAATGTGCTGCTGACGGTGCATCACATCGGCTCGACCGCCATTCCCGGCATTCTGGCGAAGCCGATCGTCGATCTCATTCCGGTGGTCACCGATTTACCCGCGCTGGATGCGCAAGAAACGGCCATCCGTGCGCTCGGCTACAAGTGGTACGGCGAGTTCGGTCTCGCCGGCCGGCGGTATTGCACCTTGTCCGATCCCGTGACGGGCAAGCGAAAGGTCCAGCTCCACTGCTACGCCGAAGGTGCAGAAGAGATGCCGCGCCACCTCGTGTTCCGCGATTACCTGCGGGCGCACCCGGCGATTGCGAAGGAATACGAGACCGAGAAGCTTCGCGCCGCAGCGCTGCATCCCGACGATACGCTCGCCTACAACGCGGCGAAGAACGAATGGATCAAGCGCGCGGAACGTGAAGCGTTGGCATGGAAAGAGCTACAGCAATTCTGAATTCCCCCTCCCCTTGCGGGAGGGGGCAAATTCGAGCAGCGCCAGCTGTGAGAATTTGGGGGAGGGGTGATGCTGAAGCGCCCCCTCCCCCAAGCATTTCTCGCTGCGCTCGCAATGCTTGCCCCCTCCCGCGAGGGGAGGGGGACGATCAGCGTTTTCGCGCCAGCATCAGGCCGTCGCCGATGTTCGCCAGCACCATGTCGACGCGATCATCGTCGTGGATCTTCTGGTTCAGCGCGCGAATGGCATTCGTGCGTTCGTCGTTCTTGGCGGGATCGGCGACATCGCCGCTCCACAGCATGTTGTCGATGGCGATGAGGCCTCCCGAACGCACCAGCTCGAGCGCGCGCTCGTAGTAACTGTCGTAGTTCGGTTTGTCGGCATCGATGAAGCAGAAGTCGAACGGCGGTTCACCTTCTGCCAGCATCCGATCGAGCGTCTCCAATGCCGGCGCCAGCCGCAGGTCGATCTTGTCTGCGACGCCGGCTTCCTCCCAATAGCGCCGCGCCTTGTCGGTGTATTCCTTGCTGACATCCAGGCACATAAGCGTCCCCTCGTCCGGCAAGGCGAGTGCAACAGCAAGCGCGCTGTAGCCGGTGAAGGTGCCGATCTCCAGACACCGCTTCGCGCCTATAAGCTGCACCAGCAGCGCCATCAGCGCGCCCCGGTCCGGACCGATCTGCATCTCCGCGTTCGACAACGGCGCGGTCTCTTCGCGGCAATGACGAAGCGCGGGATGCTCGCGGGTGCCGACGCGGTCGAGATAGTCCATCAGCGCTTGCGTGGCGGGGATCATGCGTCCCATTCAGAAGCTCTCCATTCGTTCCAATTTTGCCCCAGAATTCCCTCATTCGACCCTTGAGATGCCGACATCCGGCTCCCATATCAACCGTGTCGGTCGGTGGTGAAGCGCCCGGAGTTCTTGCCCCCCAGCCCCTCCTTGGGTGCGCATCGCCGGCCGGCGTTGCTATTCTTCCCTCCGCTTCCGGTTTTCCCGATCGATCGCGCGCAGATTCGCCGCCATTTGCCCGAAGATTCCCCCGACAGCGCCGGTCAACACGCAAATCGCCGTGCCCCACGGGATCACGATCTGGCGATTGTCGCGCAATGCCACCATGATCACCAGCCCGATGAATCCGCAGGCACCACCAATGACGGCACCGGCCGTCGCGCCGGGAAAATAGCCGCGGCCGGAATCCATGGCATAGAGATAGGCGGCGGTCGCTGAAATCATCATGCCCGCGAACATGAAGGCGTGCAGCATGATCCAGGGGCTGACGTGGCAGAGCCCGACCAGCACCAGCTGCAGCACGGTGCCGACGATGAACGCGCGCACGAGGATTTTGAGATCGATCATCCGCAGCTCCGAGGCTGGCCGCCAGTTTGGCAGCTTCTCTGTGGGAACGCACCGGAGTTGGGTCTGGCTCGCGAAAACGTCAATCTGACGGCTGCGAAGCGGGCTTCCTGCGGCAATTGGCCGTTTCAATTCCGTAAGATTTCCGGCCCTTGCAGGCCGCGCCTCAGTCCGTTATGGGCTGGCGACAACTGGTGTTTTTCCGACTGGGCAATGATCGAAATCGAAAGACTCACCAAGCGGTTCGGCCCGATTACCGCAGTCGCGGGAATCGACCTGCGCGTTGGTAAGGGCGAGGTGCTCGGATTCCTCGGGCCGAATGGTGCTGGCAAATCCACCACGATGAAGATGGTCGCCGGCTATCTCGGGCCGGACGAGGGCCGGGTGCGCATCTGCGGGCACGACGTCGAAACGGATGCCATCGGGGCACAGCGGGAGATCGGCTACCTGCCCGAGGGCGCGCCGGCCTATCCGGACATGACGCCGCGGCAGTTTCTCACCTTCATTGCCAGGGTGCGCGGCTTTGGCGGCGAGCAGGCGAATGCGGCGGTCGCCGGCGCGGTCGCCAAGACCGAGCTCGATGCTGTTTTCGACCAGCCCATCGATACCCTGTCGAAAGGATTCAAGCGCCGCGTCGGTGTTGCCCAGGCGATCCTCCACGATCCGCCGGTGCTGATCATGGACGAGCCGACCGATGGCCTCGATCCCAATCAGAAGCACGCCGTGCGCACGTTGATCCGGTCCATGGCGCCCAAGAAGGCGATCATCATCTCGACCCATCTGCTCGAGGAAGTGGAAGCGGTGTGCACGCGGGCGGTCATCATCGATCGCGGCCGCGTGGTCGCCGACGGCACGCCGGCACAGCTTCTCGCCCGCTCGCGCCATCACAATGCGGTGACGTTGGTGCTGCCGCCGGCAAAGGCAGACGCCGCGGCGGCAAAGCTGAAGGCGATGCCGGACGTGGCAACCGTCGAGCAGGGAAAACCCGAGGACGGCGCCGTGTCCATCACCGCTTTCCCCAAGAGCGGCGCGCTGCTGATCGAGACTGTCAGCGCCACGGCGGTCGCCGAGCACTGGGATGTGAAGGAGTTGTACGCCGAACCCGGCCGCCTCGACGAAGTGTTCCGCTCCATCACCACCCACGACGCCGCACGCGCACGGGAGAGCCGGGCATGAGCGCCATGTGGACCATCTTCCGGCGCGAGTTCACCGCCTACTTCGCCACGCCGCTGGCCTACGTGTTCATCGTGATTTTCCTGTTCACGATGGGCGCCTTCACCTTCTACATCGGCCGGTTCTACGAGAACGGCATCGCCGATCTGTCGGTGTTCTTCGCCTATCATCCCTGGCTTTATCTCTTCTTCGTGCCCGCCATCGCCATGCGGCTGTGGGCCGAGGAGCGCCGCACCGGCACCATGGAATTGCTGCTGACCTTGCCCGTGCCGCTGTGGGCGACGGTGGTCGGCAAATTCCTCGCGGCCTGGGCCTTCACCGGCGTCGCCTTGGCGCTGACCTTCCCCATCTGGATCACGGTCAACTATCTCGGCCATCCCGACAATGGCGTGATCCTCGCGAGCTATATCGGCAGCTTCCTCATGGCCGGCGGCTACATGGCGATCGGCGCCTGCATCTCGGCCACGACCAACAACCAGGTCATCGCCTTCGTGGTGAGCGTGGTGGTGTGCTTCCTGTTCACAATCTCCGGCGCGCCGCTGGTGCTCGACTTCTTCCGCGCCTGGGCGCCCTTCGCGCTGGTGAGCGCGATCTCGTCCTTCAGCTTCCTCACTCATTTCGCGTCGATCCAGCAGGGCGTGATCGATATCCGCGATCTTGTCTTCTTCTTCTCGCTGATTGCGCTGTTCCTTGCCGCCAACATCGTTGTCGTCGACCTGAAGCGGGCCGGGTGATGCGATGAAGCCGATGCCGCGCCGCCTTTACGCCATCATCGCCATCGTGCTTGCCGCGCTGATCTTCGTCGCGCTGAACATCGCGGCCGACGCCACCTTTACGACAGCGAAGCTCGATCTGACCGAGAACGGCCAATACACGCTGGCGCAGGGCACCAGAAACATCATTGCCAAGGTGCAGGAGCCGATCCTTCTCAAATTCTACTATTCCAAGAAGGAAGCCGCCGATTACGCGCAGATCAACGCCTACGCTCAACGCGTGCGCGACCTGCTGCATGAATACGCGGCCTTGAGCGGCGGCAAGATCATTGTGCAGGAGATCGACCCGCAGCCCTATACAGCGGAGGAAGACGCGGCGAGCGCGGCGGGCCTCACCGGGGCTCCGACGCAATCCGGCGATGTCGTCTATTTCGGACTGGTCGGCACCAACAGCATTGACGGCAAGGAGACGATCCCGTTCTTCGGTCAGGATCGCGAGCCGTATCTTGAGTACGATCTGTCTTCGCTGATCTATCGCCTGTCGACGCCGAAGAAGCCGAAGATCGCGGTCCTCTCAGGCCTGCCGCTGCAGTACGGCCCGGGCGGGATCCAGGCCGCGATGCAGGGCCACGCGCGTCCCTTCATCATCTATCAGCAGATCGCGCAGACCTACCAGACACAGATGCTGGAGCCGAACTTCACCTCCATTCCCAGCGGCGTCGATGTGCTGATGATCGTGCATCCGCCGACACTCGGCGATCCGCAGCTCTTCGCCATCGACCAGTTCGTGCTCGGCGGCGGCCGCGCGCTGGTGCTGGTCGATCCGAATTCGGAATTGGCGGGCCAGGCGAGCGGCGGTAGCCCCTTCCAGCAGGGCGGTGGCCCGACGTCCTCCGATCTGCCGAAGCTCTTCCAGGCGTGGGGCGTCGGCTACGATCCGACGAAGGTGGTGGCCGATCGCGACCTTGCGCAGAAGGTCCAGTCGTCCGATCCACGGACCCCCTACCAGCTGTACCCGGTCTGGCTGCATCTGGGCAGCGACCAGGTTAGCAAGACGGATCAGATCACGGCCAGTCTGCAATCGCTCAATCTCGCCAGTGTCGGCGCGCTGACGCAGATCAAGGCAGCCGGCACCACATTCACCCCGTTGCTCTGGTCAACCGGGCAATCGTCGCTGATAGACGCGGCATCGATCCGCATCATGCCGCAACCCGATGCAATCATGCGGCAGATCGCGCCGACGGGACATCCCTTCACCATCGCGGCCCGCATTTCGGGCACCGCCAAGACGGCGTTTGCCAAAGGCGCGCCGAAACCGCCGACGCCAGCAAAGGGCAAGGCCGCAGCAGCACCCATGCACATCATCGGCCAGGGCGCGATCAACGTGATCGTGCTGGCCGACAGCGACATCTTCGACGATCGCTTCTGGGTGCACGTCGAAGATCTGTACGGGCATCAGGTGGCAGCCCCATTCGCCGACAACGCCGCCTTCATTCTCAATTCCATCGAGAACCTCAGCGGATCGAGCGATCTCATCTCCTTGCGCACCCGCGCGAGCAGCGACCGCCCGTTCACCCGCGTGAAGAAATTGCAGGCCGAAGCGCAGGCGCAATTCCAGCAGCAGGCGCAGAATCTACAGGAGCACCTGCAGGCGACACAGGAGCAGCTGCGGCAGCTGCAGGCCGGTGCTGGCGCAAAGGCCGGCAATCCGAACAGCGCGGCGGGAATTTCCGCGCAGCAGCAGCGCGAGATCGAGCAATTCCGGCATGACCTCGTTGAGACGCGGACGAAGATCCGCGACGTGCAGCGCAATCTGCGCGCCAGCGTGGATCGCCTCGGGAACATTCTCATATTCGTGAATATCGTGCTGGTGCCGCTGCTGGTTGCGTTCTTCGCCATCGGGCTTGCCGTGCTGCGACGGCGCCGCCGCGCCCGCGCGATTGCGTTCTAGGATGAGCACCATGTCCGACACCGCGATCATACAGGACCCGAGGCGCCGCAATCTTCTGTGGCTCGCCATCGCGGCCGCGGTGCTGGTGGTGCTGGCGGTGCTGGCGCTATGGCACCAATCGGCGGAAGTCGCGCCGCAATATCATCGCCACCCCATGTTCCCCAACCTCGCGCACGAAGCGCGCAAGGTCGCGCGCATCCATGTGGTGTCGAAGAGCGGCACGGTGGATGTCGCCTTCTTGCCCATGAAGGGATGGGTAATCACGTCGCGCAACGATTTCCCGGCATCGTTCGAGCAGGTGAACAAGACCGTCATCGGAATCGCCAGCCTGGAAGCGGTCGAGCCGAAGACGGCGCGCGCCGACTGGCTGCATTATCTCGACCTCGATGCGCCGCCGAAGGGGAACGGTATCCTGTTCACCTTGTCGGACGACAAGGGCCATGTTCTGGCGTCGATCATCACCGGCAAGAGCGCGGACGCCGGTGAGCAGGGTGCATCCGGCCTCTTCGTTCGCAAGCCGGATTCGACGCAGAGCTGGCTGGCGAAGACTGTGTTGGAGCCGAAGAGCGACGTTTCCGACTGGTATGAAAAGAGCCTGCTCAATGTCGATCGTTCGCGCATTCAGGAGGCGGATGTGCGGCCCCCCGGCGGCCCGGGTTACACGGTGCGGCGCGACAAGCCGAGCGACGCCAGTTTGAAGCTGGTCAATCTCCCGTCCGGACGCCAGCTTTCCTACGAAGGCGCCGCGGAAGGACCGGCGGCGGCCATCGTCAGCTTGAGCTTCGACGATGTGAAGCCGGCGAAGAATTTCGATTTCAGCAATGCCTGGCAGGACGTGACGCACACCTTCGATGGCCTGACCATCACAGTGGATGTAATCCAGAAGGGGCAGGATTACTGGGCCACCATCTATGCCGAAGGTGCGCCGGGCAAACCGGCAGCCGGCAAGGAGGCCCGCGCCGTCGATGCGAGAACCTCCGGTTGGGCGTACAAGCTGCCACCGTACAAAGGGCAGCAGTTCATGACCAAGCTCGACAGCCTGCTGAAGCCGTTGAACGCTCCGAAGGCTCAGGCTCCCAACGCCGCTTCGCCGGACAACGACACCTCCGATCAATGAGCGCGGACACCGTCGGCCGAACCGCTGGTGTACCTTCGTACGTTTGCGATATGGTTGCAGTGTCAACGGAGCATCGGCAATGGCCGCCAACCGGCGCGAGCTGCAAAAGGAAATAGACGGCAATCTGGAAGCTTTCCAGGGACACTTGGGCAACTTGCTGGACATGCACCGTGGCAAGTACGCTCTGCTTCGGCATCGTGAGGTGGTGGGACTGTACGATACCGCCAGCGATGCGCAGACCGCGGGCCGCCAATTGTATGGCGACGAGCTTTTTTCGATTCAGAAGGTTTCCGACGAACCCCTCAAATTGGGTATTTTCTCGCATGCCGTGCATCTGGGGTAGGCACGACGGTTCACAGGTGTTCTTGAGCGTTGCGATTCTCGATGACAGCGTGGTGACACGCTTTGCCTCCGCCGAGCGTGGGTCGGACACGGTCACAATGCATGTGTTCAATGCGCTGGTGGACACGGGGGCGCAAGGAACTTGCATCACTTCCGACGCAGCTGAGAAAGTCGGCCTTGCGCCGATCGGTAAAGTTCCAATCCAGGGCGTCGCCGGGCTGAGTTATCACAACAATTATCTCTTCAGGGTGGGATTTCCCTTCGGTATCGCCGGTGAAAAACGCGAAGCCCGCCTGGGCAGCCTCCATGTCGTAAACGCGCCCATCCAAGGCGCGGAATTGAACATTCAAGACAGTGGCTTCGATGTGCTGCTTAGCATGGACATCATCGGCATCGGGTCGCTGAAGATCGACGGCGACGGCTCCTTCAGCTTTTCGTTCTGAGCGCCGTGATCGACGACATTCCTTCATCCAACATCGCCGGCAGACCGGATCTGTTCTTGCGCGACCTCTGGTACATGGCGGCGCTGTCGTCGAGTTTGGGGGCGGGACAATTGCGGCGGCAGATGCTGCTCGGCGAGCCGGTGGTGCTGGGGCGAATGCGCGACGGACGAGCATTCGCGCTGCGTGACATCTGCCCGCATCGCGGCGTGCCGCTTTCGGGCGGCCGCGTGCTGGCGAACCACACCGTGCAGTGCCCCTATCACGGCTGGGAGTTTCGCGCCGACGGGGTGTGCTCGCACATTCCTTCGCTGGTGGAAGAACAGAACCTCGATCCCACAAAAATTCGCGTGCGCTCGTATCCCGTGCGCGAGCAGGATGGACTGATCTGGGTGTACTTCGCGAGCGATGAGCGCAAAACGCCTTCGCCTTCCATCGAGCCGCAGCGTGTGCCGGTGCCGAACGCGCGCCCGCGCTGGACGGAAAGCCAGACCTTCCACTGCAACATCGACCACGCCGTCATTGGCCTGATGGATCCGGTGCACGCGCCATTCGTTCATGGCCGCTGGTGGTGGAAGAAGCCGATGCAGGTGAAGGAGAAAGCCTACGCGCCATTGCCGATGGGATTCGTGATGACGCGGCATGCCCCTTCCAAGGCCGCCTACAAGCTGCTTGGCGATGTGTCGACGGAGATCACCTTCGAATTGCCCAGCGTGCGCTTCGAAAACATCCGCGGCACGATCGCGGGGACACAGGTGGATGTGGTGGGCTTCACCGCCTGCACGCCGATCGATGCCGCCACCACTGAGGTGACGCAGGTGTTCTACTGGCCCTCATGGCTCGGCATCCTGAAGCCGTTCTTCTTGGCGTTCGGACCGACGTTCCTCGCCGACGATCGCAGGATGGCCGAGCTGCAGCGCGAAGGCCTCAAGTTCAATCCCAACCTGATGCTGATCCAGGATTCCGACGTCCCCGCCATGTGGTACCACCGGCTGAAGAAGGCGTGGTCCGCATCGGTCGAATCCGGCACGCCGTTTGCCAATCCGATTCAGCCGCGAACGCTGCGATGGCGAAGCTAAGCCGCTATCTCATGGCCATAGCGGCTACAGCCAGGAGAACAGGACCGCGACCAGCATAACGATCAGCCCGAATTTCAGGAAAAAGATACTGACGCGGAAAAACAGCGCCAGAATGAGCAGCGGAATCAAGAGTGCGGCAAACAACGCGACTCCGGCGAACGCCATCACGCCGGACATGAGGACGCCGATCAGAATGAACGGCAGCGCCAGCAGGTGCAACATCGCCGAACCCTCCTCCTGCCCGCCATAGGTAAGCTCCGCAAACCTGGGTTCAAGAGTGGCCGACGGATGGGTCGCTCATCACGGCGGCTGCCTCCCGGCCTTTCTTGGCTTACCGACCGGAGAACGGCCGCTCTCTGGCCGGGTGACGTATCGCCAGAACAGCGATGTCATCGTCCTCCAGGTCAAGGCGGTAATAGAGCAAGTAGCCATATCGCCGTGAAACATGTTTCCGCACGCTTCGGTTTGTTGGCGCCTGCCGATTTTCCGGGAAGTCTGCAATCAGCTGGAGCGATTCCAAAACCGAAGCCCGGACGCGTTCCGCGGCCTTCGGGTTTTCAGAGCGGATGTAGTCGGCGATGTCGGTCAAGTCTTGCGTGGCTTGGGGCGTGAAGCGGAGCTTCATGGATCGAAGCGGCGAAACGCTGCTTCAACGTCTGCCTCGCTCGAAAACTCACGCCGCTTTGCCTGCGCAAGACCATTGAGGACGGCGGAGAGATCCGCCGGATCAATCGGCTCTGGCGCTTCGTGCTCTGCAAATCGCAGCATCGCCTGTGCGATCTCGTCCTGCTCTTCGCTGGTCAGTTTGCGCACGGCCTCAAGGGCTTTTTCGAGCAGCTTCGTCATGATGGAATAATAGAACGACCGTACTGAACCTCTCAAATTACTCCGGCCTGCCTGCCGACTTTTTCGAAGGTCTTCAGCGCGAAATCGATCTGCTCGTCGGTTAGCGCGGCGCAGGCCTGGATGCGCAGGCGCGCCGTGCCTTCCGGCACCACCGGATAGCCGAAGCCGGTGATGAAAATTCCTTCGGCGAGCAGCATCTGGCTCATTTTGATGGCAAACGCAGTGTCGCCGACAATGATCGGCACGATGGCGCTTTCACCTTCCAGCGGCTTGAACCCGCGCTTCTGCAAGCCGTAGCGCAGGCGTCGCGTGATCGTGTGCAGGCGCGCCACGCGGTCGGGCTCGCGTTCGAGTATCTCGATGGCCTTGCCGGCGCTCGCTGCAATCGTTGCCGGCAGCGCGTTCGAGAACAGTTGCGGTCGCGACACCTGGCTCAGGAATTCGATCAAGGTTTTCGACCCGGCGACATAGCCGCCGGCCGCACCCCCCAAGGCCTTGCCCAAGGTGCCGGTGATGATGTCGATCTGCCCTTCGACGCCATAGTGCTCGGCGGTGCCGCGGCCGTTCCTTCCCATCACGCCGGTGCCGTGGGAATCGTCGAGAATGATCGACGCATTGTGCTTCTTCGCCAGCTTGATGATCTCCGGCAACTTGGCGATGTCGCCTTCCATGCTGAAGACGCCGTCGGTGACGATGAAGATGCGGCGCGCGCCTTCCACCGCCTCCAGCTTGGCGGCCAGATCGGCCATGTCGGAATGCTTGTAGACCAGCCGCCGCGCTTTCGACGCGCGGCAGCCATCGATCAGCGATGCGTGGTTCAGCTCATCCGACACCAGCGCATCCTGCTCGCCGGCAATCGCCGGCATCAGGCCGGTATTGGCCGTCCAGCACGACACGTAGGTCAGCGCGCTTTCCGTGTGCGACAGCTTCGCCAGCTGCTTCTCGATCTGCTCATGGATCGAAAACGTGCCGCAGATGAAGCGAACGCTCGCCGTGCCGGCGCCGAACTCCTGCAGCGCCGCGCGCCCCGCCTCGATCACCTCGGGATGATCGGCGAGGCCCAGGTAGTTGTTCGAAGACAGCACCAGCACCGGGCCGGATTTCTCCGCCATCGTCACTTGCGTATCCATCGGGCCGGTGATGTGGCGGAAGGTCTTCAACGTTCCCGCCTCGCGCATGGCGTCGAGATCGCCGGCAAGGCTTTGGTCGAGGGCCGCGCTCACAGTTCGCTCCAGTCGAGGATCACCTTGCCGGAATTCCCGGAGCGCATCACGTCGAAGCCCTTCTGGAAATCCTTGTACGAGTAGCGGTGCGTGATGACCTTGCCGATATCCATGCCGCTGCGGATCATTTGGGTCAGCTTGTACCAGGTCTCGCCGAACATGCGGCCGTAGATGCCGCGGATGTTGAGGCCCTTGAACACCACCGCGTCCCAATCGATGCCCGGGTGGCCGGACTGGATGCCCAGCATGGCGATCTTGCCGCCATGCGCCATGGTGTCGATCATCTGGCGGAAGCCGTCCGGATTGCCCGACATTTCGAGCCCCACATCGAAGCCCTCGTGCATGCCGAGCTTCTGCATCACCTGCTTGAGATCGGTGTTCTTCACGTTCACGGCCGCGGTGGCGCCCATCTTGTCGGCGAGGCCAAGGCGATAGTCGTTGACATCGGTGATGACGACGAACCGCGCGCCGGCCTTCAGCGCCATGGCGACCGCTGCAACGCCAATCGGCCCGGCGCCGGTGATCAGCACATCCTCGCCGACGAGGTCGTAGGAGAGTGCGGTGTGCGCGGCATTCCCTAGCGGATCGAAGATCGCGTAGATCTCCAGCGGCACATGCGGGTCGCAGTGCCAGACATTGAGCGCCGGCACCGCGACATATTCGGCGAACGCACCGTCGCGGTTCACGCCGACGCCGAGTGTGTTGGCGCAGAGGTGCCGGCGACCCGCCAAGCAGTTGCGGCAATGGCCGCAGACGATGTGGCCTTCGGCGCTGACGAGATCGCCGACGCTACAACCGTGTACATTCGAACCCACGGCGGCGATGCGGCCAACGAACTCATGGCCGGCGACAGTTCCCGGCTTGATGGTCTTCTGGGCCCACTCGTCCCAATTGTAGATATGCACGTCGGTGCCGCAGATGCCGGTCTTCAGCACCTTGATGAGTACGTCATCGATTCCGTAGGTCGGTTCGGGAACATCCTCGAGCCAGATTCCGGGTTCGGCCTTCGACTTGACCAGTGCTTTCATCGAACGTTCTCCATCGACCACAAATTAGAAAACACCATCCCGGCCGTCGAGAGCGGACGGCCGGAATGTCCTTCGCGTCTGATGAATCGGCTTGCGGGGCTGAGGGCACGCGGCGCTCGCCGCTTTCGTGCCTTCGCTTTAGCGAAATTTGTAATGCGCCCGCAAGCTGAGCATCAAATCGGCGCAACGGCGGGCGGCGTAGCAGACGCACCCCAGCTTGGCAAGCGATTGTTGGCCGCGCGTGATTGTCCGCTGATGAAGCGCCGGGCTTACGCGTCAAACGCGAGATCCAGCGCCTGGGTTTCGGAAAGTCGCGCTCCAAAACTGCAGAGCTCGGCGACCTCATCCTCCGGCAACGCATCGGACAACAGCGACGCCGTACGTTCCATCGCGGAGCGACTCATCGGCTCGCGAATCCGGCCGAATTTGCGATAGACGCCCTCAGCGTAACCGGACAGCAGTGCGGCATCTCTGAACCGACCGTCCAGTGCCGCGCATAGGCCCAGATGATCGAACAGCCAGAATAGCCTGCCGTCATCGCGAAGCAGTGGCGCGGCTTCGCGAGCCGCGGCCAAAGCTTCTCTCCAATCGCCTTGCGCCGTGAGCGCCGCCGCGAGAATCCCGAGCGCAAACCCAAGGAGGTCGGAGTGACGCGTGCCGCGCAAACGCGCCACCACGCTGCGTCCGCTGGAAATCGCCTCCTCCACATCGCCTTTCTCCAGACGCGCCTGCACCATGTTGACCGCGACGTTGAGAGCAGTTCGATCGGCGCCCGTCACCTCGCATAATCGTATCGCTTTCTCTCCGGCGGAAAAGGCTGCATCGAAACGGCCTCGAACAGCCTCGATGCACAACTGCGCGGAATAGGCGGCCCCAAGCGTCCGAAACCAGCCTACAGGCTCCAACAAACTGACCGCCTCCAAGATCGCCTGTTCCGCCTCCTCGATGCGGTCGAGCATGAACAGACAGAATCCCCGAGCGGTCAGCGCGTTGCCGAGCTGCGGAGCATCTCCCAAGGATCGGTAGAGCGCCGCCGCGCGCCAAATTTCCTCGTGCGCCAGCTTCGTCTCGGCGGTATTCAACAGCATTTCGCCCAAACCCCGGCGAAGGCGTGCTTCGATTACCGGCGAGGTGTCGCGCTGCAGCTGAGCTGCTGCCGCGCTCAAGTAATGTCTTCCCTCCGCGGGCAACGACAATTGGCGCCACAGCGGCCAGGAGGCACCCGCAAGGACCAGGGCGTCATGGCCTGACTCGCCCACCGCCCAGGCCAGTGCGGCGCGCAGGTCCTCGAGCATCGAGCCGTAGCGTTCCAGCCAGACGGCATCGCTGGTGGTTTCCCATTCGGACGTCGCTTCTTCGAGCACGCGAACCATGTGGCGCACATGTCGTTGCCGGGTCGCATGATCATCGCCGGACGCAGCCAGCCTCTCGAGTGCGAAGGCGCGTGTGGTTTCGAGCAAACGATAAGTTGGCGTTCGTGTGCCGGGCACAATCGAGATGAGCGATTTGCGGATCAGATTGGCGGCATGTTGAAACACCTGACCTTTGAGGATGGCACTGTCGCTGGCGACCGCTTCGGCTGCCTTCATCGTGAAGTTGCCCGCGAAGACCGCCAACCGGCAAAGCACGGCCTGCTCGTCCGGCGACAGCAGTCCATAGCTCCATTCCAATGTCGCGCGCAGGGTCGAATGCCGCGGCGGCGCCGTGCTCCGGGCGCGCAGCCAACCATCGAAGGAGCCTTCGAGCTTTGCGGCCAGGGACTCCAGCCCGAGCACACCGGCCCATGCTGCGGCCATTTCGATCGCCAGCGGCAGTCCATCGACGCGTCGGCAGATTCTGACAACGGCCGGCAATTCCTTGTCCTCGATCCGCAGATTGGCGCCCGAGCCCTTCGCCCTTTCCAGGAAGAGTTCGACCGCGGGCATCCTGCGGACGGCGTCGGGCGGGCCGGCACCCTCGCGCGGCACAGCCAAACAAGGAACCTCGAGAACCTGCTCACCGCTACAGGAAAGTGGCTCGCGGCTGGTCGCCAAAATTTTCACACCGGGTGCCGCACTGAGAAGACTCTCCGCTGTGCGGGCAACCGCCGCGATCACATGTTCACAATTGTCCAGCACGATGAGCAGGAATTTTCCTGCCAGGTGACGCGAAAGCGACTCGATCGGCGCCGCCTTTGCGCCGATCTGGACATCCAGCGCCGAGGCTATTGCTCCGGGCACAAGATCCGGCTTCTCCAGAGCCGCCAACTCGACCAACCAGACGCCATCACGGAAGCGCGGCAGAGCCTCGCTGGCAGTTTGCACGGCAAGCCGCGTTTTTCCGACGCCACCTGGGCCCGTGAGCGTAACGAGCCGAGCTTGGCCAAGCATCTCCGAGGCAGCGCGCAGATGCTCGCTCCTGCCGATCAGGCGGGAAGGCCCCTTGTCCGAATCGGTTGTCCAGAGGGACGGAAGATTGCCCCGGCGCGGCTTGCTGCGTCCGCCGCTTAGGTGCTGCTCCGACCGCTGCACTGGCATGACGAAGCGGTAGCCGCGGCCTTGCTTGTTTACGATCCAATCGTCGCCCAAGGCCCGGCGCAGCGCGTTGATGTGGACATACAGCGCATTGTCACCGACGACCGCACGGCCCCACACCCGCCTCATCAGATCATCTTTGCTGACGACGGCGCCCGCATGTTCCACAAGCGCCAGCAGAAGACGAACGTCTGTCGAGCCGAGGGGAACAGGCACGCCGTCCGCGCGAAGGCTCCGCTCGGCCGGATCGAGCGTGAACGGGCCGAAGCGGTATTGATCCATCATGCCTTAACTCTCACGCGGAAGTGCGGCGATACGGGCACTCCCAGGAAGCAAGTTTAAGAGTCTTAATGAGGACCTAAAGGACCCTTTGCGTCAAGAATCTCAAATCTTTTCCGCGGCATGGGCCGATGGAGCATTTTTCGCATCAGAGAGGACTAAGCATGTGGCATCGATCAATCGTTTACTGTGTAGCGCTGGCAAGCCTGGGATGGAGCGCATCCGCCGATGCCAAGGCGACTTACGTCTCCTTTGACCCGCCCCAATCGCAATACACCTATCCTATCAGCATCCAGGCCGGCGCGATTGCGGGGTACTTCCAGGATACCGACGGCTACATTCACGGCTTTGTGCGGTCCGTCGACGGGACGATCACAACGTTCGACCCGTCCGCCTCGCAAGGCACCTATATCACCGGCATGAATGGCGACGGCACGATCACGGGCTATTACGACGACAGCAATTACCTCGGTCACGCCTTCGTGCGCACTCCCGATGGGACGATGACCGATATCGTGCCTAAAGGCGCCGTGACCAGCTACGTCTTCGGCATCAACAAACGAGGCTGGATGGCCGGCTATTACAAGGATGGCAGCTCTGCCTGGCACGGTTTCCTGCGAAATGCCAAGGGAAGGGTCAGCTCCTTCGACGTTTCCGGCGCAAGCTTCGTCGCCGTGTACGGCATGAACGACAGCGACGCGGTCGCCGGCTTTTACCGCGACAGCAAGGAAGTGACCCACGGGTTCGTCCGCACGGTGGATGGAACCGTCATGACGTTCGATCCGGCTGGCTCGACCTTCACCCAGCCATACGCCATCAACGACGACGGCTCCGTTGTCGGTTACTACATGGACAGCACTTATGCGACGCACGGTTTCGTGCGGGCCGCCGATGGGACCATCACAAGCTTCGACGTTCCCGGCTCGAACGGCACCTATGCGCAAGGCATCAACAACGAAGGCAAAGTCACCGGGTACTACCTCGACAGCAATTACAACGCCCACGCATTTCTGCGGTCGAACACGGGAAAGATAACGACCTTCGACCCTCCCACCTCGATCGGCACATACGGCCAGAGCCTCGACAGCAGCCGCTCGGACCAACAGGCCGCCATCGGATTTTGGGACGACGGCGACTATCTCGCCCACGGTTACGTGCGAACCAGGCAGTAATTAGAAGCCACCCTGCAGCGTCCTGGCGGCCGGTCCATGACCGGCCGCCATTCGCTTCTAACGCAGCTTCGAACGCGCCGTTGGTTTTAGCCGCAGCGTTTCGATCCACATCGGCTGCAACCCGCCTGGGACCGCCGTGTCCGTTGACCGCGAAATCCCGACAAAGACATTTTCGCCTTCCCGAACAGGCAAGCCCGGGAATGTGTTGGCAGCTGACTCGGTGACGAACGCGGCGAGAAACCGCGGATCCCGCTGCAGAGCCGTGCGGAACTGCTCGATGATTTCGCCGGACACCGGCGCGCCGAAGTAGCAGATCGTCGCTGCCACAACATTGTCCGACGTTGCTTTCGTTTCGGCCGCTGCCCGCACGCCGCCGGAGCCAAATCCCGAATTGTTCCAGGCGGGCTTGAGCAGCAGCACATTATCGGAATCGATCATGGTGGCGTTGGCGGCGTTGCGATGCGCCTTCCAGACCGGGCCGCCATAGAACGCAGCGAGCGACTTCGCGCGGCTCTCCATGTCGGGAAATCCGCGCAGCCACACGAAGCGGTCGGCATCGGCCTCATCGCGGAATATGCCGATGACGTCCATGCCTTCCGCTTCCTGAGTCTCGACGAATTCCCGCTCGAACAGATCGATCAGCGTATCGCGCTGACCTGGCTTCAGTGTGTATTGACGAAGTTCAATGACAGCGCTCATTGAACCCTCGTGAAATCCATCCGCCAGTTGGTTTCCCAAGTCTTGCCGCCGTCGGGCGAAAAGGCCTGCTCCCAATGCGCGGAGGTCTTGGTGATCTTCGACCAGGTGTAGCGGCAGCGCACGGTCTTGCCGTTGTTCACAGTGTCGCCGTCGAATGTGCCAACGCCATTCACGAAATTGAAATTGCCAATCACCGGCGGATCGAGAGGCCCGTTGGCGTTGCGACCGTCCAGCCACCAAATCGCCCAGGTCTGTGTCTTGGGATCGTAGCCGCGAAGGCCGACAGCGCGATAAGGCCCGCTCGGCAAGCCGATGTAATTGTCATCGATGGTGCCCTTGCCATCCATCGTCATCCATAGCTGCGAGGTGCCGTCGAACTCCACCCAATCATGGCTGCCGACGAGGCGCCCATTCAGCCGCCAGTGGTGCACCTTCCATTTGCCGATCAGGAAATCGAAATCGTGGGAATGATCGGTCATGGCTGTTCCTCCAATTGTTGGTGACGCCGCGAAAGCGGAACTGCCCGCCAGCGATACGGCCAAAGCGATTGCGGTGAAATTCATGGGATGACCCTCTGTGCGTTGCGCGGAGAGGTTTACCGCCGTACACATGACACCGAATGTCATGTATTAGCGGTAGGCTGCAAAAATGCTCGCAAGCCGCCTTCTGTCCATCCTGATGCTGCTGCAGACACGCGGCCGTATCAGCGCCGGCGAACTGGCGCGCGAGTTCGAGGTCTCGGTGCGCACCATCCACCGCGATATCGACCAGCTCAGCGCCGCCGGTATTCCGGTTTACGCCGATCGCGGTCGCAGCGGCGGCTTCGCGTTGATGGACGGTTACCGCACGAAACTGACGGGCCTCACCAAGCCGGAGGCTGAGGCGCTGCTGCTTGCGGGACTGCCGGGGCCGGCGGCGCAACTCGGGCTCGCCGACATGCTCTTCGCCGCGCGTCTGAAGCTGCTCGCCGCCCTGCCCGCGAATCTGCAACGCGACGCCGAACGAGTCGCGGCGCGATTCCATCTCGATCCGGTCGCCTGGTTTCGCGATGCCGAGCCGCTGCCGGCATTGCAAACCGTCGCCAAAGCAGTTTGGGAGGAGAAATATCTGAAGATGCGCTACCGCAATGCCGGCGAAATCTATGCGCGCAAGCTGGGCCCGCTTGGTCTCGTGCTCAAGGCCGGCGTCTGGTACCTCGTCGCGCAGTCCGGAAAATCCATCCGGACCTACCGCGTCGCCGCCATGGTGGACCCTGAGGTAAGCGAAGACGCTTTCGCGCGACCGAAAGGATTCGACCTCGCCTCCCATTGGCAGAAGACCGCACGCGCCTATGAGGAAGGCGCCTACCCGATCCGCGCCGGAGTTCGCCTGTCGCCCGAAGGCCTCGCGTTGCTGCCTACGCTCGGCAGCCATGTTCGCGATGAGTCGTTGAAAAGCGCGAGCAAGCCCGATCGTCGTGGCTGGGTTCGCTGTACCGTTCCGCTTGAATCCGGCGAAGCGGGTCTGCGGGAATTGCTCCGGCTTGGCGACGAGATGGAACTTCTCGGGCCACCGGACCTGCGGGCGAAAATGTCGGACTTACTGGCGGCGATGGCGCGCAGGCACGGCGGGTTGCGTCGCGGGCGACTCGCCGCTACACGATCCGCTTAGCCTGAAACTTGAGTCCTGAGCGCGTGGCGGCCATCGCCCACGCGCCTCCACGCGCGCGAGAGACGATGCCCAAACGCACCGACATCCACACCGTCCTGATCATCGGAGCAGGACCCATCGTCATTGGTCAGGCCTGCGAGTTCGATTACTCCGGCGCTCAGGCCTGCAAGGCGCTCCGGGCCGAGGGCTATCGCGTGGTGCTGGTGAACTCGAACCCCGCCACCATCATGACCGATCCGCAGCTGGCGGACGCCACCTACATCGAGCCCATCACGCCGGAGTTCGTCGAAAAGATCATCGCGCGCGAAAGCGCCAATGTGCCGCCGGGCCGCGTCTTCGCGCTGCTCCCGACCATGGGCGGGCAGACGGCGCTCAACACGGCGTTGTCGCTGCGCAAGCGGGGCGTGCTGGAGAAATACAACGTCGAACTGATCGGCGCCTCCGCCGATGCCATCGACAAGGCAGAGGACCGCGAACTGTTCCGCCAGGCGATGATCTCAATCGGGCTCGAAGTGCCGCGCGGGCAAACCCTGAAGGGCTACCTGCGCCACAAGAAGGACGAGCACGGCAACTTCCTCTACGACGGCCAGAACAATCCGGTGATGGAGCTGTCGCCGGAGGCATTCGCGCACGCCCTGCAGGCTTTGGACGAAGTAGGATTGCCGGCGGTGATCCGGCCGTCGTTCACCCTGGGCGGCACCGGCGGCGGCATCGCCTACAACCGCGAGGAATTCTTCGACATCGTCGAGCAGGGGCTGGACGCCTCGCCCACCAACGAGGTGCTGATCGAGGAATCCGTCATCGGCTGGAAAGAATTCGAGATGGAGGTTGTGCGCGACCGCGCCGACAACGCCATCATCATCTGCTCGATCGAGAATGTGGATTCGATGGGCGTCCACACCGGCGACTCCATCACCGTGGCGCCGGCACTCACCTTGACCGACAAGGAATACCAGCGCATGCGCAGCGCAAGCATCGCGGTGCTGCGCGAGATCGGCGTGGAGACCGGCGGCTCCAACGTGCAGTTCGCGGTGAATCCCGCGGACGGACGCATGGTCGTCATCGAGATGAACCCGCGGGTGTCGCGTTCTTCCGCACTGGCATCGAAAGCCACGGGATTTCCCATTGCCAAGATCGCCGCGAAGCTCGCCGTCGGCTACACCCTGGACGAACTCGATAACGACATCACCAAAGTCACGCCGGCCTCGTTCGAGCCCACCATCGATTACGTGGTGACGAAAATCCCGCGCTTCGCGTTCGAGAAGTTCCCCGGCGCCGAGCCGGTGCTCACCACCTCGATGAAATCCGTTGGCGAAGCGATGGCGATCGGCCGCACCTTTGCGGAATCGATGCAGAAGGCGCTGCGGTCTCTGGAAACCGGCCTGTCCGGCTTCGACGAGATCGCCCTGCCGGAAGATCCCAACCGCATCCGCGCGGAGCTGGCCAAGACCTCGCCGGACCGCCTGCGCGTGGTGGCGCAAGCGATGCGCGCAGGTTTTCCGACGGAAGAGATCGCCACCATCACCAAATACGATCCGTGGTTCCTGGGCGAAATCGAAGCGCTCCTGCACACCGAGCGTGACATCGCGGCCAGTGGCCTGCCGGAAGACGCGGAAGGTTTGCGGCGGCTGAAGGCCATGGGCTTCTCGGACGCGCGGCTGGCCACGCTCACCACGCAGCCGGAGAAGGCGGTGCGCGAATTGCGCCGCCGTCTGGGTGTGCGGCCCTGCTTCAAGCGCATCGATACCTGCGCCGCCGAGTTCGCCGCGCCGACTCCTTATATGTACTCCACCTACGAGGCGCCGGTCGGCAGCGAGCCGGAGTGTGAAAGCCATCCGTCGGACAAGAAGAAGATTATCATCCTTGGCGGCGGTCCGAACCGCATCGGCCAGGGAATCGAATTCGACTATTGCTGCTGTCACGCGGCCTTTGCGCTGTCGGCGCGCGGGTTCGAGACCATCATGATCAACTGCAATCCGGAGACGGTTTCCACCGACTACGACACTTCCGACCGATTGTATTTTGAGCCACTGACGGCCGAAGACGTGCTGGAGATCGTGGCGAAAGAACAATCGAACGGCAGCCTCGCCGGCGTCATCGTGCAGTTCGGCGGACAAACGCCGCTGAAGCTCGCCAACATGCTGGTGGAAGAAGGCGTGCCGCTGCTCGGCACATCCGCCGACGCCATCGATCTCGCCGAAGACCGCAAGCGTTTCCAGCGCCTGCTCAACGAACTCGATCTGAAGCAGCCGCGCAACGCCACCGCGATGACGCCCGACGAAACCATCGCCGCGGCGCGCGAGATCGGCTTCCCCGTCATCCTGCGCCCGTCCTATGTGCTGGGCGGCCGCGGCATGGTGATTATGCCCGATGAGGCATCGCTCAAGGCGCATGTGCAATCCGGGGATGTGTTCCGGATCTCCGGCGACAATCCGGTGCTGATCGATGCGTTTCTCAGCAACGCCACGGAGATCGACGTCGATGCGATCTGCGATTACGCCGGCGACGTGTTTATCGCGGGCATTATGGAGCACATCGAGGAAGCCGGCGTGCATTCCGGCGATTCCGCCTGCTCCATCCCGCCGCATTCACTGTCGAAGCAAACCATCGCCGAAGTCGAACGGCAGACGATTGCGCTGGCCCGCGCGCTGAACGTCCGCGGATTGATGAATGTGCAGTACGCCGTGCAGAACGGCGACCTCTATGTGCTGGAGGTGAATCCGCGCGCCAGCCGCACCGTCCCGTTCGTGGCCAAGGCGATCGGGATACCCATTGCCGCGATTGCCGCGCGCGTCATGGCGGGCGAAGCGCTGGCCTCGTTCGATCTCAAGCGGCCCAACCCCAACCACATCGCGGTGAAGGAAGCGGTGATGCCGTTCAACCGCTTTCCTGGCGTCGATCCGATCCTCGGACCGGAGATGCGTTCCACCGGCGAGGTCATGGGCCTCGACTCCAATTTCGGCCGGGCGTTTGCCAAATCGCAGGTCGGCGCGGGGCTAAGGCTCCCGCTCTCCGGCACCGTGTTCATTTCGCTGAAGCAATCCGACAAGGCGGCCGCAGTCGAGGCGGCACGCCAGCTTCTTTCCATGGGTTTCGAGATCATCGCCACCCGCGGTACGGCGAAGTTCTTGCAGGGTGCCGGTGTCGACGTGCGGGTGGTGAACAAGGTCCTGGAGGGGCGGCCGCACATCGTGGACGCGCTCAAGAACGGCGAGGTGCAGCTCGTCTTCAACACCACCGAAGGCGCCCAGTCGCTGGCGGACTCCTTCTCCATCCGCCGCACCGCGCTCCAGCAGCGGGTGCCCTACTACACCACCATGGCCGGGGCGGTGGCCGCGACGGAGGCCATCGCCGCGCTGCGGCAAGGCGCGCTGGGCGTCCGTCCCCTGCAGGCCACGGCCTGACGACTGGAACCTTCCGCCCGCTGCCGCGTCTCTTGAAGTCGCGGACGGGCAATCCTACAGTTTGGCATTCGCCAGATAAGGGGACGAACCGTCCCGGCGGAAAAAGGTTTTATATTCAGGCACATGGCTTCGGCACCGGCTCCCGCAGCCGGGCGGAGGTTTTTTGCCCCTTGTTGGGACCACGACGATGGAACGCATACCGATGACCGCCGCGGGCTTCAAAGCCCTTGAGGATGAGGTCAATCACCTCAAAAATGTCGAGCGCCATGCGATCATCCACCTGATCGCCGAAGCACGCGCCCATGGCGATCTCTCCGAGAACGCCGAGTACCACGCCGCGAAGGAGCGCCAGGCCTTTGTCGAGGGCCGCGTAATGGAGCTCGAGGACCAACTTTCCCGTGCCGATGTCATCGACGTGTCCAAGCTCTCCGGAAGCACCGTGAAGTTCGGCGCCACTGTCACGCTGATGGACGAGGACACCGACGAGAAGCGGAAGTTTCAGTTGGTTGGCGATCACGAGGCGGACGCCAAGAAGGGCCGCATCTCGATCTCCTCGCCGATCGCCCGCGCGCTCATCGGCAAGGCCAAGGGCGATACGGTGGAAGTGGCCGCACCCGGCGGTGCCCGCTCGTACGAAATCCTCAAAGTCGAATTCCGCTAGGGCGATTGCTCTATGCGAAAACACCCCACGTTTACCCTCCCCCTGAGGGAGGGTCGAAATTCGCGAACGTGAGTGATGCGAATTTCGGGGAGGGGGCGACGGCGCGGCAGCAGAATGACCCCTCCCCGAAAAATCTTTTGCTTCGCTGCAGATTTTTCGACCCTCCCTCAAGGG
>DASYBT010000171.1:0-22739 GCA_036500585.1 Rhizomicrobium sp.
TTTCGCCGCCGCAATCACGACTTCACGGACCCTTGCCTTGTCCGCGCCGTAGGCCACCGAAAACGGCACGTGGATGCGCCGCGTCTGGTTGTCCAAGGTCCAGTTGGCGAAGCGCTCCTCGATGAAGCGCGAGTTCGGCACAAATACATCGAGATTGTCGTTGGTGCGAATGCAGGTGGCGCGCGCGCCGATCTCCCACACCACGCCGCGAATCGGTGGTGTGGTCGGGAGCTCCACAAAGTCGCCGACCCTCAGGGTGCGATCGAAGAGCAGGACAATGCCGGCGACGAACTCCTTCACCACGCCCTGGAGGCCGAGGCCCACGCCGACACCAACCGCACCCGCGAACACCGCGAACGAGCTCAGGTTCAGGCCCATGCTGGAGAGCGCAAACAGCACGCCGATGATGGCGATGCCGTAGCCGGAGAGTTTCTCCAGAATGTACAGCGCGGCGGAGCCCTCTCGCCTGCGTTTCCGGACGCGGGAGATGACACGCACCGAGACTCGGGAAAGCGCAATCGAGACGAAGAGAATCGCGATGGCGAGAAGCAGACCCGCCAGCGTTATCGGCGTGCCGCCAATATCCACCAGCCTGGTTGAGAGAAAGCCTGACGTGTCAGCGGCAAGAATGGCCATCGGTCGCGAGTGTAATCAAACGGCACCGCCATCGCGACGGAAAAACCAGATGAAAAGCGCGGTGAGCGTCAGATGACAAAAAGGGCCGCCCGAATGAGCGGCCCCTTTTTTTGTCTTGACGCGCCGGTGCGGCGGATTACTCCGCGGCGACCTGAGGGGCTTCCAGCTGAGCCGGCTGTTGTTTGGCCTGCTCTTCCTGGATAACCCTGTCGCGCTCCCCCGCCACATGGCGCAGACGCGCGATGGCGCCGCCGGTGCCGGCCGGAATGAGACGCCCGACGATGACGTTCTCCTTGAGGCCTTCCAGCGTGTCGACCTTGCCCTGCACCGCCGCTTCGGTGAGTACGCGCGTGGTCTCCTGGAACGACGCCGCGGAGAACACCGAGCGCGTCTGCAACGACGCCTTGGTGATGCCAAGCAGCACGGGACGGCCTTCCGCCGGCTTCATGCCCTGATCGACCGCCTTCTTGTTGGCCTCGTTGAACTCCAGCAGATCGACCTGCTCGTTGGCGAGAAGCGTGGTCTCGCCGCCGTCCGTGATTTCCATCTTCTGCATCATCTGGCGGACGATCACTTCGATGTGCTTGTCGTTGATCTTCACGCCCTGCAGCCGATAGACGTCTTGGATCTCCTTGACGAGATAGACGGCCAGCTCCTCGATGCCCTTGATCCGCAGAATGTCGTGCGGGCTCGGATTGCCTTCGACGATGTAGTCGCCCTTTTCGACATAGTCGCCCTCGCGCACGCTGATGTGCTTGCCCTTGGGCACTAGGTACTCGACCGGCTCCAGCTTGTCGTTCTTCGGCTTCAGGATCACGCGACGCTTGTTCTTGTAGTCCTTGCCGAACTCGATGAAGCCGTCGATGTCGGCAAGCACCGCGGATTCTTTCGGCTTGCGCGCCTCGAACAGCTCCGCCACGCGCGGCAGACCGCCCGTGATGTCGCGTGTCTTGGCGCCTTCCGTCGGAATACGCGAGAGAACGTCGCCGGCCTTCACCTCGGCGCCATCCTCGACCGAGAGAATGGCATCGACGGTAAGGGGATAACGCGCCTCGCCGCCGTGGAAGGTGACAGGCTTGCCCTTCTTGTCGACCACGACGATCGTCGGACGCAGATCCTGGTTCTTGGATCCCGTGCCACGCGTATCAATGACGACCCGGTTGGTGACGCCGGTTTTCTCGTCCGCCACCTCCTTGATCGAGATGCCGGAGACGAGGTCTTCGAACTTCACGATACCGTCAACGTCGGTGAGAATCGGCAGCGCGTTGGGATTCCACTCCGCCAGACGCTCGCCGCGCTTGATGCCGGCGCCCTCATCCACCTTCAGCTTGGCGCCGTAGGGGATGCGGTATGCGGCGCGCTCGAGGCCCTTCGGGTCGACGATCACGAGCTGCATGTTGCGGCCCATGGCGATCAGTTCGCCGTCCGAGTTCTTCACCACATTGCGGTTCACCGCCTTGATCTTGCCGTCATACGACGCCTCGATCTTGGACTGGCCCGCCACCTGCGCCGCACCGCCGATATGGAATGTGCGCATGGTGAGCTGCGTGCCCGGCTCGCCGATCGACTGCGCCGCGATCACGCCGACCGCCTCGCCGATGTTCACGGACGTGCCGCGGGCGAGATCGCGCCCGTAACATTTGCCGCACACGCCATCGTTAAGCTCGCAGGCAAGCACCGAGCGGACGCGCACCTTTTGGATGTGCGCCGCCTCAATCTTCTCGGCGAGGTCCTCGGTGATTTCCTTGCCGCGCTTGATGATCACATCCCCTGTTTCCGGATGTTTGATCTCCTCGGCTGTGGTGCGGCCCAGGATGCGCTCCGGCAGAGACGACACCACCTGACCGCCGTCGATTTCGGCCTGCAGGAACACGCCGTGCTTTGTGCCGCAATCTTCCGCGGTGATGATGCAGTCGTTCGCCACGTCGACCAGACGGCGGGTGAGATAACCCGAGTTCGCCGTCTTGAGCGCGGTGTCGGCCAGACCCTTGCGGGCGCCGTGCGTCGAGTTGAAGTACTCGAGCACCGTGAGCCCTTCCTTGAAGTTCGACAGGATCGGCGTCTCGATGATCGAACCATCCGGGCGCGCCATGAGGCCGCGCATTCCGGCAAGCTGCTTCATCTGCTGTGGCGAACCACGAGCGCCGGAGTGGCTCATCATATAGATGGAGTTCATCTCCAGAATCCGCTTCGACTTCGGATCGACCTTCGGCTCCGAGATTTCCTTCATCATTTCGGCGGCGACCTGGTCGGTGCACTTCGACCACGCATCGACAACGAGGTTGTACTTCTCCTTGTCGGTGGTGAGACCATCCAGGTACTGCTGCTCGAACTCGCGCACCTTGTGGCGCGTTTCGTCGATCAGCTTCACCTTCGTGTCGGGCACGACCATGTCGTCCTTGCCGAACGAGATGCCCGCCTTGCACGCCTCGCGGAAACCCAGGCCCATGATCGCATCGGCGAACAGGACGGTCTCCTTCTGGCCGCAGTGGCGGTAGACCTCGTCGATGATGTGGCTGATTTCCTGCTTGCGCAGCAGGCGGTTCACCAGCTCGAACGGAATCTTCGGGTTACGCGGCAGGTGCTCGGCAATCAGCATGCGGCCCGGCGTTGTCTTCACGCGGCGGATGATGGGCGTGCCTTCGCTGTCGACCGTGCTGTAGCGGGCCTCGATCTTGGCATGCAGGGTCACCGCACCGGAGTAGAGCGCGTGCTCGATCTCGCCGATGCTGTTGAACGCCATGCCTTCGCCCGGCTCCTTGTCGCGCTCCTGGCTCAGGTAATAGAGGCCAAGCACGATGTCCTGCGTCGGCACGATGATCGGCTTGCCGTTCGCTGGCGACAGGATGTTGTTGGTCGACATCATCAGCACGCGCGCTTCGAGCTGGGCTTCCAAGCTCAGCGGCACGTGCACGGCCATCTGGTCGCCGTCGAAGTCCGCGTTGAAGGCCGTGCAGACCAGCGGATGCAGCTGGATCGCCTTGCCCTCGATCAGCACCGGCTCGAACGCCTGGATGCCGAGGCGATGCAAGGTCGGCGCGCGATTCAGCAGAACCGGGTGTTCGCGGATCACCTCTTCAAGGATGTCCCAAACCTCCGGCTTCTCCTTTTCCACCAGCTTCTTCGACTGCTTCACGGTCTGGCTGAAGCCCTTGGCCTCCAGCCGCGAATAGATGAAAGGCTTGAACAGCTCGAGCGCCATCTTCTTCGGCAGACCGCACTGATGCAACTTGAGCTCCGGGCCGACCACGATCACCGAACGGCCGGAATAGTCGACGCGCTTGCCGAGCAGGTTTTGCCGGAAACGGCCCTGCTTGCCCTTCAGCATGTCGGCGAGCGACTTCAGTGGACGCTTGTTGGCGCCGGTGATGACGCGGCCGCGGCGGCCGTTGTCGAACAGCGCGTCAACCGATTCCTGCAGCATGCGCTTTTCGTTGCGCACGATGATGTCCGGTGCCTTCAGCTCGATCAGCCGCTTCAGACGATTGTTGCGGTTGATGACGCGGCGGTAGAGATCGTTCAGGTCGGACGTGGCAAACCGGCCGCCGTCCAGCGGAACGAGCGGACGCAGCTCCGGCGGGATCACCGGCACCTGGGTGAGGATCATCCATTCCGGACGATTGCCGGATTCCATGAACGCCTCGACCAGCTTCAGGCGCTTGACCATCTTCTTCGGCTTCTCGCCGACGCCGCTCGACTCCGAGATGTCCTTGCGCAGATCGTCGCGCAGCTTCTCGAGATCGATCGCCATCAGGAGGTCGCGGATGGCTTCGGCGCCGATCTTCGCGGTAAAGGTGTCGTTGCCGTAGTCGTCCTGTGCCTTGTAGAATTCCTCTTCCGAAAGCAGCTGGCGGTCCTTGAGCGGGGTCAAGCCCGGCTCGATGACGACGTAGTTCTCGAAGTAGAGGATGCGCTCGAGATCCTTCAACGTCATGTCGAGCATCAGACCGATGCGCGACGGCAGCGACTTCAGGAACCAGATATGCGCGACGGGCGACGCAAGTTCGATATGCGCCATGCGATCGCGGCGCACCTTCTGCACCGTGACTTCCACGCCGCACTTCTCGCAGACGATGCCCTTGTACTTCATACGCTTGTACTTGCCGCACAAGCATTCGTAGTCCTTCACCGGTCCGAAGATGCGCGCGCAGAACAGCCCGTCGCGCTCCGGCTTGAAGGTGCGGTAGTTGATCGTCTCGGGCTTCTTCACCTCGCCATGCGACCAGCGCAGAATCTGGTCGGGGCTGGCGATGGAAATTCGAATCCGATCGAAGGTCGGAATTTCTTTCCCGGCTTGGAAGACGTTAATCAGGTCCTGATTCATTCTTGATTCCCTACGGGCATTTCCAGTTTCAAAATCAGCCATTGACGAGCTCCACATTCAGCCCCAACGAACGCATTTCCTTGACCAGCACGTTGAACGATTCCGGGATACCGGCTTCGAACGTGTCCTCGCCGCGGACGATCGCTTCGTACACTTTGGTGCGGCCGGCCACGTCGTCGGACTTCACGGTCAGGATTTCCTGCAGCGTGTAAGCCGCGCCGTAGGCCTCGAGCGCCCACACCTCCATCTCGCCGAAGCGCTGTCCGCCGAACTGTGCCTTGCCGCCCAGCGGCTGCTGGGTCACGAGGCTGTACGGGCCGATGGAACGCGCGTGGATCTTGTCGTCCACCAGGTGATGCAGCTTCAGCATGTAGATGTAGCCGACCGTGACCTGACGGCGGAACGCATCGCCCGTGCGGCCGTCGTACAAGGTCACCTGACCGGTCTGATTCAGACCGGCCTGGTTCAGCATTTCGACAATGTCGTTCTCCTTGGCGCCATCGAACACCGGCGTCGCCACGGGCACGCCTTCGCGCAAATTCTCACCGAGTTCGACGAGACCCTGGTCGTCGAGTTCGCCGAGCCGCTGATCGTTGCCGTAGATGTGCTTCAGCTGCTTGCGCAATGCGCCATCCGCCTTGCCGCCGTCGCGCTTCATCTTGTCGACGACCTCGCCGATCTGGCGGCCGAGACCTGCGCAGGCCCAGCCGAGATGCGTCTCCAGAATCTGGCCGACGTTCATGCGCGACGGCACGCCGAGCGGATTGAGCACCACATCGACTGAGGTGCCGTCCTCAAGATGAGGCATGTCCTCGATGGGCAGAATGCGGCTGATCACGCCCTTGTTGCCGTGACGTCCGGCCATCTTATCGCCGGGCTGCAGCTTGCGCTTCACCGCGACGAACACCTTGACCATCTTCATCACGCCAGGCGCCAGCTCATCGCCGCGCTTCAGCTTCTCGACCTTGTCGGCAAAGCGCTTGTCGAGCCGCGATTTAGACTCGTCGTACTGCTTCTTGATCGCCTCGATCTCACCTTGCGCCTTTTCGTTGCGCAGGCCGATCTGCCACCACTGATGGCGCGGGATCGTATCGAGCACCGCCTGCGTGACCTTGGAGTCGGCCGCAAGCCCGCGCGGACCATGCGCGACGGTCTTGTGCAGCAGGATTTCCGAAAGGCGCGCGAAGATGTTGCGCTCGAGGATCGCGAGTTCGTCGTCGCGGTCTTCCGCCAGACGCTCTTCCTCCGCACGCTCGATGGCAAGCGCGCGCTGGTCCTTCTCGACGCCGTGGCGATTGAACACGCGCACTTCCACGACCGTACCGGTGACGCCCGGCGGAACGCGCAGGCTGGTGTCGCGCACATCGGCTGCCTTCTCGCCGAAGATGGCGCGCAGCAGCTTCTCTTCCGGCGTCATGGGGGTTTCGCCCTTGGGCGTCACCTTGCCGACGAGGATGTCGCCGGCCAACACTTCGGCGCCGATATAGACGATGCCGGCTTCGTCGAGGTTCTTGAGGTTCTCCTCGCCGACATTGGGAATGTCGCGGGTGATTTCCTCAGGCCCGAGCTTGGTGTCGCGCGCCATCGTCTCGAATTCCTCGATGTGGATCGAGGTGAAGACGTCGTCGCGCACGATACGCTCGGAAATGAGGATGGAGTCCTCGAAATTGTAGCCGTTCCACGGCATGAACGCGACGAGCACGTTCTTGCCGAGTGCGAGTTCGCCCAACTGCGTCGACGGGCCGTCGGCGATGATGTCGCCCTTCTGAAGGCGGTCGCCGACTTTCACCAGCGGACGCTGGTTGATGCAGGTGGACTGGTTCGAGCGCTGGAACTTCTTCAGGTGGTAGATGTCGATGCCCGGCTTCGTCGGATCGGTCTCTTCCGTCGCGCGGATGACGATGCGGGTGGCGTCGATCTGATCGACCACGCCCGAACGCCGCGCCGCGATGGCGGAGCCGGAGTCGCGCGCCACCACATCTTCCAGACCAGTGCCGACGAGCGGCGCTTCCGGCTGAAGCAGCGGAACGGCCTGACGCTGCATGTTCGAGCCCATCAGCGCGCGGTTGGCGTCGTCGTTCTCGAGGAACGGAACCAGGGCGGCAGCCACCGAAACAAGCTGTTTCGGTGAAACGTCGATGAACTCGACCTGATCGGGTGTCGTCATCATGAAGTCGCCGTGCTTGCGGCACGAGACGAGTTCGTCGGTGATGCGGCCGCGGCCGTCGATCGTCGCGTTGGCCTGGGCGATGGTGTACTTCGCCTCTTCCATCGCCGAGAGATACACGACCTCGTCCGTGACGTGCTTGTTCACCACGCGGCGGTACGGGCTTTCGATGAAGCCGTACTTGTTGACGCGCGCGTAGGTCGCAAGGCTGTTGATCAGGCCGATGTTCGGACCTTCCGGCGTCTCGATCGGGCAGATGCGGCCGTAATGCGTCGGGTGCACGTCGCGCACCTCGAAGCCGGCGCGCTCGCGCGTGAGTCCGCCCGGTCCAAGTGCCGACATGCGCCGCTTATGGGTCACTTCAGATAAAGGATTCGTCTGGTCCATGAACTGCGACAACTGGCTGGACCCGAAGAATTCACGCACCGCTGCCGCGACCGGCTTCGCGTTGATCAGGTCGTGCGGCATGACGGTGTCGATATCGACGCTGGACATGCGCTCCTTGATGGCGCGCTCCATGCGCAGCAGGCCGACGCGGAACTGGTTCTCCATCAGCTCGCCAACAGAACGAACGCGCCGATTGCCGAGATTGTCGATGTCGTCGATTTCGCCGCGGCCGTCGCGCAGATCGGCAAGGGCCTTGACGATGGCAAGGATGTCTTCCTTGCGCAGCACGCGCGTGGTGTCCGGCGCATCGAGAGAGAGGCGCATGTTCATCTTCACGCGGCCGACCGCGGAAAGATCGTAGCGCTCGCTGTCGAAGAACAGCTGGCCGAACAGGGTCTCGGCGGTCTCGATCGTCGGCGGCTCGCCGGGGCGCATGACGCGGTAGATGTCGATCAGCGCCTGCTCGCGGGAGTGGTTCTTGTCCACGGCCAGAGTGTTGCGGATGTAGGCGCCGATGGTGATGCCATCGACGTTGATGACATCGATCTCGTGGAACTCGTTCTCGACGAGCTGGCCGAGGTTGGCGGCCGTGAGTTCGTCACCGGCTTCGACGAAGATCTCGCCTGATTCCGGGTTCACCATGTCGAGCGCGGAATAGCGGCCGATCAACTCCTCATCGCCGAGGCCGATGACCTTCACGCCCTCTTCCTGCCACATGCGCAGCATGCGCTGGGTGATCTTGGTGCCGGATTCGGCAAGCACCTCGCCGGTCTTTGCGTTTGTCCAATCGGAATTGGCCTTGGCGTTCTTCATCCAGCCGGGCTCAACCGGTGTCGTCCAGTGGCCGTCCTTGGTGCGCCTGAAGGCGATTTTCGAATAGAAATAGTCGAGGATCTGCTCCTGATCCAAGCCCAGCGCATAAAGCAAGCTCGTCGCCGGCAGCTTGCGCCGGCGGTCGATGCGGACGTGAAGGATGTCCTTCGCGTCGAATTCGAAATCGAGCCACGAGCCGCGATAGGGAATGACGCGAGCGGCAAACAGAAGCTTGCCGCTCGAATGCGTCTTGCCCTTGTCATGATCGAAAAACACACCCGGCGAGCGGTGCATTTGGCTGACGATCACGCGCTCGGTGCCGTTGATGACGAAGGTGCCGTTCTCGGTCATGAACGGGATGTCGCCCATGTAGACATCCTGCTCCTTGATGTCCTTGACGGACTTCGCACCCGTTTCCTGATCCACATCGAACACGATCAGGCGCAAGGTCACCTTGAGCGGCGCCGCATAGGTCATGGAGCGCTGCTGGCACTCCTCGACGTCGTATTTCGGGTCCTCGAAGTGGTAGTCCACATATTCGAGCAGCGAGTTTTCGGCGAAGTCCTTGATCGGGAAGACCGAGCTGAAGACCGCCTGCAGTCCCTCATCCAGGCGGCCGTCGTCCGGCTTCTTCACCTGCAGGAACTGATCGTAAGATGTCTTCTGAACCTCGATGAGGTTCGGCATTTGCGCCACTTCGACCATCTTGCCGAAGTACTTGCGAAGCCGCTTGCGTCCCGTGAAAGACAGAGTCATTGCGCCGGTTTTCCTTTACTTGCCTTGACTTGCGGCCGAAATGGGCCTTACGAACTCGAAATACATCACACAATGGCGAGTCCCGCCGGCCCTCCAGGAGCCATGCTCCCGAAGGGGGCGGGTTGCCCAAGTATGTACGCGTGAGCGGAGTTTCAACCCGCCACGCCTCCTTGCCTACTTCAGCTCGACCTTCGCGCCAGCGTCTTCGAGCTGCTTCTTGATCTTGTTCGCTTCGTCCTTCGGAATATCGGCCTTCACTTCCTTGGGAGCACCTTCGACGAGGTCTTTCGCCTCCTTCAGGCCAAGGCCGGTGATCGCCCGGACTTCCTTGATCACGTTGATCTTCTTGTCGCCGGCTTCGGTGAGCACGACCGTGAATTCGGTCTTCTCTGCAGCCGGTGCTGCGGCAGCTGCCGCCGGAGCCGCCGCAGCCGCGACCGGAGCCGCAGCCGAAACGCCCCACTTCTCTTCCAGCAACTTCGAGAGCTCCGCCGCCTCGAGGACGGTCAGGCTCGAAAGGTCTGTGACGAGTTGTTCGAGATTTGCCATATAAGTCTTTTCCTTCGGATTTGAAGAGGTTGATGTTCGATTGCCGACCTATGCCGCTTCCTTCTTGGAATACGCATTGAGCACGCGGGCAAGCTGTGCCGCCGGCGCCTGAAGGACGCCTGCGATCTTCGTCGCGGGCGCCTGCAAGAGCCCCACGATCCTGCCCCTCAGCTCGTCGAGCGACGGCAGTTCGGCCAGAGCCTTCACGCCGTTGACATCGAGAGCCTGCGTACCCACCACACCGCCCAGGATCACGAGCTTGTCGTTCTCCTTGGCGTAGGCCACCGCCACCTTCGAAGCTGCCACCGGATCCTTGCTCACGGCAATTCCCGTTGGCCCTTTGAACAGATGGGCGATGCCCTTGGCGGGCGTTCCATCGAGCGCGCGCATGGCAAGACGGTTCTTCGCCACCCTGAACGACGCCCCGGCCGCGCGCATGCGGGACCGGAGATCGCCCATTTGTGCGACCGTCATGCCGGAATAGTGGGCGACAACCACGGAGCCGGCCTCGCTGAAGACCCCTTTCAGGTCTTCGACGACTTCAGCTTTCTTGGCTTTCTCCACTTTGCACTCCTTATCCGACCGGTTGCCGCTTCCGGCTCACGGTCAGGTCAACCGACGAAACGTGGCGATCCGCTTCGTCCCCTGTTGCAGACGGCGGTTGCTGGCCGCCGCCTCTTCCTGCCCCAGGGTTCAAATCCGAACCCCGTCTGCGCTGGAGATTAAGTCCCGAAGGACACCAGTGGTCTCGGACAGGTCTTTCCGGCCATCGCCTGCCGGAACTCGATAGCTCCTTACGCCGCCGACCCAATTCCGACGCTGGGCAGCGCAACCTTCACGCCGGGTCCCATCGTCGAGCTGAGCGAAACCTTCTTCATGTACGTGCCTTTGGCACCCGACGGCTTCGCCTTGTTCACGCTGTCCACGAAGGCCTTCACGTTCGCGATGATCGCGTCTTCGCCGAAACTCGCTTTGCCGATTCCGGCCTGCACGATGCCCGCCTTCTCGACACGATACTCAACCGCGCCGCCCTTGGCGTCCTTGATGGCGGTGGTGACATCCATCGTCACCGTGCCGACCTTGGGGTTCGGCATTAGGCCGCGCGGGCCAAGCACCTTACCGAGACGGCCAACAATGCCCATCATGTCTGGCGTCGCGATGCAGCGGTCGAAATTGATCTCGCCCTTCTGCACAGCTTCCGCCAAATCTTCCGCGCCAACGATATCGGCTCCGGCCTTCTTGGCCTCCTCGCCCTTCGCGCCCTTCGCGAACACGGCGACGCGCAGACTGCGGCCGGTGCCGGAGGGAAGCGACACCACGCCGCGGACCATCTGGTCGGCATGGCGCGGATCGACGCCGAGGTTGATCGCCAGTTCGATGGTCTCGTCGAACTTGGCGGTCGCCCTCGACTTCACCAGCTTCACCGCCTCTTCGATCGGATAGAATTTCTCGCCGTCAACGCCTTCGATCGCCTTGCGGAAACGCTTCGATGTCTTCGCCATGGCCTTTACTCCCGCACCTGGATGCCCATCGAGCGCGCGGAGCCTTCGATCAGAAGCATGGCGTTGTCGATGTCGTTGGCGTTCAGGTCCTTCATCTTGGCCTCGGCGATCTCGCGCACCTGGGCCTTGGTGACGGTGCCGGCAAATGTGCGGCCCGGTGCCTTGGAACCGCTCTCCAGCTTCGCCGCCTTCTTCAAAAAGTACGAGGCCGGCGGCGTCTTCATCTCGAAAGTGAAAGATTTGTCCGAGAACACGGTGATCGTCACCGGTATCGGCATGCTCTTTTCCATCTGCTGCGTCTTGGCGTTGAACGCCTTGCAGAACTCCATGATGTTGAGGCCACGCTGGCCCAGCGCAGGACCGATCGGCGGCGACGGATTCGCCGCGCCGGCTGGCACCTGCAATTTGATGTACCCGGTAATCTTCTTCGCCACTTTAGGTCCGCCTCCTTAGCGGTTTGCGGTGCATGCGAGCTTAGGCGAGCTCTCCCGCTTGTTTTGATCAGACCTTCTCGACCTGACCGAATTCCAGTTCCACCGGCGTCGCGCGACCAAAGATGGACACGGCGACCTTCACGCGCGAGCGGCCTTCATCGACTTCCTCCACCACGCCGGTGAACGATGCAAACGGTCCATCCGCCACGCGCACCTGCTCGCCGATCTCGAACGTGATCGACGATTTCGGGTGCTCCGCGCTCTCGTGCGCCTGGGTGAGGATGCGATCCACTTCCCCCTGACGCAGCGGCTGCGGCTTGTTGCTCTGGCCGAGAAAGCCCGTGACCTTCGCCACGTTTTTGACGAGGTGGTAGACCTCGTCCGTCAACTTCGCATGCAACAGGACGTAGCCAGGCAGGAACTTGCGCTCCGAGCTCTTCTTCTGCCCACGGCGGATTTCGATCACTTCCTCGGTCGGCACCACCACATCGGCGACGAACTCCTCGAGGTCCTGGATCTTCGCCTGGCGCTTGATTTCCTCAGCCACCTTGCGCTCGAAATTCGAGTAGGTGTGCACGATGTACCAGCGCGCGTCCGCGTGCGGCTCCGTCCTGACGTCTGTGGCTGCTTCGCTCATCTCAAACCTTAGAGGCCTAGCCCAACGCGCCGATCAGCGAGCGCTCGCCGAATGCCAGCACCCAATCGACACCGAAAAAGAACACCATGGTGATTCCGACCATGATGAAAACCATCAGCGTGGTGAGCCAGGTCTCCTTCCATGTCGGCCAGGTCACCTTGTCGATGCCCTCCCGCTTCACTTCGCGGAAGAATTTCAGCAAGCCCTCGCGGTGCGGCGGCGCATCGGCCAACGCCCGGTGTGCGGCGTCGTTTGTGTTCTTGGTTGCGTCAGCCACTGGGCTATCTCGTTTCGTTCGTGTAGCGTTGGCAGGAGTGGCAGGGATCGAACCCGCGACCTACGGTTTTGGAGACCGCCGCTCTACCAGCTGAGCTACACTCCTAGCGGCAATAAAGCAGCGCGCCGGGAGCCCTTGCCCGCCAGCGCGTCTCACCTGTTTGCCAAGGGGCATGCGTCTATCAGCCAAGTCCAGGGGTTGCAAGTGGGGTTTCGTTACAAATAGGTGCCGCTGGGGGCATTTTCCACAGCAGGCAAAAGCGGTGTTGGCTCAGGCTGCTAGCGCTTGCTTGCTCTTCAGGCCTCAAGATAACCATAGTCCAACCCTTTAAGGGATGGCCGGCATGGATGCGCTCGCCACGGTGCTGGAACGCTCGCCGGAGATCTTTCCGCACAGCCTGGACCTTAGGTCCGATTCGGTCGCCTTTGTGCGTTTGAACGAGGCAGACTTTGCGCGGGCGAGCTTCCTGGACGCCCGAGTTCTGGGCCGTCTTACGCGGACGCTGAGCCATCCCTGGCCGCAGGTAGAGGCTGCAGTCGCCGCGGCCGGGCTCGCGGAAAATTGCGATTTCATATTCCACATCGGCCATGTGGGTTCGACCCTGCTTTCCCGTCTGCTCGGCCGCAGCAAGCGCATCCTTGCCCTTCGAGAGCCGCTGATCCTGCGCACCTTGGCGCAAATGGCCTTCGAGCGGGAAGCCGGTAACCCGGCATGGCCGGCCGATGAGTGGGAGAGGCGAACGGCCGTCTTCCTCAAGCTTTGGTCTCGGACCTTTCGCGACGGTCAGCGCGTTTGCGTCAAGGCGACGAGCTTCGCCTCCGAGATTGCGGCACAACTGATTCGGCGGCCGAGCGCGCCAAAGGCCCTGCTCATGGCGCTGCGACCGGAGAGCTATCTGGCGACCATCCTCGGCGGGCCAAATTCGCGGCAGGAGATGCGGATATTGGCGCCGAGCCGCCTTGCCCGTCTCCGGCAGCGAACCGGATCAGACGAGTGGCAACTCGAATGCGTGAGCGAAGGCGAAATGATCGCCATGGGCTGGATGTGTGAAGCCATGGCGCTGTTCGCGGCCGGGCAAGCCGCGCCTGAGCAGGTTCGCTACCTGGATTTCGACCAGTTCCTCGCCAATCCAGCCGCCGGTCTTTCCGAAGCCATGTTTCACTTGCGCGGCACCGTCGACGAAAGCGAAGTTCCGGCCATGCTTTCGGCGCAGGATTTGCGCCGCTACTCCAAGGCGCCCGAGCACAATTATGACGCGCGTTTGCGGCGCGATGTTTTGGATCAGGCGCGACGCGAGCATGGCGATGAAATACGTCGCGGACTGGTCTGGCTGGACCAGGCGGCTTCGCAGCACAGCGCGATCCGCGATGCGTTGAATGGCGGATTGCTCACATGACGTGCGTGAGCTTCTTCCACCACGCCGCGACGGTCGAGATCATGCTGGCGGCGGTCAGCGCATACAGAAGCCATTCCACAGGCTCGTCGACGGCGTCGGGCAGCACCAGCGAAGCGATCCCGAACGATAAGGTCGCCATAAGGGAGATCTGGCGCCAGGGAATAGCGATGCGCCGCGACTGTTTCCACTCCGCAAGCTCATCATCGACCGATTTTTCGATCACGACCGGTGTGTGAAATTTCGCGTCCGACGCGGCTGGCGACTGGATGCCCACTTCCGCTGGCCGCGCAGGAGCCTCGCGCGTCGGAGGCGCGGGCCGCTGCACTGACGAGGCGGAAGACGCATTCGCCACCTGAGACGGGGCTTTTCGACCGAACGCGCGCTGGTTCATCTCCACACCAACTGAACAGACAGCGGCGAGTCTGCGGCGACGGAGTTATCGTGCGATTAAAGAATATGGAGCGGGTGAAGGGAATCGAACCCTCGTCATCAGCTTGGAAGGCTGTTGCTCTACCATTGAGCTACACCCGCACTTCGGAAATCCGAAATCAGAAACCCGAAATCAGAAAGAGACATTCCGGCTTCTGCCTTCCGATTTCTGACTTCTCCACCCGCGTAGCGGGTGGTGGGGGAAGTAGGACTCGAACCTACGAAGGCTAAGCCAGCGGATTTACAGTCCGCCCCCTTTGCCGCTCGGGACATTCCCCCAAACCGGAAATCTCGACCTGTGTTTGGCTGCGGCGGGCGGATATCGGGCAATTGCCCAGCCCTGTCAACCAACGCGCATCACATAGAAGAACGGCTCCGGCCAAGGCCGGAGCCGTCGAGACACTCGCGCACGTGAAATCAATGAAGGGTGAGAACGCTGCGCAGTGCCGGCTTCGCCGCCGACGTTTGATCGCCGCCGCAATGTTCCGCGAACCGCTTCAGGATGAACGGCCAGCCGGTCTCCGATCCCATGCGGGTGCAATATTCCTCGGCACCGGTTCCGTGATTGGAGAACCCGCGATGCTCAAGCTCGATGCGGGTGCCGCCGCTGGCGTCCGGGACGAAACGAATTTCCACTTCGCTCGCATTCAATGGGTCCGGCTCAGGACGATGGGCAGGCGAAATGTGCCAGCGCAGAATCATCTTTTCCGGCGGCATCCAGCGCATGACGCGCGCGAGGTCGCAGCGGAATCCTTCCGGCCCGCGCTCCCACATCACGCCATTCTTGCGGCCCTCAAGGAAGAGGTCTTCCAGCGAATCGCCCGAATAGGTGTACTCGCGCGGCCACCATTGTGCGACGTCGTGGCGGAATTTCTCGAATGCGACTGCGGGATCGAGCGCCACAACAACCTGGCACCGGACGCTGTCGGTACGGGCGAACTTTTCGATGGCACGAGCATGTATCGTCATGGGAAAAACCCTCGATTACTGGCTTCTGAAACTCAGGGGATTGCGCTTTGTTCCCGAAAGCCGGTGGGAGCAAGTTCCGTACCCCGTTAACATGTGTCCATGGACAAGAGCTTCGACAAGGGTTCCGCGGGCGGATTGTGGCTGTACGGCCTGCATGCCGTGCGCGCCGCACTGCGCAATTCGCAACGAAATGTGAAGCGGGTGCTGCTTACGGAGCAGGCAATGGCCACCTTGGGACGGCCCATTCTGGCGCGGGTGCGGCACGAGACCACATCCGTTGACGCGGTCGCGAGGGTTCTGCCTGGCGGCGCCGTCCATCAGGGAGCGGCGCTTCTCTGCGCACCGTTGCCAAAACGCGACATCGACGAAGTTTTGTCTGCCGATTCAGGCAAGCGCCGGATCGCCCTGGTGCTGGATCAGATTTCCGATCCGCACAATGTCGGCGCGATCCTGCGCTCCGCCGCGGCGTTCGGCGTGAGCGCCGTGATTGTTCAGGATCGCCATGCGCCACCCGAATCAGGCGTACTGGCGAAATCCGCGAGCGGTGCACTGGACATCGTTCCCTACCTTCAGGTCGTGAACATCGCGCGCGCGCTTGATGAACTCGGCAAACTGGGCTTCTGGCGCGTGGCGCTTACGGGCGATGGTGAGCAGACATTAAGGGAAGCGGTCTCAGGCAACGATGTCGCGATTGTTGTCGGTTCGGAAGGTTCGGGCATCCGCAGGCTCGTTCGCGAACGTTGCGACACTGCAGCGTTCATTCCGATCGAAGATCAGATGGAGAGCCTGAACGTCTCGAACGCCGCGGCGATTGCACTGTACGAGATGCGTTGTCCCTAGCCCCACCTTCGGCCAGGCACCCCACGATAACGTCATCCTGAGCTGCGGCGCGATCGAGGGGTAATTCAGTACAACGCCGCCACGACGTTCTCGCCGCCGAAATCTTCGATGAGGACGAGAACCCTATAGCCTTCGACGAACTGCACCTGGCCGTGCGAATCGTGCTGCAGCATTCCATCTCTCGACATGGTCTGCGTCCGCCGATCGTAGGCGAACTGCGGAACCATCCCTTTGTATTTCGACCTGACGAGATCGAAGAGAATGCTTGCGTCCTTTGGTGCCAAGCGCACGCAACCGGCGCTGGCGCGTGTGCCGAGATCGTTTATGTCAGCGCCAGTCGCAGCGTGGATCGCGAGCCCTGTTTCGTAACCGTGGTTGATCCAGTTGAAGAACATCGCGTGGGGCATCGGCGTATGCCACTGGCCGGACACGTGATGTGTGTACATCCGCTTCGGATCGAGCTCGAAATACCCTTGCGGCGTAAAGCTCGGCTCTTGTTCACCGGCGGGATCGTACTCAACCTCTTCGCGGCCCGTCGAAACGGCCCAGTTGTGGAGCAGCTTGAACTCACCATCCGGCTGCCGATCAAACACATACATGTGCTGCGCCCAAGGCCCGGCACTCGCTTTGCTGACGTAGAGGAACAGCTTGAAATGCGTGAGCATGTCGCGCGTCAGGCTATCGCGCAGATGATGCGTGACCCGCACAATTTCACCGTAGGACGGCCGCGGTAGATCACCGGCCGGAGGGTCGGCGATAACATCCGCCGCGCTCGGTTGTGGCGCCAGATGCAGTTTCGTCTGGACCTCCGCAAGCTTCGGCAGCTCTGGGAGCACAATCGACGGCGACGACTTGGCTTCTGGTGAGACAAAGGCCGTCTCCGGCCTCGACGGCGCGGGGGCAGGTTGATTTTCCGCAAACACCGGCTCCGAGGGAATGAGCGATGGGCGCAAATCCGGAGCCGGCGAACGCAATGCCTTCGGGTGCGGCCGTGCATCGGCAAGCACGGCTTTGTTCGCTGTCATTTTTTTCTGCGCTGGTCGCAGAGTGATCTCGACACGCGGTTCGGCATCTGAACGAAACGCGGTGGCCTCCCGATGAAGGAAGCTTGCGGCAGGTTCGATCAGGTACGCGTTCACACCGGCGGCGCCTGCATGGGCTGCGCTGTCCATGTACGAAGCAGCCCGGTCGCTGGCTGTTCTCAAGCCGGGATGATGCGCAAACGCGATGGCGGCGCCGAACCCGGCCACGCCCGCGAGATAAATCGCGCTCAACTGCTTGACTGCCATCAACCCGCTCGACTCGAGAGGACGTGGTAACGCGCGGGGGCGGCCATCCGTCTCAATTTGGAACAGCAACAGGTTAACAGGATTCCCCGGTCTGCCGCGGTTGGCAAGGCATTAGTGGGGCAAAGTTGTTAAGAATTGCCGCAATCTGAGATTGCCTGGCGCACTCGTACCACGCTTCACGCCAAGGTTTGTCCGGCAGACATGTCCGGCCCCAGGGTTCGGCTTGCGCGCCAGTAGCACAGTGCTGCAATGGAGCCGGAGATCAGCGTGAGCATCAGGGCCCAGCGCAGCGAATCGGCACCAAGGGACGGGTGCAGCAAATCGCTTACCCAACCGACCGTCACAGGCCCCAGACCGAGACCGATGATGTTCAAGATGAACAGGAAGAGCGCCACGGCGGTCGCCCGCATCCGCGGCGGCACCATGCTCTGCGTCGCTGCCAGCGCGGGACCAACATAAATCGCGCCCATGAATGCTGGGATGATCGCGGCGGCAATGGCAATCGCCGTGCTCTGCGACAGATACACGATGGGACCGAACGGGATGGCGATCAGCACCCCGATCATCGGTACGAACATCAAGGCGCGCGGCTCACGCTTGCCGCAGCGGTCCGCCAACACGCCGGAGAAGAACGTTCCGATGGCGCCCGGAATTCCCGTGAGCAGCGCAAGCGTGACACCGATTTGCACCGGGCTCATGTGGTGCGACGTGTAGAGAAACAGCGGCAGGAACGCGACCAAGGCATAACCGCCGAAGGCGTTCATGCCGGTTCCGACGGCAAGCCAGCGGAAGGACTCCAGCGACCATAGCCGCACGACCACCGACCAGAACGGCGGCGCCGTTCCCACATCGGCCATTCGCTCTGCCGCACCGCGGATTGGCTCGCGCACCGTGAACTGAACCACGAAAACCAGAAGCAGCCCCGGTGCGCCGGCAGCGAGGAATGCATCGCGCCAACCGTAATGCTCCGCGATCCATCCGCCGGCGAAAAACCCGATCAACAACCCAACATTGAGACCCGCCGAATAGAAGGACAGAGCGGTGGCGCGATGCTGCGGTTCATAATAGTCGGTAAGAATGGAGTTGATGGATGGCCCGGTGCCCGATTCGCCGATGCCGGTGCCGAAGCGGGCCAGCACCAGGTGCCAAAAGCGCGACGCGAGCCCGCAGAACACGGTCATCAGGCTGAACACGGCGAGCGAACCGGCGATGATATTTCTGCGGTTGAAACGGTCGGCGAAGATCGCCAGCGGCACGCCCAAGGTCGCGTAGACGACGGCGAACACCGTGCCGGAGAGAGCGCCGAGCGCTGCATCCGGCAGCAGGAACTCCTTCTTGATCAACGGCAGGAGCACATTCAGGATCTGCCGGTCGAGATAATTGACGACATAGACAAGCGTCAGGATCGCCAGCACGTAGTGCTTGTAGCCGCTGCGGATCGTTCCGACTGGCGCAGGCGCGGCCGCTTCCTCGGCAATCATTCCAGCCTCTTCGGGCGCTTCGTCTGACGCGAGCCTAGCAGAACGCCGCCGCGCCGGAAGACAAATGCGGCTATGATGCGGTCGGGAGGATTCCATGAGCCCCTTGCGCCCCGAAACCCATCTCGAAACCCACGACGTCTTCAACCAGCCGCCGCCGTTCGAGGATGTGAACCTGTTCACATCGCATGTTGCGTTGCAGGAAGCGGTCGCGCGCGCCGGGGCCGGCGAGCACCACGAGCGGCTTTCCACATTCGGCGCGCGCTGCGGCTCGGCGGAAGTTGCCGAGTGGGCGATGCAGGCGAACAAGAATCCGCCGCAGCTGCGCACCTTCGATCGCTACGGTCAGCGCATCGATGAAGTGGAATTTCATCCCGCCTATCACCAGCTGATGGCGCTCGGCATTGGCGGGGGCGTTTCGTCGGCCGCGTGGAGCGGCGCGGCGGCCGGACACGTGCTGCACACAGCACTCGAATTCCTGATGGCGCAGGCTGAGCCCGGCGTCTGCTGTCCGATGACCATGACCTATGCGTCGGTGGCGGCATTGCGGCACGCGCCGGATCTGCTGGCGAAGTGGCAGCCGACGATTCTGTCATCCGAATACGATGGTTCCTCACAGCCCGCGAGTGGCAAAAGCGGCGCCACCATCGGCATGGCGATGACGGAGAAGCAGGGCGGATCGGACGTTCGCGCCAATACCACGCGCGCGACGAAGAACGCCGATGGCTCCTACACACTCGTCGGCCACAAATGGTTTTGCTCGGCGCCGATGTCGGATGCTTTTCTTACCCTTGCCTACGCCGAGTGCGGACTCACCTGTTTCCTCGCGCCGCGCTGGCGGCCGGATGGCGAGCGCAATGCCATCCATATCATGCGGCTGAAGGACAAGCTTGGCGATCGCGCCAACGCGTCCTCGGAAATCGAATATCACGGCGCCTATGCGCAGATCGTCGGCGAGGAGGGTCGCGGCGTGCGCACGATCATCGAGATGGTGCACCACACCCGTCTCGACTGTATCCTGGCGCCGGCCGCCTACATGCGCCAGGCGTTAGCGAACGCGCTTTGGCACACGGCACACCGCACCGCGTTCCAGAAAAAGCTGATCGATCAGCCGCTGATGCGATCGGTGTTGGCCGATCTGGCGGTGGAATCCGAAGCGGCCACAGCTCTCACATTCCGTATCGCGCAGAGCTTCGATGACAGCGCGACAGACGAGCGCGCCGCGCTGTTCTTGCGCATCGCCACGCCGATAGGCAAATACTGGATCAACAAGCGGGTGGTGAATTTCGTCTACGAATGCATGGAGGCGCATGGCGGCGCCGGATATGTCGAGGAAGGCGTGATGCCGCGCATTTATCGGCAATCGCCGCTCAATTCCATCTGGGAAGGCTCCGGCAACGTCATCTGTCTCGACGTGTTGCGCGCCATGTCGCGGGAGCCGAAGTCTGTTGCCGCGTTAGTCGAACAGTTCGAATTGGCTCGCGGCACAAATAGCCATCTCGATCGCGCGATCGACCGCATCAAGGACCGCTTCGCCTCACCCACCGCCGAGTCCGGTGCTCGTTGGCTCGCCGAAGACCTAGCGCTCGCGCTGCAGGCTTCGCTCCTCGTCCGCCACGCTCCGTCAGCCGTGAGCGACGCCTTCTGCGCCACCCGCCTGTCCGAGCATCCTGGCTTCGCCTATGGCGCCATCGAGTCCCGCATCGACACCGACGCCATCCTCAACCGCGCGTTGCCGCACCTTTAATCGGCGAACCTGCCGCTCTTGGCCCAGCCGCGTGGTGCGAGTCGTCCGGCTTGTGCGCGCTGCCCTCGCCAATCCTTCAGGTCGGCAGGTTCGAACAGGCGGTTGTTCTCGTCCTTCAGACCTTCCTTCCAGGTGAAGGTGGTCACATCGAGCAGCCCACCATCCTTGTAGCGCTGCAGGATCACGCCGCGGCCGCGCGCCATCTCCGGGACTTCCGATAACGGGAAGATCAATAGCTTCCGGTTGTCGCCGATGACTGCAACAGAATCGCCATCCACGAAGGCGCACGCCTGCGCCTTGGCATCGTCGCTCACGTTCATCACCCGCTTGCCGCTCTTCGTCATCGCGACCGCATCGTCTTCGCCGGTGACGAAACCATGCCCGGAAGTTGCCGCCAACAGCAGCTTGCGGCCAGGTGTGTGCACGAACATGTCCACCAAATCGGCTTCGGGCGGTAGATCGATGAAGGTACGGATCGCCTCGCCATTGCCGCGGCCTCCCGGCAGCTTGGCGCAATCCAGGGTGAAGAAGCGGCCGTCGGTGGAGAACATCATCAGCTTGTCGGTCGTTTCGGCATGGAGCCAAAAGCGACCGCGATCGCCTTCGCGATACTTGATGGCGTCGCTCGGCTCGATATGGCCCTTGAAGCTGCGGAGCCAGCCTTTCTCCGAGCAGACCACGGTGATCGGCTCGCGCTCGACGTAGTTCTCGACGGCCGCGACGTCTTCGGCGATCGCCGGCGCTTCGGCGAATTGCGTGCGCCGTTTGCCGAGCGCCGTCTTGCCGCCGAACTTCGCCTCGATGGCCTTGGTTTCCTCGATCAGCTCGGCATTCTTGAGGCTTTCCGAGCCGAGCAGCTTCTTCAGGTCCTTCTGCTCCTTGGTGAGCTCGGTGTGCTCGCCGCGGATTTCCATTTCCTCGAGCCGGCGCAAGGAGCGCAGCCGCATGTTGAGGATGGCGTCAGCCTGGTTCTCCGTCAGCTGAAAGGCCTTCATCAGCTTCGGCTTCGGCTCGTCCTCGCTGCGGATGATTTTGATCACCCTGTCCAGGTTCAGATAGACGGCGAGGTAACCCTCCAGCACCTCCAGCCGCGCGGCGATTTTCTCCAGCCGATGCTTGGAGCGGCGCTCCAGCACATCGCGGCGGTGATTGACGAAGGCGGTGAGCGCTTCCTTCAGGCTCATCACGCGCGGAATGAGCCCGCTGTCCAGCACATTCATGTTGAGCGGAATGCGCGCTTCCAAATCGGTCAGCTTGAACAGCTGTTCCATCAGGATGTCGGCATCGACGGTCCGGCTCTTCGGCACCAGCACGATGCGGATGTCTTCGGTGGATTCATCGCGCGCGTCCTCCAGCAGCGGCAGCTTCTTCTGGTCGAGCAGCTCGGCCAGCTTCTCGATCAGCTTTGACTTCTGCACACCATACGGAATCTGATCGACCACAATGTGGTAGACGCCGCGTGCGCCTTCTTCTTTTTTCCACCGCGCGCGCAGACGAAAGGAGCCACGGCCGGTGCGGTACGCTTCGGCAATTGTTTCCGGCGTATCGACCACGATGCCGCCGGTCGGGAAATCCGGGCCCTTCACGTGCTTCAGCAATGTGGCGTCGCGCGTGTTGGGATTCTCGATCAGCGCGATTACGGCGCCGCATAGTTCGCCGAGGTTGTGCGGCGGGATCGATGTGGCCATGCCGACCGCGATGCCGCTTGATCCATTGGCAAGCAGATTGGGGAACGCCGCCGGTAGAACCGCCGGCTCGCGTTCCGTGCCGTCGTAGGTGGCGCGAAAATCGACCGCGTCTTCGTCGATCCCTTCGAGCAGCGACTGCGCGATCTCGGTGAGCCGCGCCTCCGTGTAACGCATGGCGGCGGGGTTGTCGCCGTCGACATTGCCGAAGTTCCCCTGCCCGTCGATCAGCGGATAGCGAACCGCGAAATCCTGCGCCAGGCGGACCAGAGCATCGTAGATCGCCTGGTCGCCATGGGGATGGTACTTACCCATGACGTCGCCGACGATGCGCGCCGACTTGCGGTAGGTGCGATTCCAGTCGTAGCCGCCGTCCTTCATCGCGTAGAGGATGCGGCGATGCACTGGCTTCAGCCCGTCGCGC
>DASYBT010000172.1:0-14590 GCA_036500585.1 Rhizomicrobium sp.
AACCCTCCCCTTGAGGGAGGGTCGAAATTTGCGCAGCAAATTTCGGGGAGGGGTCATTTCACGGGCGGTGGTATGGACCCCTCCCCGAAAAATTCTGCGCTGCACTTGAATTTTTCGACCCTCCCTCAAGGGGAGGGTGAATTGAAGGGTCTGCCGGGGGCCGGCAAATGACCAACCTCTCCGCCGATCTCTTCACGCTTCTGCCGGAGCTGATCCTCGCCGTCGGCGCCATGGTGCTGCTGCTCATCGGCGCGATGCGCGGCGAAAGCGCCACCAAGCTGATCTCCATCCTAGCGGTTCTGCTGATCATCGCGTCCGCCTATTTCAGCTTCACCGGGCCGGACGCGCGCGCCTTCCATGGCGCCTTCGTGGTCGACGCCTTCGTGCGCTTCATCAAGGCCACTATCCTGTGGTCGTCGGTCGCCTGCGTGCTGATGACCCAGCGCTTCTTCGCCGACGAGCAGAAGATGCGCTTCGAGATCCCGGTGCTCATCCTGCTTGCGACCTGCGGCATGTCCTTGATGGTGTCGGCCAACAGCTTCATCGCCCTCTACATGGGGCTCGAGCTGCAGAGCCTCGCGCTCTACGTGCTGGCGGCCATCGACCGCGACAATGTCCGCTCCACGGAAGCGGGCCTCAAATATTTCGTCCTCAGTTCGCTCGCGTCCGGCATGACCTTGTACGGCATTTCGCTGATCTACGGTTTCACCGGCACCACCGACTTCGTCACCATCGCGCATGTGATCCACGGCGCGAGCCTGTCCGTCGGCCTCACCTTCGGGTTGGTGTTCCTCATCGCCGGACTTGCGTTCAAGGTTTCCGCCGTGCCGTTTCACATGTGGACGCCGGATGTGTACGAAGGCGCGCCGACGCCGATCACGGCCTTTTTCGCCAGTGCTGCTAAAGTCGCCGCGTTTGCGCTGATCCTGCGCGCCATCCTCACGCCATTCCTCTCCGCCATCCACGAATGGCAGCAGATTGTCATCGCCATGTCGGTTCTGTCGATGAGCTTGGGCGCAGTCGCCGCCATCGGCCAAACCAACATCAAGCGCCTGATGGCCTACAGTTCCATCGGCCATATGGGATACGCGATGCTGGGACTGGCAGCCGGAACGCCGATGGGCGTGCGCGGCATGCTGTTCTATCTCGTGTTCTATGCCGTCACGAACCTTGGCGTGTTCGCCTGCATCCAGGCGATGCGGCGCGGCGGCAAGCCTGTCGAAGGCATCTACGATCTGGCAGGCCTTTCGCGCACACGGCCGGCGCTTGCGTTCGCCTTCTCCGCCCTGATGCTGAGCCTTTCCGGACTGCCGCCGCTCGCCGGTATTCTCGCCAAGGCATACATCTTCCTCGCCGCGCTGCAGGCGCATCTCTATCTGCTCGCCATCTTCGGCGTGCTGACCAGCGTGGTCGGCGCCTACTACTATCTGCGCATCGTCAAGGTGATCTATTTCGACGAACCGGCGGAAGCCTTCGACGGCAACATCGGCTGGAGCGTCGGCATCATCGCCGGCGTCGGCACCGCGTTCTCGGTGCTGTTTGTCATAAACGCCGGGGTTCTGATCGCGGCGGCCGGCAACGCCTCGCAGGTCTTCTTCAAGTGACTGCCTGGCCCGCGGGCTATAAGCACATCCACCACGAAATCATCGGCTCGACCAACGATGAAGCGCGCCGGCTTGCAGCGGAAGGCGAACACGGGCCGCTATGGATCACGGCCGGCACGCAAACCGCCGGTCGCGGCCGCCGCGGCCGGGCGTGGGTTTCGCCGGTTGGGAATCTGGCGTCGTCCTTGCTGCTCAAGCCCGAACGGCCGGTGGCCGAATGCGCCCAGTTGTCTTTCGTCGCGGCGCTGGCGTCGTCCGACGCCGTAGCGCACTTCGCGCGCGACGCCGACGTCAAAGTGAAGTGGCCGAATGACGTGCTGGCGGATGGCCGCAAGATCTCCGGCATTCTGCTGGAATCCGCGAGCGCCGGCGCCGAGCCTTACTTCCTCGCCATCGGCATCGGCATAAACCTCGCGCACTTCCCCCGCGATACGGAATTCCCGGCGACATCGCTCGCCGCGATTGGCGCGGCCGTCCCCTCCGTGGCTGATGCCTTGGCCCAACTCGCGAGCCCCTTCGCCAAATGGTATGAATTGTGGCGCGGGCAGGGCTTTGCACCGATCCGCGATGCGTGGCTGGCGCGGGCGGCCAATCTTGGCGGGCGCATCCGTGCGCGGCTGACGAACGAGGAGACGAGCGGCGTGTTCGAGGGGATCGACGAGACCGGGGCACTAATCCTGCGCGAAAGCGTGGATCGCGTTCGAACCATCGCTGCGGGTGAGGTGTTCTTTTGACTGAAGCAAAGATTTTACCTCCCCCTTTGTGGGGAGGTCGGCGAGCGAAGCGAGCCGGGTGGGGGGCGGTGCCGACACGACCTTCAGCCCCCCACCCGATCCGCCTCTGCGCTTCGCGCATCGCCGGATCGACCTCCCCACAGAGGGGGAGGTAAGAGAGCAACATGCTCTTCGCCATCGATGCCGGAAACACCAACATCGTCTTCGCCGTCTGCGAGGGCGACCAGGTGCGCGCCGAGTGGCGCGCCGTTACCGAGACCACGCGCACATCGGATGAATACGCGGTGCTATTGTCGCCACTGTTCCAGTTCCAGGGCTTGTCGTTCGGCGACATCGACGCGGCAATTATCGCCACGGTCGTCCCCGCGGCGCTGTTCGATTTGCGCCAGTTCTGCCGCAAATATCTGCGCTGCGAACCGCTGGTGGTCGGCGATCCCAATCTCGATCTCGGAATTTCCGTCAACACGGATCGCCCGCAATCCGTCGGCGCCGACCGGCTCGTCAACACGGTTGCGGCGCACTCCACCTACAAGGGGCCGCTGATTGTGGTCGATTTCGGCACGGCCACCACCTTCGACATCGTGGGAGCGAATGGCGATTACGAAGGCGGCGTCATCGCGCCCGGCGCCAACGTTTCGGCCGAAGCGCTGCACCAGGCTGCGGCCATGCTGCCGCGCGTGGCCGTCCAGCGCACCCAGGCGGTGATCGGCAAGGATACGGTGCCTGCCATGCAGTCCGGGCTCTATTGGGGCTATCTCGGCCTGATAGAAGGGCTGGTGGCGCGCATCAAAGAGGAATTCGGCGAAGCGATGACCGTCATCGGAACCGGCGGCCTCGCCAATCTTTTCTACAGGCAGACCAACGTGATCGATCATTTGGACCCCGACCTCACCATCCGCGGCCTCATCCTCATTCATGCGAAAAACGCGTCGAAGTGCGGGAAGCCGCTCGCTTGAGTCTCCAATCGCAGGACGAATTGGTGCTGCTGCCGCTCGGCGGCGCGGGCGAGATCGGCATGAACTTCAACGCCTATGGCTTCGGTCCGCCGGACGAGCGCAAGTGGATCGTCGTCGATTGCGGCGTGCTGTTCGGCCGCGAAACGGAGACGCCCGGCATCGACATCATCATGCCGGACATCCGCTGGCTGGCCGAGCAGCGCGAGGACGTTCTCGCCATCGTGCTTACCCACGCGCACGAGGATCACATCGGAGCGATCGGCCATCTGTGGCCGGAGCTGCGCTGCCCGCTTTACGCGACGCCATTCACGGCGCGACTGATCGAGGACAAATTGTTCGAAGCGGGCCTCACCGATCGGGTGCGGGTGAACATCGTGCCGCTCGGCGGGCATCTCGACATCGGCCCATTCGCCATCGATTTTATGTCGATCACGCATTCCATCCCCGAACCGAATGCGCTCGCCATCCGCACGAAGCTGGGAGTCGTGGTCCACACCGGAGACTGGAAAATCGATCCCGATCCGCTGGTCGGCGAAACGACGGACGCGAACGCCTTCCGCAAGCTCGGCGATGCGGGCGCACTGGCGCTGGTCTGCGATTCCACCAACGCGCTGGTGCAGGGACACTCCGGCTCGGAAGCGGATGTGCGCACCGCACTCACCGATCTGATCGGCACTTTGAAGGGTCGCGTCGCCGTTACCGGCTTTGCTTCGAACGTCGCGCGGCTCGACACCATTGCGAAGGCCGCGCGCGCACACGGCCGCGAGGTGGCGCTGGTCGGCCGCTCGATGCATCGTATCGTCAACGCCGCACGCGATACCGGGTACCTGAAGGATTTCCCGCGTGTGTTGAAAGAAGAAGAAGCCGCGCAGCTTCCGTCGAACCGCATCCTTTATCTCTGCACCGGCAGCCAGGGCGAGCCGCGCGCCGCACTCTCGCGCATTGCCGCCGGCGATCATCCGACCGTCAGCCTTGGGCCGGGCGACAGCGTGATCTTCTCCTCGCGCATCATTCCGGGAAACGAACTCGGCATCCACGCGCTGCACAACAAGCTGGCCGAGCTGGGCGTAGAGGTGCTGACGGTCGAAGACCATTTCGTTCATGTCTCCGGCCATCCGGCGCGCGACGAACTGACGGAGATGTATCGCTGGGTGCGGCCGCAAGTGGCCGTGCCGGTGCATGGCGAAATGCGCCATATGGCGGAGCATGCGCGGCTGGCGAAATTGCTGCAGGTGCCGCAGGCGGTGGTGATCGAGAACGGTCAGCTGCTGCGTCTGGCGCCTGGCCGCGCCCAGATCGTCGATGAAGTGCCCTCGGGCCGCATTTTTCTAGATGGTCGCATTCGCGTGCCGGAAGGCGAGGGCTTCACGCGCAACCGCCGGGCCATGGCATTCGCGGGCCTCATCGCCATCACCCTCGTTCTCGACCAGCGGGGCCGCATCGCCGCCGATGCGGCGATCCTGCTCGAAGGCATTCCCGAGGCGGTTCACCAGCCGGTTCGCGATGCGGTCAGTGAAACCACCCGCCGCTACAATCCAAAGCGCGGCGACGAGGAGGAGCTGAAGGAGCAGGTCCGCCGCGCGGCGCGCCGCGCCGCGTCCGATGCCTGGGGCAAAAGACCGGTCACGCGGGTGGAGATTGCCTACATCTGATCTGCGCGGGAATTTTCCGCCGGTGCGAAACGTCCTGCCTTGGGGAAGCCGGTAAAATTGCATGTGGCCCGTGCGAGGCCGCGATTGGGAGGAGTGTCATGATCGCGAGCCATGCGGCTCGCATCGCCATTGCGTGTGCCGCCTTCGCGGCAGCCGCAGCGGTTGCGAGCGCCGCAAATGCGGGGACAATGAAAATTCTCTACGCATTCCGTGGATTTCCAGCCGGCGATGGCGCCAATCCGCAAGCCGTTCCAGTCATGGACGACAAAGGCAATTTGTATGGGACAGCCTCGGCTGGCGGCCGCGGTGGCTGCGGCATGGTTTACAGGCTGCATAAGACACGCAGCGGAACATGGAAAGAAACGACGCTCTATAATTTTGCCTGTGGCAATGATGGCAATGGCCCGCTTGGCGGCCTCGTGTTCGACAACAAAGGAAACCTTTATGGCGGCACAGAACTCGGCGGTACGGGCCAGTGCAACTTCTTCGGCGTTGTCGGCTGCGGCGTTGTCTACGAGTTGAGCCCCACCAAGAGTGGCCCATGGACCGAGACGGTCCTGTATTCATTCCCCGCGCCCTCGCAGGGCTCGCAATTTGCAGGTCCCCTGGCCAGCTTCACGTTCGATGGCAAAGATCAGTTCTTCGGAACCACGGCTCTTGATGACGCATGCGGCGGCAACAATTACGGCAGCGTCTTTCGGCTGAAGCGGAGCAATGGAAGCTGGAAGGAACAGGACATCCATGATTTCTGCGGCAGTGACGGGTCTGCGCCCGGCTACGGCGCGCTGGCGCTCGATCCTGCCGGCAATTTGTATGGCACCACGATGTTCGGCGGCGCGGACAGTGACGGCGTCGTGTTCGAATTGACTCCCGTGGGCCGCGGGAAGTGGGCCTTCAGCAAACTCCACGAATTCACGTCGGAGGAGGGCGGCGAACTTGAAGGCGGGGTGACGCTCGATGCCTCCGGCAATCTTTTTGGCACGGAATTCGCCGGCGGATTGGCCGCTCATGGTGCCGTCTACGAGCTCTCGCCATCGGGTGGCGCGTGGACTCTGAATGTGCTGTATGAGTTTACGGGGGGAGGACCGGATGGAACGGGTCCGTGGGCAAATCCTGTCTTTGACTCAACCGGCAACTTGTTCGGCACGACTCAAGCCGGCGGGGAAGCCGCATTCGGTGACAATTGCGGGGTCATCTACCAACTTCTGCCGCAGGGCGGCGGCAAGTGGAGCGAGTCTGTCGTTTACACTTTCTGCAGCGAGCCAAACATCGCCGATGGCTCGGACCCGATAGGCGGGTTGATTCGCGCGCCAGACGGCAAATTCTATGGCACGACCTACGCGGGCGGCGACAGCTCGTGCAACTGCGGCGTGGTGTTCGAGTTCACGCCCTGATATTTGACTGCCGGTACCTGCGCGGAGCGCATCATGATCGGGCGGCTGAACCACGTGGCCATTGCGACGAAGGACGTGAAAAAGGCGGCCGAGGTCTATCGCGGAACTCTAGGGGCAAAGGTCTCAGAGCCGGTGCCACTGCCGGAGCATGGCGTCACCACCGTGTTCGTCGAATTGCCGAACACCAAGGTCGAGCTGCTGGAACCGCTGGGCGAGAACTCGCCGATTGCCAAATTCCTCGAGAAGAACCCGGCCGGCGGCATGCATCACGTCTGCTACGAGGTGGACGACATCACCGCCGCGCGCGATCGGATGAAAGCCGCGGGCGCAACCATCACCGGCTCCGGCGAGCCGCGCACCGGCGCGCACGGTAAGCCGGTCATCTTCCTGCATCCCAAGGACTTCGCCGGCACCTTGATCGAGCTGGAGCAGGCGTGACGTTTCTCATCGTCCATTGGGCCGTGCTGCTCAGTGCGTTCGCGAGCATCTGGTTCCTCGCATTGTTCTGTCTGTTTCCGATGGGTCTGGGCGAGGTTGACCCGGACACCGGCGCGCCGAACAGCCCACAGCTTCTCAGGAAAATGGCTTGGGCGACGGGGATCGCGGTGCCGTTGTGGCTGATCTTTTACGCCTTGATTGCGGCGCACATTCTGCAGCTCTGACGGGGAAGCCGCTCATCGGGGCCGAAAAGCAGACTGCAAGGATAATGCCGTGCCGGCGCCGTGGCGTCGTGTTGGAGCCAAATTAACGTCTACGCGTTACAGGTTCCAGAGAGATCATTTGAGTGCGCCAAATGGCGTTGGAAACCTTCCATCACGATTCCCAGCCGCGAGGGCTGCGGTCACATAGACTTTTGATCGCTTTCGCCCTTGTTGCGCTGGCTTATTGCGTTGGTGCACCAATTATCGCGAACCTGCTTGCCAATATTGCGTCCTGATCTGCCGAACAGCGCTTGACTTAACGCCCACATCCCGCGATGCGTGCGCCCTCAAAACGAGGGGTGTCATGGGCCGCTTCGCGCTGATCCTAGCCGCATTGATTGTGTTCGCCGCCGCGCCGTCACAGGCGAGTCCGTGGCGCATCGTGAAAGACCACTGGTCCGCTGCTGACGAGCAGGGCTTCGAGAAGTTCGTCACGGCCATCGGCGAGACGAATTGCACGTCGGCGGAAAGCTGCCTGCGCACGGATGCCAATCCCTATCGGAACACCGATCAGCCTTACGTCGACGTCAAGGTGGATTGCGCCAAATGGCCTTATTTGCTGCGCACCTACTACGCCTGGAAGAACGGGCTGCCGTTCGGTTACGTGAACAAGATCGCGGGCGAGGGCGGCGACCTGCGCTACACGAGCACGCCCAACCACGTCGTTTCGCGCCATGACATCGTCGACACCGGCAATGGCTCCAACGCACCGGCGGAGATCAAGATCATGCTGGCGGCGGTGTTCACCGGCACGGACCGCATGGATGCGTCCGACAGCCGCGGCCTGCCTTCCGATACGTATTCGCCGGCCATTCAGCCGCGCAGCATTCATCCTGGCACCATGCTGTACGACGCGACCGGCCATGTGGCCGTCGTGTACAAGGTGGATGCGGATGGCCGCATCTACTACATGGATGCCCATCCCGATTTCACCATCACCCACGGCGTCTATGGCGCGCACTTCGGCCAGGAACCGATGCGGCTGGGCGGCGGCTTCAAGAACTGGCGGCCGCTGCAGCTGATCGGCGCGCACCGCGATGCCCGAGGGCATCTGCTCGGCGGCCACATGGTCCTCGCGCCGAACAGCCAAATTCCGGATTATTCGCTGGCACAGTATGTCGGCACCGGCGCCACGCCTGCCGACGATCCGAAAAAGGCCACCTTCCGCTACAAGGGCATCAAGCTCGGCTTCTACGAGTATGTCCGCGCGGCGATGTCCGGCGGCCGCATGACTTACAATCCGATCTATGAGCTCAAGGCCACGATGCAGACACTGTGCGGCGATTTTCACGACCGGGCGCAAGCTGTCGATCTCGCGATCCACGACGGCATCGTGAACAAGCCGCATCCCGACCGGCTGCCGAACGACATCTACGGTCCGGACAACCAGGAATGGGAAACCTACGCCACCGCGTCGCGCGATTCCCGTCTGCGCGCAACCCTCGCCCAATTTGACAACGACATGGCGCAGATGATCCAGATGTGGATCGCCCGCGACCCACGCATTGTCTATGACGGCACGTTTCTCAAGCAGGATCTTGATGCCGCGTACAAGGAAGAGAGCAACGCCTGTACGGTCACATATTTGAGCTCTGATAAGAAGTCGATTTCGATGAGCTTGGATGACATGATCCATCGCATGTCGCGGATGTCGTTCGATCCATACAATTGCGTCGAGCTGCGCTGGGGCGCCGAAGGCGACGAACTGGCCGCTTGCGGCGACGGCAGCGAAAAGCGGAAATGGTACGAGGCGGAACAGCCTTTGCGGAATGAAATCGCGCCGACGCCGAGTGAGCGCACTGGTGTCGCGCTCGCTGAGCTCAGAGATGAGGCAAAAAGCGCCGCGCAGGACTCTGCAACGCCCCTGGACGTGAAATTGCTTATCGAGAATATGGGCGACCAGGTGCCGTTCCAAGGCATGGCCGCAGTAGGGCATTAGGCGCGACGATACGCGCTTGTCGCAACGATTGCGGCAAACATCATCGATCGCCGCCACCCGGCCTTCATAACGCGAATCGCAGCGTTTGAGTTTCGCCAAGCCGAAAAGGCCGGAGCGTGGGTATGGTTAACCGCGCGTAAACCGGCAAACGATATGCTCATTGGACATGGCAGCGTCTTAACCGATGCGAATTAAACCGCGCGTCGTTTGATGCGTTCACTCGTGCGGCAGTTGCTCAAAGGTGTGTGCTGTGCGTGCGATGTCTGTTGCATTGGGAGCGTTGCTCCTCGCTTCGTCTGCTGTTGTGTCATCCGCTGACGCTCAGCCGAGCTACCGCTGGCACATTGCCAAAGATCATTGGACTCAAGCCGACGAAGCAGGTTTCGGCAAGTTCGTTCAGTCGATCGGCGACAGCAATTGCAGCTCGACGGAAAGCTGTATGCGCAGCGACGCCAATCCCTATGCCGATACCGATCCGGTCGGAATGGATGTCGACGCCGATTGCGCAAAATTCGTGTATTTCCTGCGCGCCTATTACGCATGGAAAAACGGGCTGCCGTTCAGCTTCGTAAGCGGCGTGTCCGGCAGCGGCTCCGATTTGCGCTTCTCGAAAAACGGCAATCATGCCGTCGCACGGCACGATTTCGTGGATCGCGGCGAGGGGATCGATGGTCCTGCGGCCATGTATGCCGTGCTGGGTTCCGTATCGTCGGCCACCTATCGCCAGCCGGCCGATGAAGACAAAGGCGTCTTGCCGGATTTCTACTCGCCGAAGATCAACCCACAGACAATCCATCCCGGCACAGTGCTCTATGACGTGAACGGCCATGCGGCGATCGTCTATCGCGTCGATTCCGATGGGCGGATTCATTACATGGGAGCGAGCCCGGATTTCTCGGTTTCGCGCGATGTGTATGGCGCGCAATTCGGCCAGCCGCCGGTGAAGCTCGGCGGCGGATTCAAGGGGTGGCGGCCGCAGGTGTTGGCCGGCGCCAGGCGCGACCAAGCCGGCGATCTGATCGGCGGCCATATCGAGCTGGCGCACAATACGGACATCCCGAACTACTCGCTGGAACAGTACCAGGGGACGAAAGCCAATCCGTCCGGCGATCTGAAGGACGCGCGCTGGGATTACAACGGTGTCGATCTCGGCTACTACGAATATGTCCGCGTGGCGGTGTCGGGCGGCGAGATGAGCTTCAACCCGATCTACGAATTCAAGCTGACGATGCGCAACCTCTGCAAGGAGTTCAGGGACCGCGCGGCCAGCGTGCAGCAGGCGACGGAGAACGGAATTTCCGGCAAGCCGCACCCTTCCACCTTGCCGGAAAACATCTACGCGCAGGCGGACACGACCTGGGAATCCTACGCCACACCGAAGCGCGATGCGCGCATCAAGGCCATCTTCGCGCAATCGCGCAAGGACCTGGCGGAGATGCTGGAGCTGTGGCGCAACCGCGATCCCCGCATCGTCTATGACGGCCTCGACCTCAAGGCAGACCTCGAGCGCGTGTACAATGACGAGACCCGGACGTGCAGCATCACCTACCTCAATTCGGCGCAGGAGCCGGTGTCGCTGACGTTCGACCAACTGGTCGACAGGCTCTACCTGATGTCGTTCGACCCATACGATTGCGTTGAGCATCGCTGGGGCGCGACGGGGGAGGAAGCGTCCACCTGCAAGGATGGCGACGACAAGCAGCGCTGGTACAAGGCCGAGCAGGTCTATCGCGACAAGATCGATCCCGACGCGATGGCGAACACCGGCCTCACCCTGGCCGAGCTGGAGCACAAGGATCAGAGGCAGGTGCAGCTGGCGGATGTCGATCTGAAGTCGGTGATCGACGATATGGGCCCGCGGGTCGCGTTTGCCGGGATGACACCTGTCGGCCGCTGATGGCGGATCAATGCGGCAGGAGAAAGCCGGCGCCGTCGGCAATCCAGTGGGCGAGCATGTTCGCCCACAGATTGCGCCGCCAAACATATAGAGCAGTCAGCAGGACGCCGCCGAATCCGGCGACGATCAATTGCGCCGCGCCCCAGCCGGAAAGATGCGCGTAGGTGAATGCCGCCCAGGTGACAATGGCGGCAAGCCAGCGGCTTCCAGTCCATTCCTGCAGACGTTCGAGCGGGTAGCCGCGGAACAGCGTCTCTTCGGCCACCGCAGCGCGCGTCACCAGCAGCACGCGATACCAGTACGGCGTGTTCATCAGCTTGCCCATCTCGCCGTCGTTCATGTGCAGGCCGAGCGCCGGGAACAGATGGAAATAGATCAGCACGATTCCCACCACCATGAGGACGCCGGTGATGACAGCGACCACGATGTCGAGAATGCGGGGTCTTCGGAATCCAATGGACGAGAACGGGCGACGTTCGACGAAAGCGACGTAGAGCAGAGTCGCCGCGACCAGCACCCACCAGAGGAGTTCGGTCCCGATGAGCGGAAATCCGCTGAGCTCGCGCCCCCAAGCGCCGACCGGTGCGAAGGTCGCCGGCACAAGAGAGAGCAGAAGCCCGACAACGATCAACGGAGTGCCAGGTCTTCTCATATGGCCCTTCCCAGCGTCCAGTTTGCGTCATGACGCGCTCAATTCAAGGGCAAGCGCAGATTTGCTCTGGGGATGCGGCTTCCGTATGAAGACGGTCCCGCGCCCTATGGAATCGCCGAATCATGCGCCTGTCCCGCTATTTCCTGCCGACGCTCAAGGAGACGCCCGCCGAGGCGCAGATCGTCTCCCACCGGTTGATGCTGCGCGCCGGGCTGGTTCGCCAGGAGGCGGCCGGCATCTACGCCTGGCTGCCGATCGGCTTTCGCGTGCTGAAAAAGATCGAGCAGATCGTGCGCGAGGAGATGAACCGCGCCGGCGCCATCGAAATCCTCATGCCGACCTTGCAGCCGTCCGACCTATGGAAGGAAACCGGCCGTTACGAGGCGTATGGGCCCGAGATGCTGCGCATCAAGGACCGCCACGAACGCGAGCTGCTGTATGGCCCCACCAACGAAGACATGGTGACGGAGATCTTCCGCGCCTATGTGCGGTCGTACAAGGCGCTGCCGCTGAACCTCTATCACATCCAGTGGAAATTCCGCGACGAGGTGCGTCCGCGGTTCGGCGTCATGCGTGGCCGCGAATTCCTGATGAAGGACGCGTACTCGTTCGATCTCGACAAGGATGCGGCGCGGCGTTCGTACAACCGGATGTATGTCGCATACTTACGCGCCTTCATGCGCATGGGGCTGACCACCATTCCCATGCGGGCGGAGACGGGACCGATCGGCGGCGATCTCAGCCACGAATTCATCGTTCTGGCCGAGACCGGCGAAAGCCAGGTGTTCTGCCACAAGGACCTGCTCGACATGCCGGTGCCGGATGAGAATGTGGATTTCGACATCGACCTCGAACCCGTCGTGCAGCAGCGCACGAATTTGTATGCCGCGACGTCAGATGTGCACGACCATGCGCGGTTCGAATCCGAGGTGCCGGAAGACAAGCGGGTATCCGCGCGCGGTATCGAGGTCGGCCAGATCTTCTACTTCGGCACGAAATATTCCTTGCCGATGAAGGCGGTGGTGGCGGGGCCCGACGGCAAGGAAGTGCCGATCGAAGGCGGCTCCTATGGCATCGGCGTGTCGCGGCTGGTGGGCGCCATTATCGAGGCGAGCCACGACGATGCCGGCATCATCTGGCCGGAGCCGGTGGCGCCGTTCGATGTCGCGGTAATGAATCTCAAGGCAGGCGATGCGAAGACCGATGCGGCCTGCGAAGAGCTTTACGCGAAATTGATGGCTGCCGGGAAGGATGTGCTCTACGACGACACCGACGATCGTCCCGGCGCCAAGTTCGCCACCCAGGACCTGATCGGCATTCCGTGGCAGGTCATCGTCGGCCCACGCGGGCTGGAAAAGGGTGTCGTGGAGGTCAAGAACCGCGCCACCGGCGCGCGGGAGGAGATGACAACCGAGGCTCTCTTGCGCAGGTTTGCAGCGCCGTGAACGAATCCTCACGCATTACCTCCCCCTTGTGGGGAGGTCGGCGAGCCAAAGGCGAGCCGGGTGGGAGGCGGACGTGCACTAACTTCCCCCCCATCCGAAATGCTTCGCTTCGCTCAGCATTTCGACCTCCCCACGAGGGGGAGGTCGTTCAGATATGACCGAGCGGCGCGCGGAATCGGGAAATCTGTCGGCGCGGATGGAGCTTGCCTCCGGCGTCAAGCAGCCGCGCGGAACCGGCCCCCGCCGCGGCACGGCCCCATTCGCCGCCTTCGAGTGGATGATCGCGATGCGCTACATCAAGCCATCGCGGCGCGAGGGTTACGTCTCCGTCATCTCCGTTCTGTCGCTGATCGGCATCGCGCTGGGCGTGGCCGCACTCATCATCGTGCTCGCGGTGATGAACGGATTCCGCCACGAGCTGCTGTCGCGCATCCTCGGCCTGCAGGGCCATGCCGAAATCCAGAGCCTGTACGGCAACATGCAAGACTACGATGCGGTGGCGGCGAAAATTCGCGTAGTGCCGGGTGTCGCTCGCGTGGCGCCGGTGGTCGACGGGCAGGTGATGGCGAGCGCCAATGGGCTGAACGGCGGCGTCCTGGTGCGCGGCATGCGGCAACAGGATTTGCGCACGCTCAGCATCGTTTCGAAATCCCTGTCGAAAGGCGCGCTGGCCCGTTTTCAGGGTGGCGATGCGGTCATCGTCGGCGCGCGCTTGGCCGAGAAGCTCAGGCTTGCTGCCGGCCGGCAGATCACGCTCATCGCGCCGCGCGGCAACGTCACGCCGTTCGGCACCACGCCGCGGGTGAAGAGCTACACCATCGCCGGCACCTTCCGCATCGGCATGAGCGAATACGACCAGACATTCGTCTTCATGCCGCTCGAAGAGGCACAGCTCTATTTCAACACGGACAACCGGGTGAGCGGCCTGGAGGTCATGGTCAAGGATCCGGATCAGATCAACAACATGATCGGTCCGCTTGCCAGCGCGGCCGGCCCGTATTCGCGCGTGATCACCTGGCAGGACATGCAGTCGAGCCTGTTCGGCGCGCTCGAAGTGGAACGCAATGTGATGGCGCTGATCCTGGCGCTCATCGTGCTGGTGGCGGCGCTGAACATCATCTCCGGCCTAATCATGCTGGTGAAGGACAAGGCCGGCGACATCGCCATCCTGCGCACCATGGGCGCCTCGCGCGGCGCCATCATGCGTGTGTTCTTCATCGCCGGCGCCAGCATCGGCGTGACGGGCACGTTGCTCGGATTCGTCATCGGCGTGGTGTTCTGCACCTACATCGAGGACATCCGGCAGGCGTTGTCGTCGCTGCTTGGGGTAACTCTGTTCGATCCCACGATCTATTTCCTGAGCCGCATTCCCGCCGAAATGGATGCGGGCGAAGTCACCTTCGTGGTGGGGCTGGCGCTGGCCCTGTCGTTCCTGGCGACGTTGTATCCCAGCTGGCGGGCGGCGCGGCTCGATCCGGTGGAGGCGCTGCGTTATGAGTGAAGCGGCACTTCGTCTCGATCACGTCGCGCGCACCTACAGCCAGGGCGATGCCACGCTCGAAGTGTTTCGCGATGTCGGCCTCACACTCCGGCCGGGCGAACTTGTTGCGCTGGTG
>DASYBT010000173.1:0-32077 GCA_036500585.1 Rhizomicrobium sp.
ACCGAGTTCTATGCCGAGCGTGCGCTCGAGGCGGGCTGCGCCTTTGTCAATTGCATACCTGTGTTCATCGCCTCGAACGAGACATGGCGGGCGCGCTTCGCAGAACGCGGGCTGCCGCTCGTTGGCGACGACATCAAGAGCCAGGTCGGCGCCACCATCGTCCATCGTATCCTGACGAACCTGTTTCGCGAGCGCGGCGTGCGGGTGGACCGCACCTATCAGCTGAACTTCGGCGGCAATTCGGATTTCCTCAACATGCTGGAGCGCGAGCGGCTGCAATCGAAGAAGATTTCCAAGACACGGGCGGTGAACAGCCAGCTCGATATTCCACTCGCCCCCGAGAACATCCATATCGGGCCGAGCGACCACATCCCATGGCTGGCGGACCGCAAGAATGCCTATATCCGCTTGGAAGGCACCGCCTTCGGCGGCGTGCCGCTGAGCCTCGAATTGAAACTGGAGGTGTGGGACTCGCCGAACTCGGCCGGCGTGGTGATCGATGCCGTTCGCTGCGCCAAGCTGGCGCTGGACCGCCGCATCGGCGGTGCGCTGATCGGGCCTTCGAGCTACTTCATGAAGTCTCCGCCGCAGCAGTTCACCGACGACGAAGCCCGCCAGCGCACCCTTGAGTTCATCGACGGGCGCAGCCGGACGGAACATTGATTGTGTGTAGGATCCTGCTCATCCGGCATGCCGATCATCCCTTGGCGGGCACAACCTTGGTGGGACGCGACGACAACGCCGTTCATCTTTCGGATCTCGGCCGTGAGCAAGCCGAGCGGGTAGCGGATCTGTTGGCCGAGGAGCCAATCGACTGCCTCCAGTCCAGTCCGCGTCTGCGCTGCATCGAGACCGCCGAAGCTTTGGCCACCAGATTCGATCTGCCGGTGGTGGTCGAGCCGGCGCTGGACGAGATGGATTTCGGTGCGTGGACCGGCAGGACGTTCGCCGACCTGGAATCCGATGCCAAATGGCGCGCCTGGAACGTGAAGCGGAGCCGCACGCGGCCGCCCGGCGGCGAAACAATTGCGGAGGCGCGCATGCGCATTCTCTGGCACTTGGATGCGGTGAGCCGGCGATATCCGGGGCGGACCATCGCCATGGTCACCCATGCGGAAATCGTTCGCACTATTCGGCTGCAACGAGCGGGGCTCGAGCCGGACGCCTGGCAGATGATCGACGTGCCGCTCGCCAGTGTCGCCATGCTCGATCTGCAACAGCCCCGGCGTCCGGGAACCATGTTTGAACCTGCGGTAACATGAAATCGATCGGATTTCGCGACGGCATACACCGGAGTCGCTCGTGAGTGCGCTCTCCCGCGAGCAGATTCAGGCGCAGGTCAAAGAGCTCGGGCCGTGGTTTCACAATCTCGATCTGAATGGCGTGCCAACGGCGCCGGAGCATTTCCTGGGCGACTATCCGGCCGTCAAATGGCGACGATTCTGTACCGCGCTGCCGCAGGATTTGCGCGGCAAGAGCGTGCTCGATATCGGCTGCAACGCCGGCTTCTATTCGATGGAGATGAAGCGGCGCGGCGCGGCCCGCGTTCTCGGCGTCGACAGCGACGAGGATTACCTGCGGCAGGCGCGCTTCGCGGCGGAGGTGAACAGCCTAGACATCGAGTTCCGGGAACTGTCCGTCTACGACGTCGGTGCGCTCGGCGAGAGATTCGACATCGTCATCTTCATGGGCGTGCTCTATCACCTGCGCCATCCGCTGCTGGCGCTTGATCTGATCCGCGAGCACGTGGTGGGCGAACTGCTGGTGTTCCAATCCATGCAGCGTGGCAGCGCCGCGGCGGGAGAATTCGCGGAGGATTACGATTTCTGGGACAAGGACGCGTTCGATCAGCTTGAATTCCCCAAGCTCCATTTCATCGAGCATCGCTATGCCGGCGACCCCACCAACTGGTGGGTGCCGAACCGGGCCTGCGCGGAAGCCATGCTGCGCAGCGCCGGCTTCGAAATCACGGCCCACCCGGAAGACGAAGTCTATCTCTGCAGGCCTATCGAGCCGCCGTTCGGCTTCGGCGCCGCCTACCCCGCAAGAGGGCGTCGCGGATGATCGAAGCGGCGATGATCTGGAACGAGCCCAACAACAAATCCCATTGGGATCCGGAGATCGATCCGGATTGGTCGCGCTTCGCCGAGATGTGCAATGTCGCCAGCCAGGCAATTGCAGCGGAGGTCCCCGGCCTGACGCGCGTGCTGGGCGGGATGTCGCCCATTGATCCGCTGTTCGTGCAGAACCTCGCCGCCAAAGGCGTGCTCGACAATGTGGATGTGGTCGCCGTGCACGGCTTTCCGCTGGACTGGAATCTCTGGCGCATGGACGAGTGGCCGGTGAAGCTCGACGAAATCCAAGCCGTCACCCACCTGCCTGTCTGGGTGACGGAAGTCGGCGTGTCGAGCTTCGGCGCAGAGGAAGTGCAGGCCTGGGGGTTACGGCGCACGGCGGAATTGCTGCGCGGGAAATCGCCGCGCATCCATTGGTACAGCCTTTACGATCTGCCGCAGGCCTGGGGCGCTACGACACGCCACAAGGAAGCGGAGGGCTCATCCTATTACCGGCACTTTTACATGGGCCTGTTGCGCGAAGACGGCACACCCAAGCAGTCGCTGCCCGTTTTCGCGGAGCTGACGCCGGCGCTCGGTCTCTGCCAGTGGTTTCATTTCGAAGACCCCCGGCTTGACGAGGCGGTGCGTTGGATGCGCCGGCTCGGCGTGCGCCATCTGCGAACGGGGTTGTCCTGGGCGGACAGCTTCCGCCCCAACGCGCTTTCCTGGTTCGACCGGCAGATGGACGCGTTGGCGGAATTCGAGGTCACGGTCACCTTCTGCTTCACGCCGGAACATCGCGGCATCGTCCCGCACCACACCAGCGCGCCGCTGGTGCCGCAGGAATTTGCCGGGTTCTGCGCAAGCATGGTGCGCCGTTACGCATATCTCTGCGCCCCGGCGGAGGGATCGCTCGCGGCGACGAGTTGAGGCAAGGGCGCGCGCCTCCTCCTTTACGCGCGAGCGGCGCGCGCAACTTCGATCGAAACGACTTTCCCGCGCTCTGGTGCCTTCAGCACTCCGACCTCGTCGATCAGGCTGCTCCGGAAATAGGCGATCGTGCAAGCCAGGCCAGTGTCCAACGGCGTCGTCGGCTTCCAACCGAGCACCGCCTGGGCACGGGCGATGTTGGGCCTTCGCCGCCGCGGATCGTCGATCGGCAGCGGCAGAAAGATGATGTTGGGCTCGATGTTCAAGAGCGCCGCCACGCGATGGGCGACGCGCAGGACCGACAGCTCCTCGGGATTGCCGAGGTTGACCGGACCGGTGACGTTCGGTGGCGACTCCATCAGCCGGATGAGACCGTCCACCATGTCGTCCACGTAGCAGAACGAGCGGGTCTGGGAGCCGTCGCCGTACACGGTCATCGGCTGCTCGTTCAGCCCCTGGGTGATGAAATTGGAGATGATGCGGCCGTCGTTCTCGTCCATGCGCGGCCCGTAGGTGTTGAAGATCCGCGCCACCTTCACGGGCTGATCGTAGAGCCGCCGTGCGTCGAACAGCAGAGACTCGGCACAGCGCTTTCCTTCGTCATAGCAGGCGCGCGGGCCCGTGCAGTTCACGTTGCCCCAGTCGGACTCCACCTGCTCTTCATTGAGCGGATCGCCATAGACTTCGCTGGTGGATGCCTGAAGCAGCCGCGCCTTCTTGAGTTTTGCGAGGTCAAGCAGGTTGGCCATCCCCAGCACGTTCACCATCACGGTGTAGCGGGGGTCTCGCTGGTAGTGCGGCGGCGAGGCCGGACAGGCTAGGTTGTAGATTTCGTCCACGCGCCCTGATACCGACAAAGGACGCGTGATGTCGTGCTCCACAAACCGGAAGCGGGGGTGCGAAAGCAGGTGGGAAATGTTGGCACGGCGGCCTGTGAGGAAGTTGTCGACACAAACAATCGCGTGCCCCCGCCCGACCAGGCGCTCGCACAGATGTGAGCCCAGGAATCCAGCCCCGCCGGCAATCAGAATGCGCTTCATTGTGAAACCACAACTCCTTTCATGATGTGACCAGCGCCCCTTTTGATTGACGAGATGAACGGGATCTTCGCGCGCACAGATCGAGAAGATTTTCGAGCTCGGACGCACGATGTGAGGCTGTATGTTCTTTGAGAACGCGCGCGCGGGCCGCGGCGGCAATACCCGCTCGTGCGGCGGGACTGGTATTCCGCAGAACTCGCAGCACGTCCTCGGTACCGTCGGCAGCGAGAATCTCGGAGCCGATGTCGAAGATGGTGTCGAGGCCCGGCCAGCTGTCGCTGAGGATGGGAACGCCGCACGCCGCCGCTTCGAACAGCCTCACGCTGGGCGAGAAGCCGAGCGCCTTCATGTCATCGCGCGTGATATTCAGTGTGAAGCGTTGCGCGCAGTAGAATGCCGGATGCTTGGTTGGCGGTAGATGCTCGATGTGCAGCACATTCTCCGGCCACGTCACCATCTGCGGATACTGCGCGCCCGCCACGACGAAATAGCTGGCCGGCAGGGCAGTCGCCACGTTGAGCAGCATGCGTTCGAGACCAATCTGCCGATCCGGTGAATAGGTGCCGAGATAACCGATTTCCCACTTGCGCGGCGTTGCCACCGGGGCATGCAAATCGGGGTCGACAGAACAATAGAGCGCCGCCGCGTGCGGGCTCCCCATCTCCTGCAGCAGATCGAGAACCGGACCACCGGTGAAGGAAAGATAGAGATCGTAGGCGGCGATCAGCTCCGCCGAGAGATAGTCGCACTCGTCGCGCGCGAGCTTCGCCAGAGTGACCGGCGTATCGATGTCGTAGAAGGCGACCGGACTCGACGCTGTCGCGATCGCCCACCGGCCGACTTCGATGCCGTCCGGAACGAACGAGCCCACGATCATCGCGTCCGCCTCCCTCACCGCCGCCGCATAGCGCCGCTCCAGATCGGCCACGCTGTCGTAGAGCGCGATGCGCGCAAATGAAGAAACGGCCAGATCGCGGTGCTCGCGATACCAGGGCGTCTCGCGCTCGAGGAATAGAACTTCGTGGCCGCGCTGCGCCAGCACCTTCACCAAGGCCCGATACGTCGTCGCATGACCGTTGCCCCACGACGACGTGATGGTGAGGCCGAGAATGACGATCTTCGCCATCACACCGCCTCCCGCAGCTGGCTACGGCCTTCGAGCACCGATTCCACTTCGGCCGCGCGCAGGGCATAGGTGTGCTCGGCCAGCACGCGTTTGCGCGCCGCACTGCCTATTTGGCGCGCCGTGTCCTCATCCAAGGCTTCAACATAGGCGGCAACATCGGCGCCAGCGTTGGCGACGAGAATTTCGCTGCCCGGCTCGAGGAATTTCTCGATGCCCGTCCATGCATCGCTGATGATGCAGGCGCCGGCGCCGGCCGCTTCGAAGATCCGTGTCGGCGGCGAGGCGCCATAGCGCGCCATGCTTTCGCGGTTGACGTTCAGCACCGCCAGCGGTGTGCAGTTGAACGCATTGTGGTCACGCGTATAGACGTGACCGGCATCGATCACGTTCGGTGGCATCTCTTTGTCGTGCCAGCCATTGCCGCCGATCAGGAACCGGTGCCGCGGCAGCCGCGCTGCGGCGTCGAGGAAGAACTCTTCCACGCGGGCTTCACGGTCCGGCAGGCGATTGCCGAGAAAGGCGAGATCGACGGCGAAGCGTTCATCTGTCGGAACCGGATGATGCGTCGCCGGGTCCAGCGCATTGTAGACGGGAACGCACCGCCGCGCGCCGAACCTGCCATAGCCGCGCATGACGGAATCGCCGCCGCCGTAGGTGAACACGGCGTCGAAGCGCGGAATGAGCGGCCGCAGATGATCCTGTTCGTCCGCCTGCATGCGATCGAGCGTGGCCGGTGCATCCACGTCCCAGAACAGCACCGTCTGGTGCGGCGCGCGATTGGCAAGCACCGCCTGCTCAAGCTCGGCATCCAGCACACCGACGCCGCTGAATTTCACCACGACATCGGCGGCGCGTGCTTCCGTAAGCGCCTTCTCCATGCCGGCGGGATCGGCGGAGAAGACCAGCACCTGCGCCCACTTTGGATCGGCGATGTCGCGGTGTGCCTGCCGTTCGAAGGCGTCCGGTTCGCAGAACAGGATGTGATGACCGCGTTCCGCGAGCGCCTTCAGCAGACCGCGATAATACGTAGCGGCGCCGTTCCAATAGGCGGAGACGAGGCTGGATCCGAAAAATGCGAACCGCATCACGCCGCCTCCCTCGCCGCAGCCGAATTCAATGCCGCGCAAATGCCGAGCAGCTGGTGCGCGCGATGATCGCAGGTGTGGCGCGCGGCAACGGCCGCCAGAGCCTTGCTGCAGAGCGCCTGGCGCAAATCCGCATCGTGGAGCAGTGACTGCATGTGCTGCCGCATCTCGTTGCCGTCGCGTGCGGTGAGATAGCAGCCGTCGGGGAACAGTTGTTCGCTGTCGTCCCAGGGTGCGCAGATCAATGGAATTCCGCAGGCCAGCGCCTCGAACACGCGAATGGTGGGAATTCCGGGCAGCGCTTGTGCATAAGGTCGCCGCGGCACATGGACGGTGAGCAGGCTCTTGGCGAAGGCGAGTGGGACCGCGTGATTGGGGAGCCATCCGCCATAGGAAATGCCGCGTTCGGCAAGTTCCTGCACGACAGCGGCGGGATAGCGTACGCCATAGATCTGTGTGCGAAGATCGAGCGCCTGCGCCGGTTCGATGAGGCATTCGCGCAGTTCGGAGGACCGCTCCTCATCCCCCCAGTTTCCGATCCAGACAAGATCACATTCACGCTCGGCCTGACGCGGATAGAAGACCGAGGCGTCCGCTGCTTCATGCAAGGTCCAGGCGCGGTGGCTCCAGCCCCGCTCGCGGTAAATCTCCGCGATGACTTCGCCGAAGGCGAGCACACCGTCGTAACCAGACAGGTCGAACTTCCGCATTTCGGCCGGCGCGGTGGCGGCGCGGTGATGGGTGTCCTGGAACAGCAAGGTGAAACGGCCGCCGCGTTTGCGCAGGCCGCCGATCGCGTTGACGAGCGCCGGCTCGTTCCACTCGTGCACGATGACAAGATCGGCGCGGTGCGTCAGCGCCTCGAGGTCAGCGTGGCCGGGATCGTATTTCTCGGCCCTGAGAGTCGGAAACGCGACGCGGAACGAGTCGAGGGCCTCCGGCCCATGATCGTTCAGAAGATTGGTTTCGCTCCAGCTGTCGCGCGGTTCACAGAAAACAACATCGTGCCCAAGCTTCTGCAGCGCGAGCCCAAGTCCGCGCAGGAAATGCGCATTGCCGTTGTTCCAGCAAGAAGCAATGGCGTGCACGAACCAGACGATCTTCATGCTGCCGCCTCGACAATCTGATGCGTTGCGCGGGCAGTGGACACGGCGGGATAGGCGTCAAGATAATGCGCCGTCATTTGTTCGGCCGAATACCGCGCGGCCCGCTCACGCGCACGGGTCCCATATTCATAGGCGAGATCGGGATTCTCGGTCAGCTGCGACAACGCACACAGCCAACCTTCGTCATCGTCCGGCGAAATGAACACGGCAGCGCTATCCCACAACTCTCGCAAGGTTGGGATGTCGGCGAGCGCCAGCGCGCAGCCGGAGAGCGCGGCCTCCAGAATGCTCAATCCGAACGGTTCGTAACGGGCCGGTGCCGCGAACACCGAAGCCTGTGCCATTTGCGCCGCGATGTCGGCGGGGCTCAGGCGACCGAGCCAAACGACGTTCGCAAGCTCCGCGGTGGTTCCGTCCGGCGATACGTCGCCGCCGGCGACAGCGACGGGAACGTTCAGCTGCCCCGCGACGCGGCACAGCAGGGGAATGTTCTTGGCTTCGTCCCACAGGCGTCCGGCGGCCAAGACCATGTTGCGTTTCACGCCGGGTGAGAAAAGCGATGCGTTGCGTCCGTTCCAGATCGCGCGCGCGGCTCTGGCGCGACCATGCATGGCCTGAAACTGATCGAGGAATGCCTGCGTGGGCGCGGTGACGAGATCGGCGCGACTTACGCCCGCCGAGACCCATTGCATATAGCGCCGCCATTCGATCGGAAGGACTTCGCCCCTGCAGGCGCGCCACCAGGAGGCGACGCAGGAGTGGGCGGTGAGCACAATTGGCGCCTCGAACGGTAGAGCGGCATGGTAGTAGCCATTCACATGCACGACGTCGGGGCGCCATTCGTGCGCAAGTTGCAGAAGCAGCCGCCCGGATTCGATGACGTCCTTCTCGCAATCGCGCATCCATTCGAGCCGGTGCGCCGTGGAGACCAGGCGAAGGTTCGGCAGCTTCATTGCGTCGGCAAGCTGCGACTCGTCCGGCAGACCTCCCATCGAAAGCAGCGTCACCTCGACGCCATACTTCGCCAATCCGGCGCAGAGTTCGACGGCGAATGTCCAGACTCCGCCGACGGTATCGGCCGTCATCAGCACCTTGGATGGAGAGGGCGGGCTCATGCGGCCCGAGCCCGCTCGAGCTGCCCCAAGCGATGCGGTTGCTCTTCCTGAATGTCACTGAAATGACCGTAGCGGTCGAGGTAGTAATCGACCGCGCGTTCCCACGCGTCGTCATCCGGCATTCCCCACAGCCGCCGATAATCGGGAGAGCCCGGATACGGGAACAGCGGCACCGGATCGTTTGCCCAGACGCCGTGGCCGCGCAGCTTGTCGCGCCACTGACCCACCAGGTCTTCGTCATCGCCCGGCATTTCGATCAGGTTCGCCTGCACGAAGGGCACATTCCCGCGCGCCAGGATCAGGCGGTCCGCAAGTTCATCCGTTGAAAGGCGGCAGAGCTTCTCCAGCACATCGCGGCCGGCGCGCGTGAGGCTTTCGACGCCCGCTTCGATGGAGACGCAGCCCGCCTTTCCCAGCAGGCGAATCATGTCGGGCTTCCACAGGTCGATGCGGGTCTGAACGCCGAACTTGACATCGCGCGCGGCAATGGCTTCGAGCAGCGGACGGTTCGGCAGGAAGATTTCGTCGATGAAGTAGATGTAGGTGACGCCGTTTGCAATCAGTCCGTCGATTTCCGCAAGCAGAGGACTCAGATCGCGGCGGCGGTATCCATCGCGAAAATTGTCTTTGGCGCAGAAGGTGCAGTGGTAGGGGCAACCGCGCGACGCTTCCACTTCGGCGCCGGGCCCATCCGGCGGCGCGTCAAAGCGGTGGTGGTGATGATGATGGCGTGCGGTCCACTCGCGGCCCCAGTTGAGCAGCGGCAGGTTGATGAACTCCGTCGCGCGCGGCCCGCCGTGGATGCGAATCTCATCCTCATCGCGCTCGGCGGTGCCGGCAATGGCACGCGCGCCATTGGCGATTTCGACAAGCGCTTCCTCGCATTCGCCGAGGACGCCGATATCGACGCCGAGCTTCTGCATCGTTGCGCGTGGTGTGGTGGACATGTGCGGGCCGACGGCGACCTTCAGCCCCGCGACGTCGTCGAGCGTTTCCAGCAGGCATTGAGGAACACGCAGTTCCGGCGGAGCGCAGCGCCAGAAAAGATAACTCGGCGCCGTCGTGATTACGGTCATCTCCGGTCGATAGGCGCCGACGGCTTGCGCAAGCTGCGCCATGCTGAGACCGAACAGATGGCCATCGAAAATTTCGACGTCGTGCCCTGCCCTTTCCAGCAAGACCTTGGCGCTGCCGTATTCCAGCGGCAGATGCGGCTCACGGCACCCGAAATAGATGCTGTGCTGAAACGTCCATGGCGGATTGACCAAGGCGATCCTCATGCGACCGCCTCGCGCCGCGTCTGCTGGGCAACAGAGGATTCGAGCAGCCAATCCCGCAGCCGCTTCAAACCGGCATCGACACCCACGCGCGGCTGCCAATCCGTGGCGTGGGTGAAGGCCCGCGTGTCCGACACATACCAGGGCTGATCGCCGGGACGCCAATCGTGGAAGGAGACGTTGGGCGCGCGGCCTTCCATCCGCTCAATGGCAGCCAGCAACTCGCGCAGACTGAGCGTGTTCTCCGCGCCGCCGCCGAGATTGAACACCGCGCCGGAGACGGCATCGATATCATCCAGGGCCAGCAGATAGGCGCAGACGGCGTCGCCGACTTCCAGCACATCGCGCACCTGGTAGCCGTCGCCGTAGATCAGGATCGGCTGGCCGCGCAGGGCCGAAATCACAAAATGCGCCACCCAGCCCTGATCTTCATTGCCGAACTGGTGCGGCCCGTAGAGGCAGCTCATGCGGAACACGGCTGTCTTCAGAGCGTAGATGCGGGCGTAATCGAGCACGTACTGATCGGCCGCGCCTTTGGAACAACCATAGGGACTGCAGAATGCGAGCGGTGTGCGCTCGTCGAAGCCCTGCGCCTGTTGCGGATCGCGGGGCACGTAGCGCAGACCTTCTCGCTCCAGCGCCTCGATCGGCAGGAGCTTGCCATAGACCTTGTTGGTCGAGGCAAACAGAAGCGGGGCTTGCGCGGTGTGACGCCGCACAGCCTCGAGCACATTCAATGTGCCGCGCGCATTCACCTCGAAATCGCCGACCGGATCGTCGACGCTGGTCGTGACCGCGACCTGCGCCGCAAGATGGATGACGGCCCGCGCGCCGCGCACGGCATCGGCAACAGCATCGGAATCGCGCACATCGCCGACGCGCAGCGAAATCCGTGCCGCATGGTGCTGCTGAATCCAGCTCACATTCTCGCGCACATGCAGGCGCGAGAGATTGTCGAAAATGAGGATATCCTCGCCGCGCTCCGCCAGCGCTGCTGCGATGTTGGTGCCCAGGAACCCTGCACCGCCGGTGATGACGATATGCCCTTCACGCCGGATCGGTGTGGCGGGCGGAGTCATGCCACAAGTCCTCTGCGGGAAAGTTCCTCTGTCGCCTGCTCGACAGCATCGATTGCGATCTGCTGCCGCAGCCATTCGACAAGATCGGCGATGCCGTTTTCGAACGACACCTGCGGTTCGAAACCCAGCAGGGTGCGGGCCAGCGTGATGTCGGCAAAACAGTGGCGGATATCGCCGGCCCGGTATTTTCCGGTGATCTGCGGCGCGATGTCGTTGTGGCCCATGGCGCGGGCGAGAGTCTCCGCGATGTCCTGCACGCTGCGGCTTTGCCCGGAGCCGACGTTGATCACCTGCCCGGCGGCGGCATCGGTTTCCAGCGCGAGCCGGCAGGCGCGCGCCACGTCCGTCACATGCACGAAGTCGCGGCGCTGCAGACCATCCTCGAAGATCATCGGCGGCCGGCCGTTCAGCAACCGCGATCCGAAGATGGCGAGGACGCCGGTGTAGGGGTTAGAGAGCGCCTGATCGGGACCGTAGACGTTGAAGAACCGCATGGCTGTGACCTGGCGGCCGTATGCCTGCCCCCAGATGAGGCACATACGCTCCTGTGCGTATTTGTTCAGCGCATAAACGGAGCTGAGCGAGGGGGATTTGGTTTCCGGCGTCGGCACCGGCTCCAGAATGGTGCCATCCGGCGCCTCGAGTTCCCACTTGCCGGCCTTGAGTTGCGCCAGCAAGCGTTGCGGCGGATCGACGACGCGGGAACCGAGCCGCGCCAAGCCCTCTCCGTAGATGCTCATTGAAGAGGCGACGAGAAGCTTGCCGATCCCGGCGTTGGTCAGCTCTTCCAGCAGAACGGCGGTGCCGAGTTCGTTCGACTCGGTGTACCGCGCGATTTCATACATGCTCTGGCCGACACCGACCTTGGCCGCGAAATGGCAGACCATGTCGACGCCGCGGAGCGCGGCGCGCACGCGTTCGCGGTCGCAGACATCGGCGGCGAGCAACTCGATCTCAGGATCAAGATAGGGTGGCCGCGAAGCGTCGCCGTGAACCTGCGCATCGAGACTGTCGAGAACACGGACGCGATACCCGGCGCCCAAAAGTTCCCTGGCCGCGTGCGCGCCGATGAAACCGGCGCCACCGGTGATGAGAATAGTACTAGCCAACTGACGCTCCTCCGCGTGCGGAGAGAACGTTGCCTTGAAATTTTCGTTCCGGAGTTGCGGCGTCGTTTGATTATGTTCGCCGCCGCACGGATTGCACTGTTAGAGAACGTGTGCTGTGCGGCGTGGTGGCTCAAGCCCTTCGTTCAGGCGGACCTGGCCGGAACGCTCAACCGTCCTTCTTCAGCGACGAGAGAAACGCCTCCTCCAGGGCGAGCAACTCGCGGCTGCGCTCGCCGATCCGGCGCGCTGGAATTCCATGATAAGTGGTCCACGGCTTCAACGGACGGCTGGTGCGCGACATGGCGCCAAGGGCCGAGCCTTCGGCGAACTTCGCGCCCGCGAGCGCCATGCCGCCGGCGCCAATGCCAGAGTGTTTGCCGAACGGGATGGAAGCGGTGCGCCGTCGTGAGTGCGACGCCGGTATCATGGGGCTGCTCAAGGACCGGCCGCTGGTGTCCTCGTTCGACGTGTAGATGCCCACATGGTGGGAGATGTTGACGAAATCGGCGAACTGAACCGCCGCGTGGCCTGCGATCACCGAGTGGCTGCCGATGTGGATGTAGTCTCCGAACTCGATGCCTCCGCGGGTGGAGATCACCACGAAGGGGTCGATCCGGATGTGGGAGCCGAGGGAAATCCGGCTGCAATCCACGATCACGACCGTCCGGTGAATCAGGACCTCCTCGCCGAGGCTGGCGAAACCGAGGCTTTCGAGAACGTCGCGCGCGAGAAATTCCCTGTTGAGGCCGGCCACGGCGATCCCTCTATTTCAACGTCTCACGATAGTCTCGCGCCACATTCTGCAGCGCGACATTGGCGGGATTGACTAGCTTGCGGGCAAGGAAGGCATCGATGCGGTCGGGCAAGAAGATTTCCGAGCGGTCGATCTCGTCAGTCCTCAGATAGTGAAGCACGCGGATATCCTTCGCTTCGAGCCCGTTCTGCCGCAGATGATCGAGGTCATTGGCGGCGTTGTATTCCGCCGGCAGTGTGCCAATGTCCATTCCTGCAGCATACGCAATGACGGTCAGCGCCATCTGGCTACGCATCTTGCTTTCCGTCAACGCGAACAAGCGGCGCGTCACCTCCGCGATTTGCGCGCCGAAGATTGCCAGCGCCTGCGCATTCAGCGCGACGAATCCGAGGTTGTAATAGACCGGCGCAGACGGCAGGGACCCACGCGCATCCATCGAATAACGGTATGTCGTTGCCGGCCAATCGAGGCCGAACCGGTCGAACAGCCACGGCCAGAATTCGGCGGTCTTGTTGTGCGGCACGATGCCGTTGCGGATCGCCTGCGGCGCAGAATGCGCCATGTGTCCGCGCACGGCAGCGGTGCCTCGCGGGAACTGACCGATCAACGGATCGATGTCCCTTAGCAGCACGGTGTCGGCATCCGACAAAATTACGAGGTCGGCGTCCGGCGCCGGAAGCTGCAGCCGCCAATTTGCCGTCCCCCACCAGCTGAACTCGGCGAACACATCGTCCGGCACGCGCTCCCAGGCGACGTTGAAATCCTCGCTCCAATTGTTCTGGCGGCGCACCTCATCGATATCGCAGTGATCGCCCACCACAATCGTGAGACGCGCGTTGCGGTACTGCTGCGAGGCGAGCCGCCGCAGGGCGAAATTGTGGAAGCGGACCTGCGAAAGCATCGCCTCGTCGGGCGAAATAGGAATGCGAAATTCGAGGCGGGCAGGCGGCGCTGGCATGGAACTCCTCGGAGGCGACAGGCGCTCAGGCTGGCGGCCACGGATGGCGGCGGCTCACCGGCGGAGCCGAAGCCGCATCAATCCACTGGCCGCCTGCAATGGTAGAGCAGCGGCTCTTGCATCGGCAATCCGCAACAGGAAACAATCGGCGCTGTAAGACACCCGAACTGGCCGCGCGCCTTGATCCTTTCCCTTCATGTTCCGAAAACCGGCGGAAGTTCGTTCCGGGAAAGCCTCAGGAACTGCTACGGCTCCCGCGCCTTGTTCGATTACGGAGATCTGGTCGGTGTCAACACGCCAGAGGCCATTGCTCACCGGGAGCGACGAACGGCAAAAGCGCGGGCGCGGAAGGACGATCTGGCTTCCCGCTACGACGTGATCCACGGTCATTTCCTTCCCGAGAAGTATTTCGGTTTGTTCCCCGTCGAGGGATTTTCGGCATTCTTTCGCGACCCCTTTCAGCAGACCCTGTCTCATTACGATTTCTTCCAGCGGCACCCCGAGATCGACCATCCGGTGGTCAAGCTGGTCCACGCGGTGCAGATGAGCTTGCCCGAGTTCATCGAAGCCTTTCCCGATCCGCAAACACGGTTTCTTGGCGGCCTCGGCATCGACGACCTCGCCGTGGTGGGGCCGATGGAACAATACGAGCGCCTCGTTGCGCTGTTCAATTCCGTTTTCGGCTGCCGGATCGCCCCAAGTTCGACGCGGGAAAACGCCAATCCCGGCCGCGATGGCGCCTATGCCGTCGACGCGCAAACACGAAAGGCGATTGAGCGATATCGTGGTGGCGATATCGAGGCGTATCGGCGCGCCTGCGAAAAATTCGAGAAACTCGCCGGCCGCTACGACATATAAGCCGCGGGCGCCGCGACTGCATTTCCGTCCGCAAGCGTCCGCTGAAGCGTGTCGAGCACCAGGTGCGCGAGGGGACGCGTTTGTGCTGTGAGCGCACGCACGGGGAGCACACACATCCGGTCCGCCAGGTCTTCGGAAACCGGGCACGGCCCGTACTGCTCAGCCTCGGGCCAGCGCGAAAGGCTCGGCCGGTAGTAGCGGCGGATCTCGATGCCGCATTCTGCAGCGTCTGCAATGAAGCGTTCGGCGGCCTGCGCATGCGGCAACAGAACCGGAAACCCCTGCCACGGCGCAGCGCGGGTGTCTTGCGGAACCTGCAGGTTCGAATGACCAAACAGACCCTCACGATACAGAGCCGCAAACGCCTGCCGCCGCTCGACCAGGTCCGCAATCCGTGTCAATTGCGCCAGACCGACTGCGGCATGGAGTTCCGACATCTTCCCGTTGAAGCCCCATGCCGGGGCTCCCTCCGCTGACGCAAGCGCAAAGTTCAGCGCGCCACGCAAGGCAGCGTCGTTGCCGGCATGCGAGAAGATGGCGCCGCCTTCCCCGACAGCGAACGGCTTGGTCGCATGCATCGAAAAGACTTCGAACACATCCTGCTGCACCGGCGTCGCGCGCGGCACGCCAAGCCCGCCGGCATTGTCGATTACCACGGCGGCGCCGCGCGACCGGCAAATCTCGATCTCAGCGCGCCAGTCCCGGCGCATGCCGAACGGCGCCACCAGCATGACCGCAGTCGCGCCTGTCGCCTCGAGCGCCGCAACGAGCAAGTCGGGGTTGAAGGCCCAGCTAACGGCGTCGACCTCCACCACCACGGGGGTCATGCCCGCCGCACGCACGGCGCCGAGGGAGGCCGCAAAGGTGAAGGCGGGGATCAGCACCCTGCCCGACCGCCCGCTCGCCAGCAGCGCTGCCGAAAGCCCAGCCGTGGCGTTGCAGCACGTAACGCAGGTTTCCCCCGCGGAGCCGAACCGTTCCAGAAGGCAGCGCTCGAACTCGGTGGCGAGCGGCCCGAAGTTGGAATACCAGCCGCTCTCGTGCATCTGACGCAGCAGCGGCAAATAGTCTTCAGGCGGGGGAAGGTCGGGCTGGACGAGCCGGTATCGGTACGCTCTGCCCGCCATAATCCTTCATCGCCAATCGTAGAGGCGTGCAGCGTCGTCGGATGCTGCACGCCGTCGCCGCAAACCAAATGCGTCAGGTGGCGGGCCCACTGATGTGCAGGCCCGCCGCCCGACCCATTCTTACTTGAACGGAGCTGTCGTCGTGAACGTACTGCTGCCGCTGACAACGTTGCTGGGGCCAAAGGAATCAGCCGTCCCGCCATTCAGCAAGCTGATGGCCGCGGTTCCGGTAAGGACGCTGTTCGCAGCCGCCACGATATTCCCAGTGCCGTCGGCCTGAACCGCGAAGTTCGTGTTGCCGTCGACAACCGTGTGCGTGAGCGAAGCCACATTGGCATTACCCATGACGTGCACACCGCCGCCGTTCAATACAATGAACGAATCCTGGATGAGCGCGCGGACCGGGTTCGTCGTGGAGTTGAGGTTCACGCCATTGCCGGTGAAGCGGCGGATCGAGCAATTGCGGATGTAAACGACCCCTGCGCTCAGGATCTTGATGCCATCGACGTTTGTGCCCGCGCCCAATCCCTCGATGTCCAAGCCGTCGAGAAGCACACGGTCGGTCGACGCCGCATTTATAAGGACGCCGGTCGCCCCAGAGGCGAGCACGCCTGCCTCGACCTCGCAGATGATGGAGATCGATTTCGTGATGGTAACATTGCCGAAGCCACCCGCATCGAGGCAGTTGATCTCCCCGCCGGGCGCCGTCTTCGAGAGCGCCCCCGGAAACGTCTTGCACGGTGCCGTGCGGCTGCACGGATTGGCGTCGTCGCCGACGCCGGAAACCCAGGTGCGAGTCGCCTGGGCAAACGCCGGCGTACCCCATGAAAGCGCCACGAGCAGACCGACCGCAAGCGTGCACGCGATAGAAGCAATTTTCATTTGCGTTACTCCCCTGAAACCACATTCCACTGCCCGACGCCGCGCACACTAACGGGTGCCACTGCGTTGCGATAGTGGAACTTGCATTTACAAAAGATCAGCACGATTGGCCGCGGTGACGGCACGCCTGCCTTTACACTATGGATGCGGCGGCTTGCCGTTAAGCATGGCTGCATGCACCCGTTCCCCCGGTGCGATGCCCAGCGCGGCGGCTTCCCCGCCATTGATCTCCAGTACCGCCCGGATCGGCTCCTGGGACTGGATTTCGCTGGTCGAATACGGCACGGCGTTCGGGGCCACCGACGAAATCGTGCCGTCTCTGCGAATGAAGATCATGTCCAAGGGCAAGGGCGTGTTCTTCATCCAGAAGGCGACGAAGAGATCGCGGTGGAAATCGAACCACATGCCGGCATCGCGCGAGAGATGCTTCCGGTACATGAGGCCCTTGTCGCGCGACGCGTCATCGGCCGCCACCTCGACCTTGAACCGGGCCGGCCCGTGCGGCGTGTCGATCACAATGCTGGAGATCGGCAGAGCCTGGGCAGGCAAACCCGCGCCCGCCGCAAACGCGCAAACGAGCGCCACAGCTGCCGCCGAAATCGAAGGTCTACGCATTCCGTTTGCGTAGCGGAAGATGAATGGCCATGCAAATGGCGGTTTGCATTCAGGCCAGCCTGAACAGCCGCTCGGCATTGGTCTGGAAGAACTGCTTCTTCGCGTCAGGCCCGATGGCCAGGTTGTCCTGCGCGATCACCTCCTCGGCGACGAACTCGTACGGGTAGTCCATGGCATAGAGGACGTGGTCCATGCCGAGCACCTCCTGGCAGAGTCGGATCGACGGCTCGAAGGCCATGCCGCTGGTGGTGACGTAGAGGTTCTCGCGCAGGACTTCCGGGATGGAGCGCTTCAGCGGCTTGATGCTGTCGTAGCGCTTCGCGGCGACGCCGGCGCGATGCATGAAGTTGAGGCGGAACAGCCAGAACGGCAGCGCCTCGCCCAGGTGTCCGAGGACGAATTTCAGCCTGGGGAAGCGATCGAACAGACCGGAGACGATCAGGCGTAGCGCATGCAGGCCAGTATCGACCGCGAAGCCATAGATGGCGCCATCGAGGCCGCGCTCCAGCATCGGCTGGATGAGATCGGGGTGCGGTCCGGTGGGGTGCAGATAGATGGGCACATCGAGCGCTTCGCAGGCCTCGAAGATGGTCCAGAATTTCGGGTCGTCGAGATACTGGCCCCGCGTGTGGCCGTTGAAGACGGCGCCCTTGAGACCGAGTTTCGTGACGCCGCGCTCGATTTCCTTCGCCGCGTGCGCCGGGTCCTGCGGCGCAAAGGCGGCAAGGCCGGAGAACCGCGTGGGATGGCGCGCGATGGCTTCGGCCAGCACATCGTTGGTGGAGATCGACAACGCCCGCGCCACATCCGCCTCGAACATGTTCACACCGGGGGAGGTGAGCAGCAGGAGCTGCATGTCGATGCCGGTGTCGTCCATGTCCGCAAGGCGCCGGGCGCCGAGATCGAGCAGGCGCGCACGGATCAGCTTCGGCCGCCCGGCCTCGTTGCGCAGATAGAAGCCCCACAGGCTCTTGAAGCCCGGATCGTCGTAGCCGCTGTCGAGCAGCTTGCCGAATTCCTCGAATAGTTCCGGCGTCGCCCACGCTTCTTCGGTGGCGATGCGCTTGTACGGCGCGGGACCTACGCTCGGCATGGCTTACCTCCGCGGCTTCATTTTTGCTGCGGCACCATCGGTTTCCCGGTCACCGGATGCGGATAATGGAACGGGATCACCGGCGTTTCCGGCCACAGTTTGCGGTGCGCCTCGGTAGCGATTTCGTCCGGCCCCATCGGATCTTCCGGATAGGTTTTACTCGCATAGGGGTAGGCATTCGCCGGCTGGTGCGCCCAGCCTTTCTCGAACATGCCGTGCCACACGGGATTGTAGTCGAGCACCTTGATCTTCCAGGTATCGCCTTCCTTCACGTACTCGTTCTCGTAGATGCCGCCTTCCCACCATTGGCGCGGCAAGGTGCCAGCTTCGACGATGCTTTCGTGACGGCCGGCCTGCATCATGCTGCGGCCGCGCACCTTCGCCGATTTTCCATCCGGCGACACGTGAACCACCATCTGCATCTGCGGGTGATCGAGCAGGAAGCCATAGATCGGACCGTTGTAGTCGCCAGTGAAGTTCTTGCGGAAACGGCCGACATAGAGCCGGCGCACGCCTTCCTTGCCCTTATAGATGCCGCCCATGAAGCGGACTTCGCCGCCTTCCGCGAACAAATCGACGGCTTCGTCGTACAGGCATTTGTCGATCAGGTAGCCGTATGTGTACTGAAGGTTACGGACCGCGTTGGCGTCTTCGAGCAGGGTGACGCGGTGGCTTAGCGTTTCCACCGCGCGTTCCAGCGCGGCCGTGCGTTCGTCTGTGCTCATGGCGGTGCTGCTTGTGGGGATTGCGGAAAGAATTGGGGCGCAGATTGCTTTCGCCGTCTGCGCCCCCAACGAAGGTATTCTAGACTGGATCAGAACGATTTGCGGATCGTGAACAGCCACTCGCGCGGCTCTCCCGGCTGCCCTTCGACCGTGCCTTCGCCGAAGATGGCGAAGTTTGTCGTGTCGAGGAAGTATCGCTTATCGGTCAAGTTCCTGACCGCAATCGAGGCTTGCCAGCCGCCTTCCGGTGCATCCCACGTGATGCGGCCATCGAGCAGTCCGCGCGCCGGGATGGCGGTGAATTTATTATTGTTGGCGTCCTGATAAATCGTATCCTGCCAGTTGTAGTCGAGCCGCGGCGTCAGCTGACCGGCGCTGTCGCCCAAGGGGAACGTGTACTGCGCGCTCAGGCTGAGGGTCGATTTCGGGAACAGGATCGGTTGCGTACCCTGACGCACCGTTCCCGCCGCCACTTGCGGACAAATGCCGGCGGCGGCCGCCGTCGGCGAACAGCCGTCGAGGAACTGTCCTTTCACGCCAGCGCCGCAGACGGCAGAACCATCTTGCGGGCAGGAGACGGCACCCGGAACTGGGTTGGCGCTGTAATCGACGTAGGAGTAGTTCGCCGTCAGCAGCAGGCCATCGATCGGCGCGGCCGTCGCTTCGACTTCGAAGCCTTTGTCTTTCGACGAACCGAGGTTCACATACAGCACCTCCGGCAGCGGGAAGCCCAGGCTGAAGTCGGTTTCCGCCAGCGGCACGATCGTGTTGGTGTAGTCAGCGGTGTATGCCGACACGTTCAAACGCAGGCGATCGTCCCACCATTGCGTCTTGGCGCCGATTTCGTAGCTCTTGATCTCCTCCGGGCCGTAGCTGTTCAGCTGATCGGGCGCAAACGGCCGCGAGTTCGTGCCGCCTGTACGATAGCCGGTCGAGAACTGGAAATATGCCATGATGTCGTCGGTGAAGTGATAGTCCGTGCCGGCGCGGAAGTCCGGGCGCGCCGTTTTCGAAACGTGGGCCAGCAGCGGCGGATGGATGCTGTGATCGCAGATGTGGCCGGCAAAGATGTTGCAATCGTCGGGCGTTTGGCCTTCCGCATTTGGCACCGTCGAGCGGAAGAACCCGCTTCCGGGATACCCGGGAACCTCGGCGGAGTGATCGAAGAAGTACGACTTCGTTTCGCTCGTGTACCGAATGCCGCCGAAGATCTCCCAATTGTCGAAGATGTGGTAGATGAGGTGCGCATATGCAGATTTATTTTTGGTGCGATAGGTGTCGTTCTGCTCGAACACCAGGAAGTGCGCGCCGGTATCCCAGTCGGCATCGAGGATCACCGGTCCGCGCGCGCGGTTGTTGCGGTCATAGTAGAAAATTCCCCCGGTCCATTCGAGCTTGTCGTCGAACAGGGTGCCGGTGAAGCGGCCTTCTTCCTGGAACTCACGGTTTGACGGATAGGTCGTCGTCAACTGGAACGACATCGGCGACGCGTCGGAATCATTGGAATAGGCGCCGCGGTACGAACGGTAGCCGGTGATATTCTTGAAGTGGACGTTGGAGAAGATATCCCAGTCGAAGACGTTGGTGGCGCTCCAGCTGTGCAACATTTCGCCATCGTTGTAGTGCAGCCCGGCCTGGCTGATATACGTGCCGTATGTCTCCTTGAACGGATTATTGGGAATGAACCGCTGGTCCCAAGGGATGCCATACAGCGCCAATGGTCCCGGCCCCGGCTCAACTGGAACACCCCCGTTTTGATTGCATTGGGTGTAAACGGCATAGTTGGCGCCCGCACAATTCCACTCAAGGACGGTCTGCGCGCTGGCGAGCGGTGCGCCGAGAGAATTTGTGCCCAAGAATTTTGCGCGTGGTACCGCCTTAAGACCGTGCCCGTTGTTGTAATAGACGTTGCCGGTCTCCCCCGAAGGATCGCTGAAGCTGCCCGGATCGGCCGCGTAAAGCACGTCCGGCGTCAGCTCGGAATTGTCGCGGATCACGTCAACCGATGCATTGTCTTCGATTTGCGGATTGACGACGAAGCGCGCCGCGAGACGACCTCCACGCACACTGGTTCCGCCCTGAGTTCCAATCTTGCAGTTCGCGTGCGTGGTCACTGCCGGGAGCGACCCCGCCGTGTCCGGATGGGCACAGGCATAATCGATTTCGTCAATATAACCGTCCTGATCGCGCGAGGTCGCCGAGGCGCGGATGAAGAGGTGCCCCGGGATGACCGTCAGGTTCATCGCGCCCTTGATGTCGATCTCGTTGAACGAGCCGTAGCTGGCTTGCAGATAGCCGCTGTTATCGTCGCTCGGCTTCTGCGAAATCATCCGGATCGCGCCGCCGAGATCGTTCTTGCCGCCCAACACGCCTTGCGGACCCTTCAGCACTTCGATCCGGTTGAGATCGAGCAAGTCCATCACGGTGCCGGTCATCGTGCCGTAATAGATGTCGTCGATGTAAATGCCGACGCCGGGCTCACTGGCAAACGCCGTATCGTATTGTCCGATACCGCGGATATAGATCTGAATGCCGTTGCCGAAGGGCGCCGGAGACTTGTTGAGCGAAAGGCCCGGCACCGAAGTGCTCAGCTGCGCCAGGTTGTTGATGCCGCGCTCTTCAAGATCCTGCGCGGTAACCGCAGTGATCGCCAATGGGGCGTTCTGCAGGTTCTGCGTCACGTATTGGGCCGTGACGGTCACTGTTTCGATCGGCCCGCTCTGCTGCTGCGCCGGAGCAGCGGCTTGCTGCGCCGATGCGCCGCTCATGCTCAACACTGCAGCAAGCATCGAGGCGGACGCGCCGGCGAAGACTCTCGACGAGGACTTACTCCCGAATGCCATATGCCCCTCCCTGGCGGACAGCAGAGCCATCCGTTGCGGCATGCATCCCCGCATTGCCGTTCTGGATCGAGGCTAACACAGTGAGGCAGGTGCGAAAACTTCTGTAAGCTCAACATACCAATGGCTTACCGCACGCCCCGCTCTTGTTGCGCTGCACGACAGCGCCGTTTCGATTCGAAATTTCGCGCTTGGAAATGTCGGCCTTCTTGATCAGCACGAAAAACGTGCTGACAGCGCGTCAGAGGCCTTGGCGTTGCCGAAAAGTCGCAATTGGCGGATTTGTGAGCGGTTGATGCCGGCCGTTGCGTGAACCCTGCGCCGAGCCGATTTGGTTCCGCCAGCACGGCATTTCGATTCGCGCAGAGTGGCGGTACTCCCGGACCATCGCTGCAAATTTCGCTTGCGAAATGTCTCGCCTGATGAACGGAGGCCTGTGATGTCCCTCGCCGTTCGACCGCTCCATCCGATCTTCGCCGTGGAAATTGTCGGGGCCGATCTCGCAACGGAGGCGGACGAGGAGCTTGTGCGCACTGTTGAGAATGCCATGGCGGAGTACGCCGTCTGCATCGTGCGCGATGCCAGTTTATCCGATGACGATCACATCCGCTTCAGCCGCGCCTTCGGTCCGCTCGAACTGCCGCCGAAGATGGGCCGCTTCACTGTCGCGCGCCGGCTGCGGCGCGAATTGTTCGACGCCTCCAACCTGGGATGCGAACGGCGAGATCATCCCGTACACTCGGAGGCGCGAAGGATTGCGCGCGGCGCCGAACGGTTTCACACAGACAGCTCGTTCAACAAGTTGCCGACGAAATGGTCGCTGCTGCTGGGGCACACCGTGCCGCCCGAAGGCGGCGACACACACTTCATTGACACGCGCGCGGTCTACGATGCGCTGCCGCAAGAGACCCGCAACAAAATCGAAACTCTCGTCGGCATTCATGATTTCTGGCGCGCGCGCGAGCGCACGTCCGGTCTCGCCAACATCACGGCGGAGCAGCGCGCTTCGCTGCCGCCCGTAATGCACAGGCTGGTGCGCACGATGCCGTATGGCCGCAAGTCGCTTTACATCGGCGGGCACGCTGTCGGAATCGTTGGCTGGCCGGACGATGAGGCCGTGGCACTGCTCGACAACTTCATGATTTCGCCACGCAGGACCGTTTTATTTACGTGCACAAGTGGCGGCCGGCCGATCTGGTCATCTGGGACAATCGCTGCACTTTGAATCGCGCCACGCCACTCGAGGGCGACCGCTACAAGCGCGACGTGCGCCGCACCACGATTAACGAATTCGGCCCGGAAACCTCCGCCGATGCGGAAGCCGCCTAAATAGGCAACGGTGAACCGCGTTTCCGGTAGCGCCCATCAGTGCGACCTTCAGCCTCCGGAGCGCTGCTTGATGGCGTCGGCGAAGATCGGATTGCGCAACAGGAACGGCACCGCCGCCATGAATTCCTTGTTGAACGGCTTGTCCGGCACCGCCGCCATGATCGCCTCGCAGCGCTCCTTGATGCCGGGCCCGAATTCGCTGTGCGTGAAGATGTAGAGCCAGTTCTTGCGCACGCCTTCCAGCACGATTTCGCCCACTTCGACCGGGTCCATCCACAGCGCGGGATTGAGGCCGGAGCCGGAGGCGCGGCGTTTGTCCCATTCGGCATAACCGGTGTTGGCGAGATTGGCTGGACGGTTCTCCGCGCTCTTGCCGATCTGGCTGCGCACCGGCCCCGGGCAAAACGCCGAGACTCCGATGTTGTCCGCCGCCAGTTCGGTGCGCAGCACTTCCATCATCGCCACCACGCCGGCTTTCGCGACCGTGTACTGAATCGTATTCGGGTTCGGCATGATGCCTGACATCGAACTGGTGGAGACAATGTGGCCGCCATCGCCGTGCTTCAGGATGCGCGGCAGGAAGGTGACGACACCGTTCACCACGCCGCCGAGATCGACGCCCAGCACCCAGTCCCAATCCTCATAAGTCGCGAACTTCGCCGGTCCGGCGAGGCCGATTCCGGCGTTGTTGCTGAGCAGGTGGATTTTTTCGAAATCGCGCTCGACCCGATTGGCGACGTCGGCGAATTGCTTGCGATCGGTCACATCGAGCTGATAGCCGCGCACGCGATTGTCGGCATTCAATTCCGCCAGCGCCGCATCGATGTGATCCTGCCGGATGTCGGCGATGGCGACCTTCATGCCCGCGTTGAGGAACGCCTTGACCTGTCCCAATCCGATTCCGCTGGCGCCGCCGGTGACGAACGCGACCTTGCCTTCAACCTGCTCCATCTTTCGAACTCCATCCTCGGCGGCGAAATTCATCTTCGGTTTTTGCGGCGTTCGACTACTCCACTGTGCGGGAAATGAGAGCCGCTTCATCGTGAAGCTGACGTTGCCGCAATCCGGCGATAGAGTTCGCGCCGTGTCGAGCGGTCAAAGAGCCGCGGGATCAGGGAGAATGCGCATGGTCGATGTGCTGGAAGCGGAGGCAGTCGAAGCCAATTTTGAAGCACAATCCGCGCCTGCCGTGATGGAAGGCGATTTCAGCCCGCGCAAGCTGAAGGTCGCAGCCGGAATCCTGATTGGACAAAGCTTCGGCACCAGCATCCTTCCCTACAGCGCGCTGATGCTGATGCTGATGCCGCTGACCAAACAGTTTCACTGGAGCGCGCAGCAATTCTCCTGGGCCGTGACCTTCCTCTTCACCTTCGGTGCGCTGAGCCTGTGGCCCATCGGACGGATTGCCGACAAGGTCGGCGTGCGTCCCGTGCTGCTGACCGGCACGATTGCCGTGGGCGTCATCTCTCTCGGCATGGCATTCCAGACGCAGCATCTGTGGCACTTCTATCTGTTGTACGCGCTACTCGGCATCTTCGGGTCGACCGGTGTCACCTACACGAAAGTCGTCGCCGCGCTGTTCACCCAGCATCGCGGCAAGGCGATGGCGATCCTGACGGCGGAAACGACATTGGCGCGCGCCGGCGTGCCGCTGGTGGTGAACTGGCTGTTGCTGACGCAAGGCTGGCGCACGATGTACATCGTGTTCGGCATTGTGATCCTAGCTTGCGTGCCCGTGCTTTTCTTCACCATCGAGGAGCCGGGCGAATTCGGGACCGCCGGCCGATTCTCGTGGTTCAGGCCGAAGCTGGCGCCGACGAATGCTGCACCGGCGACCAAACCGAATTTCCCCGGCATGACGATCTGGGAAGCGCTGCACGATTGGGTGTTCTGGCTCACCACGCTTTCCGCCTTCATTGGACTGTTCGTGTTCAACGGAATGTTCCCGCATCTGATACCTGCGCTGGTTGGCAAGGGCTTTTCGCAGACCACGGTGGTGGCGCTGCAATCGTCGTCGATCGTGGTCGCGTTCGCCGGTGCGCTGATCGGCGGCTGGGCAGTCGACAGGTTTCAGACCGCGAAGATCGCCGCGCCCATCTCGCTGATCGCAGCGCTAGGAGCGTTCCTGACCTATCTGGTAACGCCAAGCTTCGGCGGCATACCGCTGCTCGCGGCCATCCTCATTCTCGGCGCCTTGTCGTTCAATGCGCTGTTCCCGATGGGCCAGTATTTCGCCACGCGATTCTTCGGTCTCAAATCGCTGACCGAGATCATCGCCGTGCAATTCATGATCACCAACCTGTTCGCGGGCCTGGGTGCGCCGCTGTTCGGCTGGATATTCGACAAGACGCACTCCTACGACACGGTCTTTCTGATCACGGCGGCGCTCAACCTCGCGGTGGCATTCGTGTGGTTCGTGATGCCGAAATACCGCTACGCCAAGAACATCGGCGAGATGCCGGCGCCGGCGAAGTAGTCAAGCGGCGGCGGCCATCTGCTTGCCGAGGATCATGTCGGAGGCCTTCTCCGCGATCATGATGGTCGGTGCGTTGGTGTTGCCCGACGAGATGCGCGGCATGATCGAGGCGTCCACCACGCGCAAGCCCTCGATGCCATGCACGCGGCATTGCGGATCGACAACCGCCATCGCGTCATGGCCCATCTTGGCCGTGCCGACGGCATGATAGAGCGTGGCGCCGGCTACCGCCGCGTATCCCAACATCGACTCACGCGTATCGCCGAACGGGTCGCCGGGCTCAGCCAGATACTTCGTGATCGCCGGCTGGCTCATGATCTTGCGCGCCCATTTCAGTTCAGTGATCGCCACTTCCTGATCGATGGGATCGGAGAGATAGTTCGGCACGATCACGGGATACACCGTCGCGTCCGGCGATTTGATATGCACAGTGCCACGCGATTCGGGGCGGACCTGGCAGGGCGTGCAGGTCAACCCAGGCTCCTTCTCCAGCACCAGCGCCTGCGTCTTGCCGAGGACCTCCAGATCCATCGACGCCGCCATCATGTGGAACTGGATGTCGGGATGCTCGAGCTCGGGCCGCGATTTGCAGAACGCCGCGATGTGCGCCACCGGAAAGGTGAGCAGGCCGCGCCGCGAGGTGTAATACTTGATCACTTCGCGGATCAGGTTGGCACCGTGCGACAGCTCGTTCACGCTGACGCATTCCGGCTTCAGCCGCCACTGACATCCGATCATGTAGTGGTCCTGCAGATTTTCGCCGACGCCATTCAGCTCCTGCAGCACGGGGACGCCGTATTTCTGCAGAATGTCGCCGCGGCCGACGCCGGAGACTTCCAGCAATTGCGGCGAGGCGACCGCGCCTGCCGCGAGGATCACTTCGCGCGACGCGCGCGCCGTATGCGTCTGGCCGTGCTGGCGATACTCGACGCCAACGGCACGCTTGCTTTCGAACAACACACGCGTCGTCTGCGCTTCGGTTTCGACGCGCAGGTTGGCGCGGTTCATCACCGGATGCAGATAGCCGACGGCGGTGGAATGCCGCCGGCCGCCCTTGATGGAGCACTGGAACCAGGTGACGCCTTCCTGATTGGCACCATTGATGTCGTCGTTGCGCGGGATTCCGGCTTCCACGGCGGCTTCGAGCAGGGCGGCGGAAATCGGATGCTGCTCGGTGAAATCGGAAACGTTCAGCGGCCCACCGACGCCGTGATATTCGTTCTCGCCGCGCTCCTGATGCTCGGCGCGGCGGAAGTAGGGCAGCACATCGGAATAGGCCCAGCCTTCGCAGCCCAACTGGCGCCAGCCGTCGTAATCGGCCGCCTGCCCGCGGATATAAAGGAGCCCATTGATCGAGGACGAGCCGCCCAGCACCTTGCCCTTGGGCCATTTGTGGCGGCGGCCGCCGGAGCCCTGATCCACTTCCGTCTCATAGAGCCAGTTCACCTTCGGATCGTTCAAGGTTTTACCGAAGCCGATCGGGGTGTGGATCATCAGGTTCGACCAGAATTGCTTCAGATTGTGCAGCGGCCGGTCGTCGCCGCCGGCTTCCAGCAGGAGCACGCGATTTTTGGGATCGGCAGAGAGACGATTGGCCAGCACGCACCCCGCACTGCCAGCGCCCACGATGATGAAATCGAATGTGCCCTGCTCGCTCATCGCCAGCCCTCGTAACTGAAACCGACGGGACTCTTAGCAGCTTGGTGTTGGCGTCAATGGGCCAATTGCGCACCGATTCTTGGCCGCCAGCGCGCGGGCGGCGCCCGGCGGACCGAAGAACGGGCTGGCACTTTCGCTCGGCAAGATCGTTTTGGTGGGGAGCGGCGCAAGCCGCGATGCATGACGTGAGGAAGCAATCCATGGCACAGGCCAACACGACGACCGACCACGACAAGATCCGCAAATGGGCCGAGGCCCGCGGCGGCCATCCTGCGACGGTCGAAGCAACCGAGACCGACGACGAAGCCGGCATTCTGCGACTCGATTTCGATCCGCCGGACGAGGGCCTGGCGAAGATTTCCTGGGACGAGTTCTTCGACAAGTTCGATGAAGCGGAACTCGCGTTCCTCTATCAGGAGAAGACCGCAAGCGGGAAGACCAGCCGCTTCCACAAATTCGTCGATCGCGACTCGGTGGAGGAAGAAGAAGGGGAAGAGGACTAGCGGCCGGTCGCGCCGCTTTACGGCGCGGGCACCCTTCCGCCTGACGGCCCTTGTCCGAGGGCGGCGCGGACACGACCCTGCCATTCGAGGCCCGTCATGCCCCGGTTCTGGCGCTCGTACAGCAGCCTGCCGGAATTGGGCAGCGCCAGAAAATCGTATCGCGGCGCGACGCGGAATTGCTCGCTGTCCAACGAGTAATCCGCCAGCACATGCTTTTGCGTCTTGTAGGCGTCGAACATCTGGCGCTTGAGCGTCCGGCCGGCGTCACTGAGTGCGACAACAATCCGGTCTTCGCACTCGCCATCGACAAACGATTGGTGCAAATCGGCCGGTTCGCCGGCGCGATAGAACGGCATCTCCAGCACAGCCATATCGAAGCGGGCGTTCTCGGCCGCCTGGTGAACGCAGAACGCAACGGCATCGTGGTCCGGATGTCCGCCTTCATAAGCATGAGTCAGCACGATACGCGTGTCATGCGCGGTGAAGCATTCGCCCAGATCCTGGACGATATCGGGGAGCCGATTGCCGGCATCCTGATCCGCGATCCCCAGCTGAACGAGCCGGCCGGGGTGGATCCCGCCGAGCTGCATGACGGAAAGCAGTTCGCTGGTGCGCGCCTCCGCATAGTCCTGAACACTTGCAAAGCCGAGCGCCTGCGCATCGATCAGGTTGCGCGGCGCGCCATCCGTCACCACCACGATGAGCACGCCGCGCAAACGGCTGATCAGCGCGCCACAGCAGATCGTTTCGTCATCCGGGTGGGCGACAACGATAGCAACGTCGCTGGCAGAGACAGCATCATGCTTGCCATCGCGCAACGTCTCGAGAAACGCCGTGAGGCGAGGTGTGCGCGCGATCGTCATGGATGCATCCCGGATGACAGCAGCGGACGCTGATTGCGCAAAGGCTCGAGCTCGAGCCGGATGATGCTCGCCGGCGGGATATCGAATCCTCTCCAATCGTGCGGCAAGCCGCCACCGAAGCGCAGCAGCGCGGCGCGGATGATTTCGACATGCGTAATCATCACCACGTCGCCATTCCGATAGCGCCGTCGCGTGTCTTCCAGATGTTTGCAGACTCGCGCTTGCGCATCCACGCCGGTGTTGCCCTCGCTCAGTGCCGGCTCGATCATCACCGGCAGATCAAGCGCCTCAGCCAAGGCATCCGCTGTCTCGAGGCAGCGCAACCGCGGGCTCGATTGAATGCAGACGATCGGCTCGCCCACGAGCTGGTTGACAAGAGCGCGCGCCTGCGCACGGCCGGCTTCCGAAAGCCGGACAAAGTCATCGTGACCGAGAAGAGAGCGGTCGATCGGTGTGTGCTCGGCATGCGGAATGAGAAGAATACCGGGCATGGCAGAATCGTTTTCCCAACAAAAGTAAGAAGCAAATGAGAGGTTGCTTCGGTGGCTGGTAGGAGAACGCGAGGCCGGGGCCGCCGTTCCCGCTTGCTGCGGGTTTGTCTACCGTTTGATGGTATGATTCGCCGCTTCGTCCCGCGCGCGCGTCGCGACGTTCGCTTCGGCCGTTCGCCACACGCGACCGGCACCGGGCCCTTTATCGCCGGGGACGACCGTGTACTGAACGGCGTCGCCTTCACGGAGATCGTCGAACCCGTCGTCGGCCACACTGTTGCGATGGAAATAGAGGTCTTCGCCCGCGCCAGTGGCGATAAACCCGTAGCTTTTCTCCGCGATCAGTTCCGAGACATAGCCGCCCAGCGGCGCATCCTTCGGCTTCACATCCCCGTTCAGCTGGCGCTTGTATTCCGTGAGTTGCTTCTCGGCGGCACCGAAGGCATCTTTCAAGACGGCGTTCACATCGATCTTCGCACGCCGATCCTTCACCTTATGCGGTTCGCGGCTGATAACGAGTTCCTTGCGCGGCACGCGAATCTCGATGTGAACCTCCGGCACGTTGCCGGTGCGGTGTTGCCTGTGCGGTATTTCGATGGCCACGCGGCAGCCGATGATGTGCTCGAACCGCTTCTCCAGCTTTCCGACGTGCTCTCGCACCAGCGCCTCGACCGCGGCCGAAGGCTTCATGCCGTGAAAGACGATTTCGAGCGGGATATCCATGGATTCACCTCCAAAGTGGGACCACCGGCGCCGAGCATAGCCGTCCGCTGCGGCATACTAGTGCACCCAGCCGCGCCTTAGGGCGCGGCCGTGCCGGTGCCTTTCATTCTGGGTTGGACGCTAGCTGGCGTTGGTGTTCTGGCCCTCGGGCCGGCCGCCGATGCCGGGATTCACAATCTCAAGGCCATCCTCCCCCTCCTCGGGCGGCGTCGCCTGCTCCACCGCAACGGTGTCCGTATCCCTCAAGCTGGTGCTAGGCTGGCCGATCCTGTCTCGGAGATCGGGCTTCTTGTTTTCCTGCTTATCGCGCATTTGATTTGTTACCTCCTGCTCTCATCAGATAACGGCCGGGCGGGAGAAGTGTTGCGCACGTTCAGCGGACGTCCCGCGCCGCGTTGCGATGTTCGATCCAGTTCGCGATGAGGGCCCACTGCGTCTCCCCATCGAGGTCGCGCAGCAGCATATGATACCCGTTGGGATCCTCGTGGACTTCGGCCTTCGATCCAAGCTCCGCGATGGTCGCCTGGGTCGGCTCCTTCGGGATGACTTGGTCGTGGGCGCCGTACAGAAAGAGAATCGGCGGCGGATCGTTCAGGTGTTCCGGTGCATGACGCGCCTGGTCCATCAGGTTCACCAGCCCATACACCTGATCGGCGCGCGCCGAATGCTGGTAGACAGGGTCGCGCGATAGCTTCCTCAGCACCTCGATGTTGTCGCAGGCGACGATGTGAAGACCCTCCCCCGACACATTGAGCCACGGCAGGAAATGCGCCGCCGTCCACAGGGCGACGCGATAGCTGAGCGGCATGTCTTCCCGCGACCATACCGCCGGCGCGACGAGAATGGCGCCGTCGACAGGCGGACGCGCAGTCGCGAGCGACGACAGCACCACCGATCCGCCCATGCTTTCGCCAAGCGCATAGACGGGAAGTCCCGGATATTTCGCGTGCATGGCATCGACGAAATCATCCAGATCCTGCCGCATGACATCGCTGCCGGCCCAGAGTCCACGGTTGGGCGAGAGGCCGAAGCCGCGCTGGTCGTAAGCATACGTGGTGATGCCGTGCGCCGCCCACCACGGCCCCGGCAGATCGAAGGCTTCCGAATAGTCGCTCATGCCATGCAGCGCGACGATGATGGCGCGCGGATGTTCGGCATTCCAATGGCGCAACGGCAGACGCAAGCCATCGCGCGTGACGAAGGCATCCTGCACGACCATAGGAGCGGCGGCCTCACCGCCGTGCGGCGCGAGCGCCGGTGCGCAGGCGGCGAGCGATGCCGCCATCACTCCCGCAGCAATTGCCGCACGCGCCGCCGCAAGTAGGGAAGCAATTCGGTTTCGAACCATGGATTTTTCTTCAGCCAACCATTGTTGCGCCATGACGGATGCGGCAGCGGAATATACTGCGGTGCACATTGGCGCCACGCCGCAACCGTGGCTGTCATGTTCGCCTTGACGCGATCCTTCAGATGCCACGCCTGGGCATAGGAACCGACCAGCAAGGTCGTCTTGAACTGCGGCCGCGACTTCAGCAACCGTTCACGCCATTTCGCCGCACATTCTTTTCGCGGCGGCAGATCGTGGCCTTGCGCATCGTAACCTGGGAAACAGAACGCCATCGCCGCCAGGGCAACCTTCGATTCATCATAGAAGGTATCGCGATCCACGCCCATCCAGTCGCGCAAGCGATCGCCGCTCGCATCGTTGAAGGAGAGGCCCGTCTCGTGCACGCGTAGGCCCGGTGCCTGGCTCGCAATGAGGAGCCTTGCCGTTTCGCCCATATGCAACACAGGCCGCGGCCCATGCGGCAGGTACGATTCGCATAACCGGCAAGCGCGGATTTGCTCCAGAACGTCGGCGAGAGACTCTGCTTTGGTCAACGGAACGCCCGAACTGGGATGCCAGACTGGAACTTTGCAATTCCACGATCGGAGGTGAGTAGCGCGCAATCCTCGGCAATCGCGAGTGCAATGCAAAGCCTGTCGCCGAGCGACAAATCGAGTTCTCGCGGAGCCAGTGCGATTTTCGCGGCGATCCGTGCGTGAAGCACCTCGACCGGGGCGATACCGAAGCCGAAAGCAAGGATGCGCAGGTAAGCGCCTTGCGACGGTACACCCCGCGTTTCGAGTTTCGACAGAACCTCCGCCAAAGTCGCTGCCGATGCTATTGCCTCAGGGAAATGCGATGCCACGATGTCCGCGCCCCGTTCGGCGAGCAACACAGCGAGAATGGCAGATGCATCCAGAACGATCACTG
>DASYBT010000174.1:0-7477 GCA_036500585.1 Rhizomicrobium sp.
GCAAGCTTCGTGGCATCCTGAATCTGGCCGAAGGCGCAATCGTAAATGACATTGCCACCGTCGGTCATGAACGGCGCGCCGCCGTGCTGCCGCAAGGTTATCGGCAGGTGGGGATAGCCAAGATTGGCGGCGCATTCCGTGATGCGCTTGGCCGTGAGCGTGTGACCGAATAGCGTCACCTCGATGGGCAGCGGAAAACGCCCGAGCCGTTCCACCAACTTCGAGCCATCGGCAATGACGATCATGCTCCGCGACGCGCTTGCCACGATTTTCTCGCGCAGCAGGGCGCCGCCGCCGCCCTTGATCAGGCAGAGGTTGCGATCGGCTTCATCGGCGCCATCGACGGTGAGGTCGAGCGGCGCCAGCTGCTCAAGCGGCGCGACGGCAATGCCGAGTTCCTTCGCTCGTGCGGCGCTGCGCTCCGATGTCGCCGCGCACGTGATCTTCAGGCCGCCCTTGACGCGCGGCGCCAGCACGTCGAGGAAGGCCTCGGCCGTCGTGCCGGTGCCGAGGCCGAGCTTCATACCGTCCTGCACGAACTCCAGCGCACGCACCGCCGCCGCACGTTTGAGAATCGCCGCATCGGATTCGGTCATGGCTATAATCTACCAGAACTTTACAGCGGGTTGCTCCGGTCAAATCTTGATCAGCGGGAGGCCGAGCGTAGTGGCGCAGCTGGCCATTTTGTTGTCGAAGGTGGCAAGCGTCGCCCCCAGCCTTTTGGCAACGGCCAGATTGATCGCATCGGGCGCCCGCAACGTGAGGTCAAGACGCCTGAGCCATCCTTCTGCCACCTCAATATCGATCGGGTCGATCTGCACCGCTGTTATCCTCTTTTTCGACCAAACATCGAAGTTGGAAAAAGCCGCACGCGCTTCTGAGCGACCTATCTCCTTCGTCCGGACGCGAAGGCCGACAACGGAAGCAAATTCGGTCCGGACGAAGTCGCTAAGCACTAGCCCAGCGGGACCAGAGAGCAGGAACGCCTCGGCGCGGGCATTGAATGCATCTGGCAGGAAAAACGGAACAACAACACTGTTGTCCAGATAAATGCTCAACGGGGCCACTCTTCATCGCGCATACGCGAGACAAATTTGCCGGCATCCTCGAGCGGCATCTTGCCCTTGACGCGATGCTTCTGCAGCCATTCCACATCCTCCTTCGTGATGCGGTACGGCTTGGGCTTGGCTTCGGCTGCGCTGAGCTTTGCGACCGGCCGGCCGTGGCGGGTGATGGTGATCTCCTCGCCTTTTTCGGCGCGTGAGATCAGTTCGGAGAGCTTGTCCTTAGTTTCCGCGATGCTGTGGCTGCTCATGTTGAGATTATGGCCATCGGATGGCCATAAGTCAATCCGCGCGCCATCATTCTACGGTCACGGATTTGGCGAGATTGCGGGGCTGGTCGATGTCGGTGCCCTTGATGACGGCGGCGTGATAGGCGAGCAACTGCACCGGCACGGCATAGATCAGCGGCGCGAACAGCGGATCGATCTCCGGCACTTCGATGCGCATCCAGGCATTGTCGCCGGCAAGATCGATGCCGCGCTTGTCAGAGATGAGGATCACGCGGCCACCGCGCGCCATCGTCTCGTGCATGTTGGAGACGGTCTTCTCGAACAGCGCATCCGACGGCGCCACCACGATCACCGGCACCGTCTCGTCGACCAGCGCGATGGGGCCGTGCTTCATCTCGCCGGCGGCATAGCCTTCGGCGTGGATGTAAGAGATTTCCTTCAGCTTCAGCGCGCCTTCCAGCGCGATGGGGTACGATACGCCGCGGCCGAGGAACAGCACGTCCTGCGCCTTCGCCAATTCCTGCGCGATGGCTTCGAACTTTTGATTGTCGGCGAGGATGCGGTTGATGAGGCGCGGGGTTTCCAACAACGTGCGCACATGGCGCTGTTCGTCTTCGCGCGAGAGAACGCCGCGCGCGCGGCCGGCAGCAATCGCAAGCGATGCGAGAACCGACAATTGACAGGTGAAGGCTTTTGTCGAGGCGACGCCGATCTCCGGCCCCGCATGCGTGGGGAAGACCGTGTCGCTTTCCCGCGCGATGGTGCTTTCCGGCACATTGACGACGGCGGCAATGGATTGGCCCAACTCGCGACAATGGCGCAAGGCCGCAAGCGTGTCGGCCGTTTCGCCAGACTGCGAGACAAACATTGCCAGACCGCCTTGCGGCAACACCGCGTCGCGGTAACGGAATTCGGACGCGATGTCCGCTTCCACCGGCAGCTTCGCCAGCTTCTCGAACCAGTAGCGGCCCAGTGAACACGCATAATAGGCGGTGCCGCAGGCGATCAGTGTGGCTTTCGGAAGCGTGGCGAAATCGAACGCGGTTTTCGGCAGCGCCGCAGTTTCGTGCAGCGAATCGATATAGGCATTCAAGGTGTGCGAGACGACTTCCGGTTGCTCGAAAATCTCCTTCGCCATGAAATGACGGTGGTTGCCCTTGTCGACCAGCGACGCGCCGACCGAGGTGGTGCGCATCGGCCGTTTCACCTCAGTATCGGTGGAGTCATAAATGACGGCGCCGGCCGGCCGCACCGCCGCCCAGTCGCCGTCTTCCAGATAAGTGACGCGGCGGGTGAACGGCGCCAGAGCAAAGGCATCGCTGCCGACGAACATCTCGCCGTCGCCATGGCCGATGGCGAGCGGACTGGCGCGCCGCGCAGCAATCAGCAGTTCCGGATCATCGCGGAACATGATGACCAGCGCGAATGCACCTTCCAATCGCTTGAAAGCTTTCGGTGCGGCCTCAAGTGGCGCGTCGCCTTCGCGCAAGAACTGCGTGACGAGATGGACGGCAACTTCCGTATCGGTCTGTGTTTCGAATTTGTGGCCGAGGGCGGAAAGCTCTTCGCGCAGCTCGCGGAAATTTTCGATGATGCCATTGTGCACGACCGCCACGCGGTCCGATGCGTGCGGATGTGCATTCACCTCAGTCGGTGCGCCATGCGTCGCCCAGCGCGTGTGGCCGATGCCGGTGCGGCCGAACAACGGCTCGGCGGCCAGCATTTTGCTGAGATTGGCGAGCTTGCCGGGCGAGCGGCGGCGCGCGATGCGGCCGTCTTCCAAGGTGGCGATGCCGGCGGAATCGTAGCCGCGGTATTCGAGCCGCTTCAGTGCCTCGAGGATCAGCGGCGCCGCATCTTCCTTGCCCACAATGCCGACGATACCGCACATGCTACTTGTCCTTCTTCGCCTTCTCGGCCTTTTTGCGCGCGCGGAAGGATTCTGCCCAGCCGGGCTTCTCCTTGCGCACGGCGCGCGTGAAAACGAGTGCGTCCTTCGGGACGTCGTGGGTGATCGTGCTGGCGGCGCCGATATAGGCGCCATCCTCGATCCGCACCGGCGCAACCAAGGTCGTGTCAGATCCGATGAACACACCAGCGCCGATATCCGTTTCGTGCTTGTCAAAGCCGTCGTAATTGCAGGTGATGGTGCCGGCGCCGATGTTGGCGCCTTCGCCCACCCGGGCATCGCCGAGATAGGCGAGATGGTTGGCCTTGGTGCCTTTTCCGATGCGGCTGTTCTTCACCTCGACGAAATTGCCGATATGCGCATCGCTTTCGATGACCGTTCCGGGGCGCAGGCGTGCATGCGGACCGACGATGGCGCCGGATTCCACCACCGCGCCTTCGAGATGGGTGAACGCCTTGATCTCGGCGCCACTCTTCACCGTGACGCCGGGACCGAACACGACGTACGGCCCGACCCGGCAATCTGCTTGCAGCACCGTATCGTGCGACAGGAACACGGTCTCCGGCGCGGTCATGCCGACGGCATTGTCCAATGCGCGAACGCGCAGGCGGCGCTGCATGATGGCTTCGCAGGCCGCCAGTTCGGCCCGCGAGTTCACGCCCATCGCCAATTCTTCCGCCACAGTCACGACACCGCAGCGTACGCCATCTTGCTTCGCGAAGGTGGGCACGTCGGTCAGATAGAACTCGCGCTGATTGTTGTTGCTCTCGAGCTTCGATGCCCAATGAAAGAAGGGTTTCGCCTCCGCCGCCATGATTCCGGCGTTGCACAAGCGAACGCCTCGCTCGCGTTCATCCGCATCGCGGTACTCGACGATGCGGTCGAGAATACCGTCCTTCTCAATCACCCGGCCGTAAGCCTTGCTGTCGGAGTCGAACGCCACAATCGCCATGCCGTCGTTCGCCTGGGTCTCAAAGGAGCGTTCGAACAACTCCGGCGTGACCAGCGGCATGTCGCCATAGGTGACGACCAGAGCGCCATCGAATCGGCCCAGCAAGGCTTCCGCACAGGCGGCCGCGTGGCCGGTGCCGAGCTGCTGCTCCTGAATCGCGGACTCTGCACCAAGCGATGCCGCACAGTCGCGCACCGCCGCGCCGCCCGCGGCCGTCACCACCACGATCTTGTCGATGCCGGCCTCGCGCATCGCGGCGATCACATGCCCCAGGATCGGCAGTCCGGCCACCGTATGCATCACCTTCGGCAGGGCGGATTTCATCCGCTTGCCCTCGCCTGCCGCCAAGATGATGCCTGCGCGCTGCGCCATCGCCTTATCGTCTCACGCTTCTGAAATCTGTCCAATTGCCGATAACGGCCCTCTCATTTGAGGCAAAATGACGATTTGCAACGGTATATTGCTTCCCGAATCGTTTACCGTTTCCGACCATGCCCCTTCCCGCTCTGATCTTCGATCTCGACGGCACCCTGGTGGACACGGCGCCGGACCTCCTTAACGCGCTCAATGCCGTGCTGGTTGAGGAGGGGCGGCCGCCCGCCGGCATCGATGATCTGCGGCGCCTCGTCGGCCATGGCGCCCGGCTGATGCTGGGCGAAGCCTTCGCGCGAACCGGCGAGCGGCCGTCGCCAGAGCGCATCGAGGCGCTGATCGACCGCTTCATCGGCCATTACCGCGATCATCTGATGGATGAGAGCCGGCCCTATTCTGGCGTGGTCGAAACGCTCAAGACGCTGAAGCGCGACGGCGCGCGCATGGCCGTGCTCACCAACAAGCCGGAGGAGATGGCCGTGCCACTGCTGCGCGCGCTGGACCTGACGCAATATTTCGAGGCAATCCACGGCGCCGGCCGCTACTCCTATATGAAGCCGGATCCGCGGGTGATGCATCATGTACTGGACGAACTCGGGGCCGATCACGGCCACGCGGTGATGATCGGCGACAGCGCCACCGATGTGGCGACCGCGCGTGCCGTGGGCATTCCCGTGATCGTGCTGTCCTACGGCTACACACCCACGCCGCCGCATGAACTCGGCGCCGATGCGGTGATCGATGATTTTGCTGAGCTGCCGGCGACACTGCGCGGGATTATCGCCTACACATAGATCATCTTCGCGGTCATGCCGCCGTCGACGATGATTTCCTGGCCGGTCATGAAGCTCGCGTGCTCGGCCAGGAAGTGACACGCCTCGGCAATATCCTCCGGGCGTCCGACACGGCCGACGGGATGCTGTTCCCTGTCCTTCTTCGAATGATGCGGCTGCTTGGCTTTCGAACGCTTCTTCCAATCCGCAACTTCGATCCACCCCGGGCTGACCGCATTCACCCGAATACGATACGGCGCCAGGCTGATCGCCATGCCGTGCGTCAGCGCGACGATGCCGCCTTTCGAAGCGGTGTAGCCTTCGGTGTTCGGCTCAGACATGTGCGCGCGGGTGGACGCGATGTTGATGATGGCGCCGCCAAGCTCGCGTTTCGCCATCTCGCGTGCCGCCGCCTGCGAGCACAGAAACGTGCCGCGCAGATTGGTGGCGATCACGCGGTCGAAATCGGCGATCGTCAGCTTGAGCACATCCTTGCGGATCATGAAGCCCGCATTGTTGACCAGCACGTCGACGGAGCCGAACCGTTTCACCGTCTGGCGAATCCAGCGGTGCACATCGGCGGGTTTGGAAACGTCGCCGCGCAGAGAGCACACCTCGCCGCCCATTTCCCGGATTGCCGCCGCCGCCTCGCGGGCCGCCTCGGCATCGGTGTCCGAGATCGAAACGGCATAGCCGGCTTCTGCGAAATGATAGGCAATCGCCCGTCCGATCCCCTGTCCGCCGCCTGTGATACCGATGACCTTCATGCTGTCTCCCGCGTCCGAAGCGGCTGCAATAATAATGCGCCAACGCCGGCGACAGGGGCATCGCGCCTGGCCGCGGATGGGTGTAGGATGATCCTAGAGGTCGCGGGTTCGCCCGGCACCTCGGGGGCTGGCCAGGCGGGCGAAGCCGTATCCTCTGAACAACAAAGGTTCAGGAGGATCGCGAGATGGAGACAATCAGGAATCCGGTCGAGTACGCCGGGGCGCAGGTTGTTGGCGCCGCGCGCGGGATAGCAACCGCCTATCACTCGCTGCAGCACATCCAGGACACCATCCATTCGCCCGCGCCGGCTGTGCAGCACATCGGCATTGCCGATATCGGCGCGGCGCTGAAGGAGGGGTTCGAGGATTTCGGCGCTTATCGTAGCGATGTCGTGTTCCTCTGCGCCATCTATGCCGCGGTAGGATTGGTGCTGGCGCGGCTCGCCTTCGGGCTCGACATGCTGCCGCTGGTCTTTCCGCTCGCCTCCGGCTTTGCGCTGATCGGGCCGTTCGCCGCCATCGGCCTCTACGAGATGAGCCGCCGCCGCGAACAGGGACTGCCGGTCAGCTGGGCCAGCGCCTTCGATGTGGTGCATGCACCGGCGGCCGGCGCCATCCTCGTGCTCGGACTGATGCTGATCGCGATCTTCCTGGTTTGGCTTTATGTGGCGTGGCTGATCTTTGCCCACACCTTGGGGCCGGCCGAACCCGCTTCGCTGCAGATGTTCGTCAACGCTGTGTTCTTCACGCGGGCCGGATGGACGATGATCGGACTCGGTTGTGGCGTGGGATTCCTGTTCGCACTGGCGGCGATGACGATCAGTCTCGTCTCGTTTCCGCTGCTGATCGACCGCGATGTCGGCCTCGACACGGCGATCCGCACGTCGGCGCGCGCCGTTTGGGAAAACCCCGGCGCGATGGCGGCGTGGGGACTGATCGTGGCGGGCAGCCTTGTTGCCGGATCCATTCCGCTGTTCATCGGGCTGGTGGTGGTGGTGCCGGTGCTCGGCCACGCCACTTGGCATTTGTATCGCAGGCTGGTCGCGCCGGTGGCTTATGCGCCGCCGGCTTGACGCGCGGGCGAGGCGCACCCTATAGCCCGTGCTCCTTGCCTTCGGGTGCGGGCGCGTAGCTCAGCGGGAGAGCACTCCCTTCACACGGGAGGGGTCACAGGTTCAATCCCTGTCGCGCCCACCATACGTTTTCCTCGACAAGGTTCGGATTGCCTGCAGCAAATGTTAGGCAGCGCGGCCGCTATCGCAGCGGCTGATGTAACGCAAGGTCAATTGGGATCCTGTCCCGTGCTTTCTCATAGTTCATCCGTATTCAAAGCAGGTCGGGACCTTTCCCAGCCTGCTTTCGGATGGCACGCACATTTCACTTTCCGCGCAGGAAGCCGTGATACACGCC
>DASYBT010000175.1:0-18980 GCA_036500585.1 Rhizomicrobium sp.
GACGAAACTGTCGTGGAAATCCGCCGCGCCCTATGGGAAAGCAACGGACTGTTGATCTTTCGCGATCAGCGGGTCACGCCCGGAGAGCAGATCGCCTTCAGCCGTCGTTTCGGGCCGCTCATGATCCACGTGCTGCGCGAGTATTCGCTGCCAGGACATCCTGAAGTCCTGAAGGTTTCCAACGTGATCGAGAACGGTGCGCCGATCGGTCTCGGCGACGCGGGCAGATACTGGCACTCGGATCTATCCTACACGCGACAACCCAGCCTCGGGACCCTTCTGTATGCGCTGGAGATTCCAGCCGAGGGCGGCGACACATCTTTCGCCAATATGACCGCGGCCTATGAAGAGCTGCCCGGTGAACTCAAGGTACGGCTCTCGGGAAAGCGCACAATCCATTCATACAGCCACCGCTATGCGCAGATGAGCGACTCGAAGTGGCGGCCGCCGCTGTCGCAAAGCCAAATGGAGGAGCTGCCAGAAGCTACACATCCGGTCGTGCGGACGCATCCGGAGACCGGCCGCAAATGTTTGTTCGTGAATGAGGGATTCACAACGCGCATCGTCGATTTGGCAACGTCCGAAAGCCGCGGCCTGCTCGATCTTCTCTCCTGGCATTGCACGCAAGCCTGCTTCGTCTATCGCCACAGCTGGCGGCAACACGATCTCGCATTCTGGGACAACCGCTGCACGCTTCATTTGGCGCATGGCTGTCCGCCAGAGTTCAGGCGCCACATGCACCGGACGACTGTCCAGGGCGATACGCCGTACGAGTAGCAGAGCAAATCACGCGGTCCGTCGCCCTGCGCGAGTAAGCGTCCCTTACATGACGGTAAATCGAATTGTATAGCCGCAACTCTTTCATCGCGGCAATATCGTACCCGCCACTTCTCCGAGGGAAAATCGATGCTCACCAATATTCGCGCGAACCGAAAACGCGTGCGCCTGCTTGTGCTTTCTGCCGCCATGGCTCCGTTGATTTCGCTGAACATCGCACACGCGGAGAAAAAGGAGCGGCTGCTCTATTCCTTTTGCAGCCAGGAGAGTTGCACGGACGGTTCGACCCCCGGTTCAGGTGTCATTCGCGCAGCCGATGGAACGCTTTACGGCACGACCGAGGGCGGAGGACAAAACTCAGTTGGGACGATTTACAAGATCACCCCGGATGGTCAGGAAACGCTACTTTATTCCTTTGATCCCACCACGGGCGAATATCCTGCAGACGCCCCGGCCTTGGACGGCAAGGGAAATCTGTATGGCGTAACTGTCGACAATATGGATGGTTATGAGGGCGGTGTGGTATACAAGCTGGCCCCGGACGGCACGTACACGGTGCTGCACTATTCCCATCAGGACCCCGCTGGCGGGGGGATGAATGGAGTGACCCTCGACAAGAAGGGAAATCTCTATGGAGTGTCGTATCAAGGAGGAAAGCATGGTGATGGGGTGGTATGGAAGGTCACTCCAGCGGGCCGTTACAAAGTTCTGTACAACTTCGCTGGCAGCGACGGCGCCTTTCCCACAGGGATACCGCTCCTGGACAATGATGGAAATCTATTCGGCACGACGCAGCAAGGGGGGCAATATGGTTCCGGGACCATCTACGAGTTGACGCCCGACGGCACCGAAACGGTGTTGTACTCGTTTAGTGGACCGGTCGATGGCGGTTCACCCCTTCCGGGGCTCGTTCGCGACGACAATGGCAACTTTTACGGGACAACTCAGCAGGGCGGCGCTAACAAGTACTACGGCACATTGTTCAAATTTGCTCCTTCGGGCACCCTCACCGTGCTTCACGCCTTTGCTGGGCCCGATGCAGGCGACGGCGACTATTGCAATAGTTCTCCGACGATCGTCAAAAAGCGGAACGGCGAGAACGAGCTTTTCGGCGTCTGTTCATTTGGAGGCGCCGGGGATGCTGGTATTGCTTACAAGTTCTCGGCCAGTGGCAAATACAAAGTAATTTATAACTTCACTGATTATCAAAACGGTCCGTACGTGCCGAAGGGTCTTTTGGCGGGCAACGGCGGCAAGCTTTATGGAACAAGCGATCAAGGCGGGGGCACCGGCTGCGCTGGTACCGGCTGCGGCACTGTATTTGAACTCTACTAAGCCGTTGATGAAGATCTCGTACTTGGATCAGCGCTCCCTTCAGACCGGACGGACGGAAAGGTGCTGTTGGGGCGTTTGTCCTTTGTCGTAGCCTGACCGAGACGTTGCAACAGATCGGCAGATGTCAACGCGCCGCCGATGTTCCGCGCAGACGAGACACGGCGGCGTGATCGTTGTTATGCAAACGCCTTTCAGTAAGCAGCGCTTTAGACCGGCCCAACATTATTGAATTGCAACCGGCGTTCCGCCAAGCGCAGGCTTCGAAACACGCATTGCGGCGATGGTCGCGCCGAGCCGCCTACAAAAGAGGGATGACTTCGATGTTCAACAGACAAAAGGGCAGAGTTGGCTTGCACCGCAGCCGACTCTTGCTTTGTGTAGCAGCCGCGAGTCTGGGGTTGAGCCTTTGCGCCCAAGCCAAACCGACATACACGACATTCGACCCGCCGGACTCCACCAAAACCCTTGTGACCGGCATCAACAACGGTGCGATCACGGGGTACTACCAGAACATTACCCAACACGGCTACGTGCGGGCTGCAGATGGGACGTTTGCCGAGTTCGATCCTCCGAATTCACAAAACACCTATGCCGAAGCCATTAGCAGCACCGGAGCGGTTACTGGGTATTTTGATGACGGCTCAGGCTATCACGGCTTTGTGCGGACCGCTGACGGTACCATCACCACCTTTGACGGTCCCGGAGCAACTCCCGCCGAGGCCTTTGGTATCAACAAGAGGGGTGCGATCACGGGAGATTATGAGGATAGTGTCGGTTGGCACGGTTTTCTTCGAAAACCTTCTGGACGAATCGAAAGATTCGATGCGCCCGGATCAAGCTACACCAATCCCCTTGGAATTAACAACGAGGGTACGATCGTGGGGATATACCTCGATAGCTTCAACGTTCAGCACGGTTTCGTGCGGGCCGCCGATGGTACGATTTCAACGATTGATCCATTGGGGTCCACACTAACTGAGGCGACCACCATCAACCGCAAGGGCGCGATCGCCGGGGACTACCAAGACGCGGACGGAAATTCGCACGGATTTGTGCGGACGGCTGATGGAACAATCTCGACATTCGATGTATCGGGATGTAGAGATCCCGGTGTCTCGGGCTTGGATAGCAGAGGACGCGTCACGGGATTCTGTATAGCTGGCCCTTATCACGGTTTCGAGTGGCGGCCCGATGGAAAGAGCACTGTGTTCGACCCGCCGGGGTCAGTCTTTACAATTGGTGTGAGCATAGATGGTGGCGCGATCGCGGGTTATTACCAGGACGATCAAGGCTATTTGCACGGGTACCTGCGCGACCGTTAAATTCGCAACTTCCCAACCCCCCAGAGCGTGAAGAGAGGCGGCTTCCAGCGGAGGCCGCCTCTTTTGCATTTCACCAGGACCGTCATTTTCTCTATGCCGCGAACGCCGTACACTGACGGCATGGAACTGATGCAACTTCAGATGTTTGTCGCTGCTGCAGAGGAACAATCCCTGCAGAAGGCGGCGGAGCGCGTGCATCGAACTCCGCAAGCGGTGAGCATGGCCATCGGCAAGCTGGAAGATGAAATTCGCGCCGTCCTGTTCGAGCGGTCGTCGAGCCGCGGCCTGCGGCTGACCGCCGCCGGAGACGTGCTGTTCGAACACGCCAAGCGCGCGCTGTCGCTGCTGAACGAAGCACTGGCGCAGGTGGAAGAGATTCGCAGCGCAAAGCGGGGTAGTCTGCGCATTGGAGTCAATCAAAGCATCGGCGACTACCTGCTGCCGCAGCTCTCGCAAACCTTCCAGAAGAAGCACCCGGCCATCAGGCTCAAGATATCGATGGGCTATTCAGAAGCCATGTTGGCAGCCCTGCGGCGTCACGATGTCGATGTGGCCCTGGTGGCGGACAAGCCCCGCGATCCGGAGTTGAACGCCGAGTTGCTGATGAAAGATCGCCTGATTGCGCTCCTGAACCCGCGGCATCCGTTGGCACAGCGCGAATCGATTATGTTGGAGGCGCTTGGACCCGAGGCGCTGATCCTTCTCACGGAGACATCGGAGTTGCGCGAACGCGTGGCTGGCATTTTCCGGCGATCGAACGTTCCTCTCAATCTTTCCGTGGAAACAGGAACTCTGGAATCCATCAAGCGGCTGGTCGCGCAGAACATGGGCATCGGCATTGTGCCGCTCCTCTGCGTGCGAAATGACGAAGCCGGAAAGTTGGTCGTGAAAACGATTGAGCAGTTTCCGGAGGATAGGTCTTTGTGGATCGTCTATCCGCCAACGCCGTCGCCGGCATGCGAAGCCTTCATTGCGCTAACCAAATCGCACATGGCGACGATGCGTTAAGGCGGCGCGCGGTGCGCATCAGTCTTTCGACGCCTCGGTGGCAAACTCGCGGCTCAAGATCATGCGCGACATCGCAACGCGCTTTGCGGTTAGCGACGAGCGATACATTATCGTATCGGACCTGAACAAGCGTCCGGCCGGTTGTTCATTGATTATTTGCGAAATGGGAGAGGGCAAACGGCAGGGAACGCTTATTCTTCACGTGGCCGGCTCGGCGGGCCGATCACGGCCCCGCTGACTTGGGTTCAAGTTGAAAACGGCGTTGCGTCCGATGCGTTCACGCTGGCGAAGCCGATGTGTCCGCGCGTTGCTCGCGCCGATTCTGCGCCCTCAAAACGAAAGCCCCGGCGTGCGGCGCGCGTGGTCCGGCAACACGACGCGAACTGATTGCGTCGTTTCACAGGTGGAAGGCCGCAGGTTTCGCAGCGGGTACGGCACGCAATAGTGCGAAATCGTCAAACAACATTATCACCGATTCGCGGCGCGGCCCGCGCTGGCTGCTCGACGCAGGCCGAGTTTAGAACCGCAATCGCACCGTTGCGCCGCCGCCGGGCGTGTCGCCGACGTCCACCGTCGCGTTGTGAACCGCCGCGATCTGCCGCACGAGGGTGAGACCGACGCCGCTGCCTTGTCGCTTGGTCGTGAAGAACGGCACAAAGACCTTGTCGCGGTCGAATGGCGCGATGCCACGCCCGCTATCGGCCACCGCGATCACCACGTGGCCGTCGAAATCCCGACCGGCCGATAGCCGCAGCGTGTGGCGATGTTCGCCATCGATCGCCTCTATGGCGTTGCGCATGAGGTTGATCAGCGCCTGATCGAGCAGTTCGGCATCCGCTTCGACTTCCAGGGTCTCAGGTTCGACAACCGCTTCCAACGTGATGTCGCGGGCGGCGAGCTCGGATGCGAAGAGCTGCGCCATATGGGCAAATCGCCGCCGCACGGGCGTCATCTCCGGCCGGATGATCAGCCGCTTCGTCAGGCGCCTGTGGTTCTGCACGAAATGCAGCAGTCCCTCGCTTCGCCGTGCCACCACTTCCAGCGCATCGCCTGCGTCGGCCAGCATCGAGGCCGGCGCGCTTTCCGGTGGCAGTGTCTCGCGTGCGTCGCAAACGAGCTGCCCGGCGGTCGTGGCAAGCGAGGAAATCGGCGTCAGCGAATTCATCACTTCATGGGCCATGGTGCGGATCACGGTCTGCCAGGCCGCCAACTCCTGCGCGCTCATCTCGTTCTCGATATTCTGCAGCGATACGATGCGCTGTCTCTCTCCGCGGACGGTCAGGTCCGTCGCCGAGACCTTCAGTTGCAAGGGGCCGGAGTTGCGGTCCATGCGCAGGATCGCGCTCGCCCCGGGCTGCAACGATTCCATCGCGGCAGCAAAGGCATCGCCATGGCGGGAGAATTCCGCCGCCGTCCCAAGCGGCGTTTCGAACAGGCGCCGTGCCGCCATGTTGAGCAGCTGAACGCCGCCTCCGGCATCGATCGTGAGCAGGGCGACCGGTACGTGCGTCAGCAGGGTCTGCAGACAGCGCGCTTGCTCTTCGCGTTGGGCGCGGCTGAATTGCAGGCGGTCGATGACACGCGTCATCGCCGCGCCGAGCTCGCGATAGGCGGAATCGGCGCCGAGACCGGTGAAGCTTTGCGACGTATCGTCGAACGAGACCGCGTCGAGAAACCGGGCGATCTCGCGTCCCGATTGCGTGGCAAAGTGGTAGAACAATGCGATCTGCGCCAGCGCTGCGCTGACGACGAGAGCGATACTGACGTACCAATTGGTGTGTTGCGCCATCCACACGGCGAGAAAGAACGTCACGAACAACGCCGCGGCGCGGAGCGCGATGCCGATGCGGAAGCGGCTAAATTCCATATTTCTCCATCCGGCGGTAAAGTGAGGCGCGAGTGAGCCCCAGCGCCTTCGCCGCTCGACTGACATTGTGATCATAGCGCTCCAGAGCCCGCAGCACGGTGGATTTTTCCATCGTGTCGAGCGTCAGGGCGGAGTGATCCGATGGAAGTGCGGCCGGGATCCGCGAGGCGGCCAGCGGAAAGTCCTGCGGTTCCAGGATCATGCCCTCGCTGAGGATGACGGCCCGTTCGACCGCATGGCGCAGCGCGCGGATGTTGCCGGGCCAGTCATACGCCGAAAGGTGATTGAGCGCGGCTGCACTCAGCCGCTTGGCCGGGAAATTGTATTTGTGCGCATAGAACCGCACGAAATGCTCGAGCAAAAGCGGAACATCCTCGCGCCGCTCGCGCAACGGCGGCAGCGCGATCTCCACCGTGTTTATGCGGTAGAGCAGGTCCTGACGGAACAGGTTTTCGTCGGCGAGGCGCTCCGGCGGGAGATTGGTGGCGGAGATGATGCGCAGATCGATCGGTTCGGCCTTGCTCGCACCCACGGGAACGACCTCGTGCCGCTCCAGCACCGTCAGCAGTTTGCTTTGCAGATGCAGTGGCACATTGCCGATCTCATCGAGAAACAGAGTGCCGCCGGCTGCCGCGCGGAAGAACCCGACGCGATCTTCCTTGGCGTCGGTGAAAGCCCCGCGCTTATGGCCGAATAGTTCGCTTTCGAACAGCTGCGGCGAAAGCGATCCGAGGTCGACGCGCAGGAACACTTCGTTGGCCCGGCGCGACAGACGATGTAGTTCGCGCGCCACCAGCTCCTTGCCGGTTCCGTTTTCGCCCAAGATCAGCACGTTCGCTTCGGCGGGTGCTGCGCGGCGGATGATCTCAAACACGTTCAGCATGACCAGTGTGGTGCCGATCATTCCCGAATCGACTTGCAGCGCTTCGACGAGGCCGCGATTGCGCTCGCGCAATTCGGCGGCTTCGAGACGAGAACGGCGCAGATTGGCAGCCGCGGTCAGCGTCGCGAGCAGCCTTTCGTTCTCCCACGGTTTGGTGACGAAATCGGCCGCGCCATTCTTCATCGCCTTGACGGCGAGATCGACATCGCTATGGGCGGTCACCAGAACGACGACCGCGTGCGGATCGATCGCCAGCACTTTGGATAACCACGAAAGGCCCTCCGCCCCGCTCTCCGCACCGACGGCGAAATTCATGTCGAGCAACAGCACATCGAAGGCATTCGAGCGGACGAGATCCGGAAGGCTCGCCGGGTCGCGCATAGTTTGAACCGAACGGAAGTGCCGCTTTAACAGCAGCCGGGCGGCCAAAAGGATGTCTTCCTGATCGTCCAGCACCAGGATGCGGGCCGGGCTCGGAAACGCTGCAGGCATGTACGAATCCGGACAGTGTGTCCGTCACAACGTACGTCTCCGGACAGCGGCGGACAAGTCATGCCACGCTAAGCCTTTGATTTCAATGGGTCGACGTTTGGCACGACTATTGCCAAATCGTAAACGGCGGATCCGTACGGGCAGGGCAGTCGGCGCAAGGCATGGTCTCGATGTTCCGGCAATCTGCAGAATACGAGCCGCAAGCAAGCGGCATGGATCGCGCCATCGCGCGCAAGCCACTGTGGCGGCGCTACGGGCCGTTCGCGCTGGGCGCCGTGGTTGTAGCGGCGATTGCGGGCTGGATGCTCTCCGGCACGGGCGCGCACGTCTATCGCGTGCCGATAGACCGCCTGACCATCGGCACGGTGACGCAAGGCCCGTTCGAGGATTTCATCGCCGTGCGCGGCGCTGTCGAGCCCTTCATCACCAATTATCTCACAACCGACCAGGGCGGGACGGTGAAGCAGGTTCTGGTGGAAGACGGCGCCATGGTGAAGCAGGGGCAGCCGCTCATCATTCTGTCGAACCCGGCGCTGCAGCTGCAAGTCGCCTCGCAGCAGCTTGCCTTCGAGCAGACGCGATTCAAGTACGAGCACGACATCCTCGACATCGACCATGCCATCAGCAAGCTCCAGGCCGATCTGGCGCGCGACAAGATCCTGCTGAACGGAAAGGCTATAGCCCCCAGCACCTACAAGGCGGAGGAGGAGGAATACAATTACTATGTCCATCTCCGCGCCGCGACGATCCAGTCGCGCGACGTCGAGCAGAAAATCCGGACGACACAGCTTGCCGGCGAGACGCAAGGAAGATCCCGTTCGCGTGATGGCGCCGCGATCGCCAACGCCGCCGTCGAGGCGCTGACCATCCGCGCGCCGATGGACGGCCAGCTGACGGCACTCGACGCCGAAGTCGGCGAATCGAAGTCGCAAGGCGCGGTGCTGGGCCAGGTCGACTCGCGCGATCGCTTCAAGCTGACGGCGCAGGTCGACGAGTTCTATCTCGGACGCGTGGTGCTGGGACAGGAAGCGATCTTCACCGTCGACGGCCATGACTACAAGGCGAAGGTCGCGAAGATTTATCCGCAGGTCGCGAACGGCACGTTCAAGGCCGACTTCTATTTTCTCGGCACGCCGCCGAGCGGAATTCACACTGGACAAGCGGTCGATATGAAAGTGGAGCTGGGCGGCGCGGCCCGGGCCGTGATGCTGCCGAACGGCCCGTTCTACCAGGACACCGGCGGCAACTGGGTGTTCGTGGTGACGCCGGATGGGCACTCCGCCACGCGCCGCAACGTGCGGCTCGGTCGCCGCAATCCCGAATTCGTCGAAGTGCTGGACGGACTGAAGCCCGGCGAGCGGGTCATCGTGTCGGGATACGAGACGTTCAAGGCCATAGATCGGATCGACTTCGAAAGCGCGCAGAGCGGCGGCAACTGATACGGGCCAAAGATGATCAAGCTGAAGAACCTGAACAAGATCTATCGCACGACCGATGTGGAAACCACGGCGCTGCGCGACATCAATCTCGACGTGAGCGCCGGCGAGTTCGTCGCGGTGATGGGACCGTCCGGTTGCGGCAAGTCCACCTTCCTCAACATCGTCGGCATGCTGGATACTCCGTCCGGGGGCGAATACTGGTTCGGCAACCATAACATCGCCGGCTATTCGGAAGCGCAGCTCTCCAACCTGCGGAAAAACTCCATCGGCTTCATCTTCCAAAGCTTCAACCTGATTGACGAACTCAACGTCTCCGAGAACGTCGAACTGGCGCTGCTCTACCATCAGGATGTCTCGGCTCCTGAGCGCAAGAAGCGCGTGCGGGCAGCGCTTGAAAGGATGAAGATCGCCCATCGCGCGCGGCACATGCCGCAGCAGCTTTCCGGCGGCCAGCAGCAGCGCGTGGCGATTGCCCGCGCGGTGGTGTCGCATCCTAAGCTGATTCTGGCCGACGAACCGACGGGCAATCTTGACACGGCGAACGGCGAAGAGGTGATGCAGCTTCTGACGGAATTGAACGGCGAGGGGACAACCGTGGTGATGGTGACACACTCTCACAGCCACGCCGAATATGCGCACCGCATCGTCAATCTGCTGGACGGTGCCGTCGTCACCGAGAACATCGCGCGGGTGCTCTAGTCATGGGCATACTGGGCAACTATCTGGTCACCGCGCTGCGCAACTTCGCGCGGCACAAGCTCTACAGCTTCATCAACATCGTGGGGCTTGCCGTGGGGTTGGCCTGCGCCATCTTCATCATCCTCTTCATCCGCGACGAGCTATCCTACGACAGATGGATTCCGGACACGCAGAATCTCTACCGCGTCGAAAACACCTTCTATTTTCCGGGCCAGGAACCCAGCGTCAGTGGTTCGACTCCGTTTCCGGTTACGATCGCGATGGCAGCGCAAATCCCGGAAGTCGCCGCACAGACTCATCTGATTCCGGAGCGCATGACAGCCAAGGTTGGCGACCGCCAGTTCTCCGAGTTCGTCGACGTCGTCGACCCCAACTTCTTCAAGGTCATCGAGCTCCCGCTGGTGGAGGGCGATCCGGCGACGGTGTTTGCCAATCCGAATTCTGCCGTGCTTTCGCAGGAAGAGGCGAAGAAGTACTTCGGTAGCCAGGATCCGGTCGGCAAGACGATCACCATCGACGGCACGCATCCGCTGACGGTCACCGGGGTCATGCGCGATCTGCCGCACAACACCCAGCTCGTCGGCGACATCGCGGTCCCCAACACGTCCAAGGCGGACCAGCTGCCGCAGTCGGAGAAGAAATCATGGACGAATGTCGATGGCGAAGCTTTCGTGCGCCTGGTTCCGGGCGCGTCGCCCGCCGCTGCCTTGGCCAAGATGCCGGCCATTCTCGACAAGAACATCGATGCGAAAAAGGAAATGAGTCTGGACATTCCGGGCAGCAAGGTGCTTCAGATTTACCTCACGCCGTTCCTCGATGTGCATCTGAAGAGCCGCACGGACGGCGGCATGACGCGGACCGGGAGCTGGACGGTCATCTATGGCTTCGGTGCCATCGCGCTGCTTATCCTTCTGATCGCCTGCTTCAACTTCACCAATCTCGCGACAGCGCGCGCCATGATGCGGGCGCGCGAAGTGAGCCTGCGCAAGGTGATGGGCGCAAAGCGCAAGCAGCTCGTGGCGCAATTCCTCGGCGAATCCGTGCTCACCGCGCTGCTGGCGCTGGCGCTGGCCCTGGCAATCGTCGAAGTGTTGCTGCCGGCCTATGACGGTTTCCTGAACCGGCCCATCACGCTCACCTACGCAACGAGCTGGCCGCTGCTGGCCGGCTTGGTGTGCGTCGCTACCGTGACCGGGTTGATTGCCGGCATCTATCCCGCCCTGGTGCTCTCCGGTTTCCGTCCGGCGTCTTCCTTGCGGGCAGGGGTGAAAGGTGCGGCGGGCTCTGGCGCGCTGCGCACCGGTCTCGTCATTCTGCAATTCGCCATCTCCATCGGCCTTGGCATTGCGGCGATCGTAGTCTTCGCGCAGATCCAGTACGCACAGCGCTTCGATCTCGGATTCCAGCGCGACCGCATGGTGATCGTCAGCGGCGCCGAAACCATGACCCCGGCCACCCGCGACTCTTTCGTGCACGCGCTGCAGGCCAATCCTGCCGTCGAAGGCGTCGTGCAATCGGGACCGGTGCCATTTGTGCAGGACGTCACGGTGGAGACGTTCACCACGCCGGGCGCCTCCGACAAATTCCTCGTGCGGACGATCGATGCGGCGCCGGACTATCCGAAACTGTACGACATGCGCCTGTTGACCGGACGCTGGCTTTCCTGGTCGCGCGGCAACGATCTAAACACGACGAAGCGTCAAGGCCTGGAGAATGGCCGCAACGTGTTGCTGACGGAATCCGCGGCGCGAAGGTTCGGTTGGACGGCGGCGAATGCGATCGGCCGCACCTTACAGCAGACGGACGCTGGCCAGCCCACCGCCGTCACCGTGGTCGGTGTACTCGCCGATGTCGTGATGGACGGCCTGCGCTCGCGCGTCCAGCCGATCATTTTCTACTACAACCCAAACCACATCGACACGTTTTCGGTGCGCGTCAAAGGCGGTCACACCGCGGAAGCGCTCGCCACCATCGATGCGACCTGGCATCGCTTTGCACCGACCGTCGCCATGCGCCGCCGATTCCTGACCGATATGTTCGACAGGCTGCTTGTCGCCGACAGGCAGCAGGGCGCGATGTTCGGCCTGTTCGTCGGCATTGCCATCTTCATTGCCTGTCTGGGTCTGTTCGGTCTTGCTGCGTTTACCGCAGAGCGGCGCACCAAGGAGATCGGCATCCGCAAGACCTTCGGCGCGCGAACGCGCGATATTGTGTGGCTGCTGCTGTGGCAGTTCTCGATCCCTGTCGTCATCGCCAACGTCATCGCGTGGCCGATCGCGTGGTTCTACCTGCATCGCTGGCTCGAGAGTTACGCCTACCGCATCAGCCTCAATCCGCTCTATTTCGCCTTGGCCGGTGTCACGGCGCTTGCCATCGCATGGGTCACCGTGTTCGCCCACGCCTTGCGCGTCGCCCGATCCAATCCCGTTCACGCGCTCCGCTATGAATAGGAGGGAAAGATGTTTCGCAACTATCTCCTCACGGCACTGCGCAATTTTGCAAGACACAAGCTCTACAGCTTCATCAATATCGCCGGCCTGGCGGTGGGGCTGGCCTGCGTAATATTCATCACGCTCTTTATTCGCGACGAGCTTTCCTACGACAAATGGATTCCCGACACAGAGAACCTTTATCTGGTGCACGGCATCTTGCACTTTCCAGGTCAGGGAAACTTCATCAGCGGCGATGCGCCTTTTCCAGTGACCGTGGCCATGGCGGCCCAGATTCCGGAGGTGACGGCGCAGACGCATCTGATGTCCGAGAGAAGGACGATCGGAATCGGCAACCGCCAGTTCTCCGAGTTGGTCGACGTGGTCGACTCCAATTTTTTCCGGGTCCTTCGGTTGCCCCTGGTCGAAGGCACTCCCGCCAGCGTGTTTGCACAGCCGGAGTCGGCGGTGCTTTCGCAGGCGCAAGCCAGAAAATATTTCGGCAGCCAGGATCCCGTGGACAAGACGATCATGGTGGATGGCGTCCATCCGCTGACCGTGACGGGTGTGATGCGCGACCTGCCGCACAACACCCAACTCGTCGCCGATATCGCGATTCCAAATACCTCGAGGGCCGACGATCTGTCATCGTCGCAAAAAACCGACGGGTGGCTCAGTTTCGACAGCGGCGCTTTTGTGCGGCTTGCACCGGGCGCTTCGCCCGCAACCGTCATCCGCAAGCTCGCGCCTATTCTCGACAAGGACATTAACGTCAAAAAGCACCTGAATGTCGAGCTTCCGGGCGGTAAGGTGCTGGACATTGCTTTAACGCGCTTCACCGACGTCCACATGACTGCGGATTTGGGGATGACGCCGTCCGGCAGCTGGACGGTGGTCTACGGTTTTGGCGCCATCGCACTGCTCATCCTCCTCATCGCCTGCTTCAATTTCACCAATCTCGCGACCGCGCGCGCCATGATCCGTGCGCGCGAAGTCAGCCTCCGCAAGGTCATGGGCGCTCGGCGGTTGCAGCTGATTGCACAATTCCTCGGAGAATCCGTTCTCACCGCGATTCTGGCCTTGGCGCTGGCCCTTGCGCTCGTCGAAATCCTGTTGCCCGCGTACGACGCCTTCCTCGGACGCCCGATCACGCTCGATTATCGAACGAGCGGACCGCTGCTGGCCCAGCTCGCTGGCGTGGCGGTCGTCACCGGCTTGATCGCCGGCATTTATCCGGCTCTGGTGCTTTCCGGATTCCGTCCCGCCGCGACCTTGCGCTCCGGCGTCAAGGGCGCGAGTGGCTCGGGGCTGCTGCGCACCGGGCTCGTCGTCCTGCAATTCGCCATTTCGATCGGCCTCGGCGTCGCCGCGCTCGTGGTATTCGCCCAGGTCCGCTATGCCCAGCATGTCGATCTCGGCTTTGCGCGCGACGGCATGGTGATCGTCAGCGACACGGACAAGATGACGCCGGCAACACGCCATTCCTTCACGCATGCTCTTGCCGCCAATGCCGCCATTGAAGGAGTCGGGCAATCCAGCGGCGCGCCGTTTGTGGACACCGTCAACATGGGGACGTTCAATGTTCCGGGCGGTGCGGAGCATGCGTATATCCGGCTGGTCGACGCCTCGCCAGATCTTCCGAAATTGTACAACATGCGGCTCGTGTCGGGACGCTGGCTCTCGCTCGGCCGCGGCAACGACATCAACACCGGCAAAGACGATCCGTTGCAGGATGGCCGCAACGTCCTGCTGAGCGAATCGGCGGCGCAGCGCCTCGGTTGGACGGCGCAGACCGCACTCGGCAAGTCGATCGTCCAAACCGATACCGGCAAGCCGCTCAGCGTGACCGTGGTCGGCGTCATGGCCGATGTGTTGATGGACGGCGTGCGCTCGCACGTGCAGCCGACCATGTTGCTGTACAATCCTAACGGATTCGACACGTTCGCAGTACGCGTCAAAGCGGGGGAGCTTCCGCAGGCGCTGGCGGCGATCGATTCCACGTGGCACCGGTTCGCGTCCAATGTTGCCATCCGGCGGCGTTTTCTTGGCGACATGTTCGACAGGCTGCTTGTCGCCGACAGGCAGCAGGGGGCGATGTTCGGGCTATTCGTCGGCATCGCCATCTTCATCGCCTGTCTTGGCTTGTTCGGGCTGGCGGCGTTCACCGCAGAGCGGCGCACGAAAGAGATCGGCATCCGAAAGACCTTCGGCGCGCGCACGCGCGATATCGTCTGGCTGCTTCTGTGGCAGTTCTCGATCCCGGTTCTCATTGCCAACGTCGTGGCGTGGCCGATAGCGTGGTTCTATCTGCATCGCTGGCTCGAGAGTTACGCCTACCGCATCACGCTCAATCCGCTCTATTTCGGATTGGCCGGTGTCACGGCGCTTGCCATCGCCTGGGTGACCGTCTTCGCCCACGCCTTGCGCGTCGCCCGGTCCAATCCCGTTCACGCCCTGCGCTACGAATAGGAGCAAAGCATGTTCCGCAATTACCTCGTCACCGCCTTGCGCAACTTCACGCGGCACAAGCTCTACAGCTTCATCAATCTTGCAGGGCTGGCGGTGGGATTGGCCTGCGCCATTTTCATCATTCTCTTCATCCGCGATGAGCTTTCGTGCGACAGCTGGGTTCCGCACTCGGAAAATCTCTATCGCATCGAGATGACGTATTATTTTCCCGGACGGCCTGCGGAAGGTACGGCGGGAGGCATCTATCGCCTTGCGCCCCTGATGAAGATCAATATTCCCGAGGCCCGGGACGTCACACGGCTCCTTCATGAGCCCATGACGGTAAAGGCCGGCGACCGCCAATTCTCTGAAATGCCCGTTGCCGTCGATCCCAATTTCTTCCAGGTGGTGCAGCTGCCGCTTGTTCGAGGCACTCCGGCAACGGTTCTCGCCAATCTGGAATCCGTCGTGCTGTCCGAAAGCATGGCGCGGAAATATTTCGGCAGCTCTGAAGCCATCGGGAAAACATTGCTCCTGCGCGGCACGCATCTGGTGACGGTCACCGGCGTCATGCGTGACCTGCCGCACAACACGCAGCTCGACGCTCAGATCTTCTTTTCAATGAAGTCGAAAGCCGAAAACTTCCTCTTCAAGGACGAGTGGTTTGGCGGCGATACCTTTATGTATGTACGTCTGGTGCCCGGTGCGGATCCGCAAACCGTGGTCGCCAAGACCGAAGCGTTGCTGGACAAGACGGCCGATATGTCGGTGGCGATGAAGATGCGCGTCCCCGCGCATCAGATTATCCAGACGCACCTCACGCGGTTTACCGACGTGTACATGAATCCATTTCCGTTCGATGTGAAGCCGGGCGGAAGTTGGGCGACGGTATATGGCTTCGGCGTCATCGCCGTGATGATCCTTCTGATCGCCTGCTTCAATTTCATGAACCTGGCGACCGCGCGGGCCATGCTGCGCGCCCGCGAGGTTGGGTTGCGCAAGGTCGTGGGTGCCAAGCGCGCACAACTCATGATGCAATTCCTGGGCGAATCCGTCCTGATGGCGTTCCTCGCGCTGCTCATCGCGCTGGCACTTGTTGAAGTGCTGCTGCCGGCATTCGACGGCTTTCTCGACCGCCCAATCACACTCAGTTACACCGCAGACTGGCCGCTCATCCTGTCCTTGTTCGCGATCGCGGCATTCGCCGGGCTGCTAGGCGGCATTTATCCAGCCTTGGTCATTTCCGGCTTCCGCCCCGTCAATACGCTCAAGAGCAACAGTTCGGCGGCGTCCGGCCCTGGATGGTTGCGCGTCAGTCTCGTCGTGCTGCAATTCGCCATCTCGATCGGGCTCGGCATCGCCGCGCTGACCGTGCACGCGCAAATCCGCTATGCCCAAACTCTGAATCTTGGCTTTGACCGCAACAATGTGGTCGTGCTTCGCAGCACCGACAATCTGAGCGTGACGACGCGGCGGACGATGACGCAGGGGCTTGCCCACCATCCGGACATCGTGGCCGCGTCGCTCTCCAGCTCCGCGCCGTTCCACGAAGGAGGGTACTCCGGCGGCTCGCTGACTCTGCCGGGCAACCCGCAGCAGTTCGACATACGCAGCATCATGGTCGATTCCGGATTCTTCCGGGTTTACGATATTCCGCTGCTGGCGGGCCGTTACCTCACGGATCGTCCCGCAGATATCACGCCGCCGCATGATCCGAATGCGAAGTCGGTGCGCTACTTCAACGGCATGATCAACGAGGCGGCCGCGAAACGCTTCGGCTTCACCGCGCAAACGGCTGTGGGCAAGGTCGTCTACGGAGGCCTTGCGCGGGTCACCATTGTGGGCGTGCTCGCCGATGCAAAGTATGGCGCGACCCGCGACAACGTCGAACCCATCTACTACCTGAACCGACCGAGCGAGACCCAGCTCATTTCCGTGCGCCTGAAGCCGGGGCGTGTCACGGATGGAGTCGCGTCCGTCGAACGCATCTGGCACCAGTTTGCGCCGACGGAAGCGATTGATCTGCATTTCCTGGACGAGAGTTTCGACAAGCTGTTCGCCTCGGATCAGCAGGAAGCGGCCATGTTCGGCCTGTTCGTCGGCATCGCCATTTTCATCGCGTGTCTGGGATTGTTCGGCCTGGCGGCATTCACGGCCGAACGGCGCACGAAAGAAATCGGCATTCGCAAGACATTCGGTGCTCGCACGCGGGACATCGTCCGGCTGCTTATTTGGCAGTTTTCGATCCCGGTCCTCATCGCCAATCTCATCGCCTGGCCGCTTGCATACTTGTACCTGCATCATTGGCTGGAAAGCTTCGCCTACCGCATCACAATCAACCCGCTCTCCTTCGTCGCCATCGGGTTTGCCGCGCTCCTCATCGCGTGGGGAACGGTCTTCACTCATGCACTGCGCGTGGCCCGTGCCAATCCCGTTTACGCCCTCCGCTATGAATAGTCGGCTGCTCTTTCGCCGTGGCTTTCCGGCGTTGATCTTGTTGCTCGCGGGCTGCGCCACCGACCCGCCGCAAGTTCTCACGCCGGACTATCAGGCCAAGGCCTTCGTCGGCCCCATCGAGCCGTCGGCGCAGGTGTGGCCGAAGCCGGACTGGTGGACGGTGTTTGGCAGCCCGGAGCTTTCCGGCCTGGTTGCGCAGGCGCAAAGCAACAACCTCGATCTTGCCGCGGCGGCCTCGCGCGTGCTGCAAGCCGATGCGCAAGTCACGATCCAGCGTTCGGCGCTGTTTCCCCAGATCGCGGCACAGGGGCAGGCCCAGCGCGCTGCCGGTCCCGTCACCGTGACTTCGCCGACGGGCAACAGTCGCGCCACGACCGCTGCCGGCAATTTCTTCGGCCTTGGCTTCGGCGCGACCTATCAGCTCGACTTCTGGGGACTGGCGCGCGACAACCTCCGCTCGGCCAATGAAGCGCTGAAATCGGCGCGTTTCGCGCAGGAGGTTGTGACACTGACGGTCACCGCCGGCGTCGCAAATCAGTACCTGAATGTTCTGGCGCTTCAGCAGCGCATCGCCATCGCCAACGAAAACATCGCCGCAATCAACGCCATTCTGAATGTGATCAAGCTGAAGGTGTCGGCCGGCGCGTCTTCCAACCTCGACCTCGCGCAGGAAGAAGCGCAGGTCGAGAGCGTGGAGGCACAGCTTCCCGCCCTGGAAGAGCAGGAGGTGGAGGCCCGCTACGCCTTGGCGTTGTTGCTCGGCCGGCCGCCCGAACAGTTCGCGATTAACGCCGGCGATCTGAATGGGCTTGCGGCGCCCGTTGTGGCGCCAGGGCTTCCGTCCGAACTTCTGTTGCGCCGCCCGGACGTGGCGGAAGCGGAAGCCAATCTTGCCTCGGCACATGCCAATGTCGATGCCGCGCGCGCGGCGTTCTTCCCGCAGATCGGTTTGAGCGCCGACGGCGGCTTTGCCAGCGCGGCACTCGGTATGCTGCTGCACAGCTCGAATTTTGGGTGGGATATCGGCGCGAATTTGCTGCAGACGATTTTCGACGGCGGCAGATTGGCCGGTGAGCAGGACTTGGCACAGGCGACAGAGACGCTGCTCGTCGCGAACTACCGCCAGGCAGTCCTTGGCGCCTATTCGGACGTCGAGACGGCGCTGCAGCAGGTCGCCAACAACGGCAAGGCGATGCATCATCTGGCGCGCGAAGTGGAAGCTGCGAAGCAGGCATTCGCCATCTCGAAGCTACAATACGAGCACGGCGCCACCGACCTGCTGACCGTCCTTCAGGCCCAACAGACGTTATTCTCGGCCGAGGACCAACTCGCGCAAGCCACTCAGGCTCGTCTTGAGGCCAGCGTTCACTTGTACGAAGCATTGGGCGGCGGGTGGTCGGAGGATCCCAACAATCGCACCCAGTAGTTCTGAACCGGATGGTCTTCTCAGACGCCGGTGCCCGTGCATGGTGCAAGACCGCCAAAATGCACTATCGACCGAGTTGACTGCACCGCGAGGCGCAAAAGCCTGGGATGGCGGCTCATGGTGGCAGGCACGTACCAAGGCGCGTGCGAAACCGCTCACAAGCAGGCGGCGCATCAGAAACTGAGCTTCCTAAGCGTTGTCGCGCTCCCGCATGGTGGTTGCCAAGTGGTTGCCAGAGACGAATGTCGAGGGCGCGCCTAGAGCGTGATCCAATCATATTGGAGCGTATCCGGCATTGACGAGGTAGTTTGAGCATTGGCCGGGAGTGAAGGCGTTGAGCAGGATGCCGATGCGCTGCCATGTTGCGTCAACCGTACGCTCCTCGGCCTTGCGCAGCA
>DASYBT010000176.1:0-1856 GCA_036500585.1 Rhizomicrobium sp.
CGAGGGGGAGGTGAATCAGTAATCGTCAATCTCAAAGTCCCAGGCGCGCACAACGTAGCGAATGCGCTGGCGGCGCTGGCGGCAGCGAAGGCGCTCGGCATTCCGCTTCAGGAAGCGGCGCGCGCACTGGAGCGCTTCGAAGGTATCCGGCGCCGGCTGGAGCTTGTTGGAACGGCAAGCGGTGTCACGGTGATCGACGATTTCGCGCACAATCCGGACAAGATCGCCGCCACGCTCGCCACCTTGCACGCCTTTTCCGGCCGGCTGCTTATCACGTTTCAGCCGCACGGATATGGCCCACTCAAGAAGATGCGCAACGAATTCATCGAGGTGTTCGCGCGCGATCTCGGGCCAGATGATGTGCTGCTGATGCCAGAGCCGGTGTACTACGGCGGCACCACCGACAAATCGGTATCGAGCGAAGATATTGCAGCGGGCATTCGCACGGCTGGCCGCCACGCCATTACTCTGCCCGCGCGCGCCGATTGCGGTGAGAAACTGCTGCAGCTTGCGCGCTCCGGCGACCGTATCGTCATCATGGGTGCGCGCGACGATACATTGGCGATCTTCGCCAACGATCTGTTATCGACAATCAAATCCAGAGGCGAAGGCGGATGAAACGGACTCTCGCAGCGATTCTCCTCTTGGCGTCCGCATCTGCAACGCATGTGCTGGCAGCCGATGGAATTGTCTCGCGCTGGGTGCAGGTGGGGCCGGGCGGCACGGCGGAGGCGCGCCTCGTCACCGCGGCGCCGATTTGCCCAACGCTGACCATCGATCATGCGCTGGCCGGCATGCGCGAACGCGCCGCACCGGATGGGGCGTTCAATGTGCGGCTTTGCTCCGCCACGATTCCGAAAGCTGCAAAATCCGCAAGCGTCGCGGGCGAACCGTTCCCACTGTGGAAAGCATCGCCTGACCGCATCGTGGTGATCGGCGATACCGGCTGCCGCATCAAAGGCAGCGCGGTGCAGGACTGCAACGATGCGGCCAAGTGGCCTTTCCCCCAGATCGCGCGCGAAGCGGCGAAGCTGAAGCCCGATCTCATCATCCATGTCGGCGATTATCTTTATCGCGAGAATGCGTGTCCGGCGGGCGACAAGGGCTGCGCCGGCACGCCGTCCGGCGATAACTGGCCGACCTGGAATGTGGATTTCTTCGCGCCAGCCGCGCCGCTTCTCGCCGCCGCACCGTGGGTGATCGTGCGCGGCAATCACGAGGACTGCACGCGCTCCGGCGCCGGATGGCTCCGGCTGCTGGGCCCGCTCTCGTTCCGCGAAGGCGAGACCTGTGCCGATCATCTGGCGCCGTACGCCGTGCCCCTCGGGCCGATGAGCCTGATCGTGATGGACGATGCCAGTGCGCCGGACACCTATTCCGATTCAAGCCTCATCCCGGCTTACGCCAACGACTTTGCCTCGTTGGCGACACTCGCGCACGGGCCGGAATGGGTCGCCATTCACCGGCCGATCTGGGGCGCGGTATCAGGACCGCTCGGCATCACCATGGGCGGCAACCGCACCATGATCGAGGCGCTGAAGGACCCGCACGACCTCGATGCCGTGAACCTCATGCTGGCGGGCCACATCCACACCTTCGAGGCACTGAACTATGCCGACGGACCGCCGCAGATCATCGCCGGCAATGGCGGCGACAATCTCGATTCCGCGCCCGCCGATCTCTCCGGCGTCAACTTGGCCGGCAAGCTGGTGAAGGAGGGGATTTCCCTGCCGGGTTTCGGCATCCTGTTGATGACACGCGATGGCGCTGCGTGGAACCTGGACGAGTACCGCGCCGATGGAGCGGTGGCGCGCCACTGCCGCTTCGCCGCGCGGCATCTGGATTGCGGGAAGGTG
>DASYBT010000177.1:0-3966 GCA_036500585.1 Rhizomicrobium sp.
CCAAGCGACTGTTCGGGTTCGATGGAACGGCCGGCAGAGAACCTCGCTCTCCCGCGGGCTTGAAAGCCCTGAGGGCATTCGGTCGCCTGCCAGCCACCGCACCAGCTATCTTATCCGGAACGGCACATGACGAGTTACAAGGGTCAGGGTGAGGGGGCGTCCACGCGTCCACCACCCCCTCACCCCAACCCTCTCCCCCACATGCGTGGGGGCGAGGGAGGTTACTTATTCCGCGGCCAGCAGTTGGCGGCTGCCGCTGACATCGCCGGAATTGATGGACTGCAGGTATTTGATGCCGTCCTCGGCGATGTCGTCGCCCACCATGCGCTCGCCTTCGTTCTTCAGCTCGTCCATGTCGATGTACATGCCGTAGAAGCTCTTCGTGCGATCCGTGATGATGCCGGCGTTCAGCAACGTCTTCACCAGCACGCGGAAAATGTTGGACGAGCGCTTCATCTGCTCGCGGCGATCGTCGTCGGTGAAGGCCTCCATCATGGCGGCGCGCGCATCTTCCCAGTCGATGCCGATGCTTTGATAGACAACCTTCATCTGCTCCGGATTGACGAGATTGAACAGCAACGTCTGGAAGCAGGTGACCGCCCAATCCTCCACAATGTTGTGCTCTTCGGCGGTGAGCTTGGGGATGGTGCGGTCGGCCCAGATCTTTCCGAATTTGTGGTGGAAGGCTTCGTCCGTCATCACCAGCTGGCACAGCTTCACCAGCAGCGGATCGTTGGACTTCTGATAGAGCGTGGCGAACGCCCCCATCGCCAAGCCTTCCACCAGCATCTGCATGCCGACGATCTTCTTGTACACCTCCGGCGCCAGCACGATGTCGGTAAGCAAATTCTTCAAGGTCTCGCCGCACGGCAGCGGCGTGCCCCAGCGCACCTGGATGTATTTGCTGAACGCAGTGACATGACGCGCTTCCTCGCGCGTCTGGTTGGCGGCGTATTCCTGCGCGCCCGGGTCCTTCAGGATGTGGCAAAGCGATGCCGACAGCGCGAGCGCGCCCTGCTCGCCGTGCAGGATGGACGAGATCTGCCAGCGCGCCGATTGCGATGCGAATTGGATCTTCTGCTCGCGGCTCATCTTGTCGCCCACGCGGGTGCGGAAGATGGGGAAGAACTCCTCCGTCAGCAGCATCTCGTTGTCGAGATCGAAGGGCTGGTCGAAGTCGATGTACTTGCGGTCGAGCGGGTCCCAGAAATGGTCGTGCGTGGCGGAGATGATCTTGTCGAAGGCGGTGGAGCGGCGGCCGTAGCGGTCGACCTCCAGCATGGCCGGGAAGTCGTGCGGGTCGGCCGCGTCGTACATGTCGTCCTTGGTGATCTGCGCCATGGGCAGCCTCCTCGCGCGTTCCGCCGTTGGGAGCCAGAATTGTGCGCGCTGACGGCGGAGAGGTCAACAAAAATGACGCCTGCGTCACCGTTGGCTTACGATTATCCGCAAGCGACCCAGTTGGAAATGGCCGGCGACTTATTCCGCGGAGCTTCGGCGGGCGAGACGTTCCAAAACAATCTCCGCCGTAGCCTTGGCGGATAAAGCGGGCGAAGACGATGCTGAGAGAGTGGAGGGTTACGCCACCTTCAGGATGGTGAGCTCCGCCGGTGGGGATTGCATCTCCACCCTGTCGCCGGCAGCTGCGCCGATCAGCGCCTGCGCCAGCGGTGAACGGAAGTTGACCAGCCCCGCTTTCGGATCCGCCTCGTCTTCGCCGACGATGCGGATGGTCTGTGGCTTCCCGTTATTTCGCGTGAAGGTGACGCGCGCACCGAAGGCGATTGTGCCATCGTCCTTCGAAGGCTTGACAACTTCGGCGCTCGACAGCGATTGCCGCCAGTAGCGCAAATCGCGCTCCAAAGTTTCGCGCAACAGCACGTTGGTCTCCGCGGCGAGCGCGGCTTCGAGCCGTTCAACCTCGCGTGCGATCTTCGCCAATCCCTCCTCGGTGACGAGATTGGGACCGGACGACACCATCCGCTCCGGCGGCGCCGCCCCCTCTGCTGTTTCCTTCACGAATGCGCGAGACATGGAAACTCCTGTCCTCAAAACCAACCGCGCCGCAATGCCGTTCCATCCGATCTTCTGCGCGACCGCTTCACGGCGACGTGTGGACTGTACCCAAATGTTGCGCCGCATTGATTGGGCGCTGCGGCTGCTTACCTCATCACTGTAGCTCTGCAATGACGCTTCGTACTGGTGAGAGGTTCTCGCCCGGAGGCAAGGCGAAGAGGCATGCAGAATCCTTGAAGGAGGTTCTGATGTCCACTTTGAAAACTGTATTGCGCGCGGCGGCGCTGACCGCCGCATTCGGAACGGCCGCTGTGGCGCTGCCCGCCAGTGCGGCAGGCATGCACGGCGGCGGTATGGCCGGAGGCGGCGGATTCCACAGCTCGATGGGCGGCGGATTCCACGGTGGCGGCGGATTCCACGGCGGTAGCGGATTTCATGGCGGTGCTGCGTTCCACGGCGGTGGAGTCCGTGGTGGCGTGGGCCACGGAGCCTGGTTCCATGGCGGCGGAGTCCACACCGGCTGGCAGGGAGGCGCCTGGCACAACGGCCGGCACGGCCACTTCCGCGGCAATGTGTTCATCGTCGATCCATGGCCGTATGATGAATACGCTCCGTACGCGGACGATTACAGCTACGATGCGTACTGCGATCCCAACAGCGCCTATTACGACCCGGACTATTGCGACTGATTAGGCGCGCGCCGAACATCCCTCCCCCGCGCCAGCGGGAGAGGGATGCGAAGCACCACAAATGCGCGGGATAGGCGGGTTCAACCCGCCAACTTGCTATCTGCGCCGAGAGCAATTATATAACCCGTGCGACGGCGTCCGTCACATTGAAGCGCACTGTTGACTTCCGACTCGCCTAAGTGCGCGCCTGGACTGACAGCCTGACTTCCGATTCCGATGGTTTCCCAATCGCACCGCACGGACATATGTCCGCCGCGGAACCCCCGATTTCATCAGGAGAAAACATGACGATCGGAACCGTAAAGTTTTTCAACACCAGCAAGGGCTTTGGCTTCATCTCGCCGGAAGGCGGCGGCAAGGACGTGTTCGTCCACGCCACGGCGGTCGAGATGGCCGGAATGCGCAGCCTGAACGAGGGCCAGCGCGTGTCGTTCGACATCCAGCCGGATGCGAAAGGCAGCAAGGCCGTCAATCTGCAGTCGGCCTAAGTCGTTAATGGGAGGATGCGGCGGAGGCTTTGGCTTCCGTCGCGGCCTTCCTTTTTCCTTTTTCAACGCGGGTGCCAGATGCTCGAAGATGACATGACCGGCGACACCTTCGAACGTCCGTGCCGCGAACGCGGCGGGGCGCGGAAGGCCCGAGCGGAGCATTCGCATCTGCCCGATCTCGTGGCCGTGCTGCTGCCGCACGCGAGCGGCTTGCGGCGCTGGTCGGTGATGCGCGCGATGCGCACGCGGCGCGGCAAAACCGGCGAGGAAATTTCCCTGAAATTCGAGGATGAGATCGAGCGCGCGTTCCGCCGGCTCTGCGCCGACGACACCTTGCCGGGCGGCCCAGGCTGCACCGCGGAGACAGCGCTGTTCTATCGCCCGAAAGACAAGGCCGGCGAAGTGTGGGCCGTGCATGCCGAGCGCGCCCGCGCCTGGCTGCAGGCCGAGGGCGGCGAAGCCCCGGCTCATGCGCGCTGACCGGCCGCTCAGCGAACACGAAGGCGCGCTGTTCGACGCGGTGTGCATTCTGGCGCGCACCGTGCTGGAGCTCGGCGCTGATCCGAAAATTCTGAACGAACGATTGAGCGAGGCGATGAAGAGCGCCGACGCGGTGGGCAATTCGCATGGCGCCGCGACCTTGGGGTTTCTGATTCGCGCGCTGTTCGCGGCGCCAGATCCGGAGCCCGGCACCAAGCCCTCGCTGCGGATCGTTTAGATCATGAGTATCTAGCATGCTAACCCCACCCTCCCCTTGAGGGAGGGTCGAAATT
>DASYBT010000178.1:0-24803 GCA_036500585.1 Rhizomicrobium sp.
TACCCTCCCCTTGAGGGAGGGTCGAAATTTGCGAGCGCAGCAAGCAAATTTCGGGGAGGGGTAATTCGCGCCATTACCCCTCCCCGAAAAATCCGTCGCTTCGCCTCCGGATTTTTCGACCCTCCCTCAAGGGGAGGGTACGAAGAAGGTCACCATGTCCGAACAAACTCAACCCGAGCTGCAGCGGCTGCGCGAGTCCATCGATAACATCGATGCCGCGTTGGTGCATCTGCTCGCCGAGCGGTTCAAATGCACCAAGGCGGTCGGCGAGTTCAAGGCGGAACACGGCCTTCCCCCCGCCGATCCGGCGCGCGAGGCGGAACAAGTGGCCCGCCTGCGTGCGCTGGCCAGACAAGCCAAGCTCGATCCCGATTTCGCCGAAAAATTCCTCGCCTTCATCGTGCAGGAAGTGATCCGTCATCATGAGGCCATCAAGCGCTGATAGCCCCGCCTCATGACATGGCAAGACAAATATCGCGCCGCACTGGCGCACCACGATGCCGGTCGCCTCGACGCCGCCGAGCGCAGCTATCGCGCCGCCATCGCCGCCAATCCGGGCTTCGGCGAAGCGCATCACAATCTCGGCGTGGTGCTGCATCTGCGCGGCCGCTATCGCCAGGCGATCCACGCCTTCGAAACCTCGCGCAAGCTCGATCCGGACCTGACCGCCGCCGCGCGCACCGGCGTCGGCGCCATCCTGCTTGAGACCGGCGAATATGCAAACGCGGAGCAGGAACTGCGCGCGGCGGTCGCTGCCGATCCGAACTTCATCAATGCGCACCGCTTCCTCGGCGACCTGCTGCGTGCGCAGGGCCGCATGGACGAGGCGCGCACCGAATATCGCGAAGGCGCGCGCTGCGATCCGCGAGATGCGGAATCGCGCTTTGGTCTGGCGTTCACGCGTCTGGCGCTGGGCGACATGCCGGGCGGTTGGGACGATTACGAATGGCGCCTGTCGCGGCTCCGCACGCCGGCCCTGCAGCCGGTCTGGAATGGCGAAGAGATCGCCGGCCGTACGCTTCTCGTGCACAGCGAGCAAGGCTTGGGCGACGCGATCCAGTTCCTGCGCTATGTGCCGCTGCTGGCCCAGCGCGGCGCGCGCGTGCTGCTCGCCATCCGGCAGGAGATCGCGGCGATTGGCGCAACCGTCGGCGGGTACGCCGAACTGGTCGAGCCCACCTACACTCTGCCGCGCTTCGATTTCAGCATCGGCCTGCCGAGCCTGCCGCGCCTGTTCCGCACCACGCTCGAGACGATTCCGCGCGATGTGCCATATCTGCGCGCCGATCCTGCGCGGGTGACGGCATGGCGCGAGAAGCTGGGCGAATGGGATGGGCCGACCGTCGCCATTGCCTGGCGCGGCAATCCCTCGCATCGCAACGATCACCGCCGCTCGATGCGCAATGGCGAAATCGCGCCGCTGTTCGATGTGCCGGGTGTGCGCTTCCTCATCCTGCAGCAGGACGATGCCGACGCTCCGAATGGTGCAAACATCCTGCGCCTCGGCGAGCACGGCTTCGACGACGTCGCCGCACTGATGGAGGTCGCCGACGTCACCATTTCCGTCGATACCGTGTTCTGCCATCTCGCCGGCGCGCTCGGCCGACCGGCATGGACGATGCTGTGTGTCGGTCCCGACTGGCGCTGGCAAACGGAAGGCGAAAGCACGCCGTGGTACCCGACCATGCGGCTGTTCCGGCAGAACACCACCGGCGACTGGACGAGGCTGGTCTCAAATGTTGCGCGGGCCCTGCAAACTCTCAGGGATTCACGGTGAACGTATTCGTCCCGAACAGCGCGGTGATTTCGTCAGGCGTGTTGCCCTCGGTGACATTGCCTGCGGAGTCGTAGACGAAATAGTAGGCGATGGTCCACGTTCCGGTCGGTGCGCCGCCCAGCCATACCCACGCCGAGGCCGTTCCACTCTCCACGATCGCCGCCGGCGGATGATCCCAGGCTTCCCAATACTCGTGTTGCGGATCGAGGAGGTCGACATAGATCGCCACCACGCCGGAAAGATTGTCGGAAACGGTCAGGCTCGCACCGAAATACGGTTGCTTGGAACTCACGGTGACCGCGGGCGTGAGGATTTGGCCGGCTGCAACATTCGGCGGTACGATATCCGGCGTGTTGGAGTTCTTCACGGTGAAATCGACTGTGGGAAACAGCGCCGCGAGCTGACTTTCGTCGTACAACGTTTCGTTGCCCGCACCGTCATACAGCTCCATGCTTTGGACATGCCAATCGCCGGGCTGGGCGTAAAGCGAGCCCGAGTATCCCTGGTTGCCGAGTGTCAGCGTTCCCTTTCCCGCCATGGTTGTCGCAGGTCCGGGATTGGTCCAATCCACGAAGGCAGCTTGGCCGGATGTGCCGGAAGCGAGTTCAACCTCCACATAGGACAGACCCGCCTTGCCGGCATCGTATTTGAGCACCAGCGACGGCACACCCGGTGCTTTGGTGACGATCACGGTTTTTGTGAGCAATTTGCCGGAGAGAAGGACCGGTCCGCCCGTTCGATGCGGGGCTGGATCGTGGAACCGGCGCGCCAGCTGGGCCTGGCTGGCATGGCGGCCGGCAAATGGAAACTGCTGTGCCTGGGCGACCTCCGCGACCAGGCACAGCAGCACCACGCCCCCGGCAAATGCGCGAAATGAAATCATTGTTTCTCTCCTTGATGCACCGCGCTACTCCGGAGAAACCTGCGCGTCTGGTCGATCATTGGCCTGCAATGCAGGCTCGCGCATCCACCATTTGGTGGAGACCGGCCCACGTCCTATATTTGCGGCAGTCCACAAGCGATGGAGCTCGCCATGACTTTGAAGATCAACGACACCGCACCCGATTTCGAAGCCGACACCACCGAAGGCCGCATCCGCTTCCACGACTGGATCGGCGACCATTGGGCGATCCTGTTCTCGCATCCGAAGGATTTCACGCCGGTGTGCACCACCGAGCTCGGCTACATGGCAAAGCTCAAGCCCGAATTCGACAAGCGCAACACCAGGATCATCGGGCTATCGGTCGATCCGGTGGACAAGCATTCCGGCTGGGCCAAGGACATCGAGGAGACGCAAGGCACCTATCCGAACTATCCGATGATCGGCGATGCCGATTACAAGGTGTCGAAGCTCTACGGCATGCTGCCGGCGGAAGCGTCCGGCGATCCGGCGCAGCGCACCGCCGCCGACAATCAAACCGTGCGCAACGTCTTCATCATCGGGCCGGACAAGAAGATCAAGCTGATCCTGGTTTATCCGATGAGCGTCGGCCGCAACTTCGACGAAGTGCTGCGCGTGCTGGATTCGCTGCAGCTTGGCGCCAAGCACAAGGTCGCCACGCCGGTGAACTGGAAGCCGGGTGAGGATGTGATCATTGCCGGCGCCGTATCGAACGACGAGGCGAAAAAGACCTATCCGCAAGGCTGGAAGGAGCCCAAGCCCTACATCCGCATCGTGCCCCAGCCGCAGTAGGGGCAGTACACCACATCGTCATCATCCGGTCCTGCCTTCGCTGAAGCTTCGGCAGGCAAGCGCGCGACTTGTCCGCCGGAGCCTTGGCGGAGGCGGAGCCGGTGACACCCATTTCGAGTCGACGAAAAGGAAAAGTGGTTCGCCCGGACAATGAGCTTCTCCTCCGGCCGCGCTACGCGCGGACCGGGGGCCGACGATGGAAAGATTGATTTGGCGTCAAGCAACAGTGCCTAGAACGCTCCTCAAGCAGGAAGCGCAGTGCGCCGGTCGAGCGGCATTCGGCATATCGCTTGCGACGGAAAATCCCGCGCGTTTCAAACCGGGACAACCCGATGCTTTCGCTTCTGTTCGCCTTGGCCGCCATCACCGCACAGGTTCAGCCCCCGCCTGTGCATCGCGTCCCCGTCGTCGCGGTCTCCCCCGACCGCACGGCGGTGGACTCGATCCGGGCCGGCCATCACGACTGCCCGCATTGCGACCTGATCGGCGCCGACCTCACCAACACCTGCGTCAAGGGCGGCAACCTGGAAGGCGCGCAATTCGACCGCGCCAACGCCGTCTTGATGTGCATGTCGTACGCCGATTTCCGCGATGCCTCGTTCCGCAACACCGATCTGGCCGGTGCCAATCTGGCGCACGCCAAGGTCGACGGCGCCGACTTCACCGGCGCCGATCTCTCCATCACCTCGATCAAGGGCACGGATCTGACCCACGCGGTCGGTCTCACCCAGAAGCAACTCGATCAGGCCTGCGGCGATGCCGACACCAAGGCGCCCGCCGGCCTAACTGTCAAAATCTGCTCGTGAGTTTCGGCTAGCCTCCGAAAGAACACCAACTTGACCCCCGTCTCCGGATGAACGAGCGGGGGTTTTTCTTTTCGCCACGGAGCCGTGGAGCAACTACCTCCCCCTTTGCAGGGAGGTCGAAATGCTTGACCGCGCATTTGATGCGGGGGGAAAGCAGTTCGGGTGGGGGTCTGAAGGTGACATCGCCACCGCCCCCCCACCCGCGTCGCTTCGCTCCGCGACCTCCCCACAAGGGAGGAGGTAATGCTACTCCGCCGCCTGCGGCAGGTCCTTCGGCTTCCAGCGCAGGATGGGTTTGCGCGCGGCGGCGGTTTCGTCGAGACGGCGTCGCGGCGCCAGCCGCGGCGCGCCGTCGAAGCGTTCCGTCTTGCCGGCCTTGGCCTCCAGCGCCAGCTCGCGCAGCACATGGATGAAACGATCGAGCGATTCCTTCGACTCCGATTCCGTCGGCTCGATCAGCATGGCGCCGTGCACCACCAGCGGGAAATACATCGTCATCGGGTGATAGCCCTCGTCGATCATCGCCTTGGCGAAATCGAGCGTGGTGACACCGGTGTCGTGCAGGAAGGTGTCGTCGAACAGCGCCTCGTGCATGCACGGGCCCTCGCCGAATGGCGCGCTCATCACATCCTTGAGCGAGGCGAGAATGTAGTTCGCGGAGAGCACCGCATCTTCGCTGGCCTGGCGGATTCCATCGGCGCCGTGGCTCAGCATGTAGGTCAGCGCGCGGCTGAACATGCCCATCTGGCCGTGGAAGGCGCACATGCGGCCGAAGGGATTCGCATCGCCCGGCACGGCGGCGCGATCCTCGATGAGGTGTACGCCGTTGCCATCGTGTACCAGCAGCGGCAGCGGCGCGTAGGGCGCGAGCCGCGCCGACAGCACCACCGGCCCTGCACCCGGCCCGCCGCCGCCATGCGGCGTCGAGAACGTCTTGTGCAGATTGATGTGCATGGCATCGACGCCGAGGTCGCGCGGACGCACGCGACCGGCGACGGCGTTGAAGTTGGCGCCGTCGCAATAGAAATAGCCGCCGACCTTGTGCACCGCGTCGGCCATTTCCTTGATGCGCGGCTCGAACAAGCCGCAGGTGTTGGGATTGGTGAGCATCATGCCGGCGACATCCGGCCCCAGTTTCGCCTGCAGCGCATCGGCGTCGACATGGCCGTCGCCTTTGGGCGGCACTTCGTCGACGGTGAATCCGGCCATGGCGGCCGTTGCCGGATTCGTTCCGTGGGCGGAGGACGGCACGAGGATGCGTTTGCGGTTTTCGCCGCGCGCTTCGATTGCCGCGCGGATCGCCAGCAATCCGCACAGTTCGCCATGCGCGCCGGCCTTGGGCGACATCGCCACCGCGGGCATGCCGGTCAGCCGCGTGAGCCACGTCATCAGCTCGGAAATCAGCGTCAGCGCGCCCTGCACCGTCTGCTGCGGCTGCAGCGGATGCACATCGGCAAAGCCCGGCAGGCGCGCCATCTTCTCGTTGAGGCGCGGATTGTGCTTCATCGTGCACGAGCCGAGCGGATAGAGCCCGCTGTCGATGGCGTAGTTCATGCGGCTGAGGCGCACATAGTGGCGAATGACTTCCGGCTCGGACAATCCGGGCAAACCAATGGGCCCGCGACGGCGCTGCCCGCCAAGCCGCTCCTCGCTCAATTGCACCTCCGGGATATCGACGCCGGTGACGCCGTCGCGGCCCAGCTCGAAGATCAGGTTCTCTTCATGATCAAGCCCGCGGTCGCCGGAAATGGTCGGCAGTTCGGTTTCGCTCGCGGTCCCGGGCGCTGTCGGGCGGCCTTGCGTGTTCATCGTCATTGCACAGCCTCCGCCAGCGCCTTGGCGAAGGCGTCGCAATCCTCTTCTGAGGAGGTTTCGGTGGCGGCGACAATCAGCAGGTCGCGCGCATCATGTTCGTGTGGCATGAGACGCGACGCCGGAACCCCACCGAGGATTCGTTTTTCCGCAAGCGCATCGACAACACCGGCCGCCGGCTTCGGAAGCTTCAGGGTGAATTCGTTGAAGAACGCCGGCGTAATCAGCTCGACGCCTTCGATGTTCGATAACTTTGTCGCCAGCGCGGACGCGCGCGCGTGATTGAGCCGCGCGAGCCGCGTCAGTCCCTCTTCACCCAACAGCGAAACGTGAATCGTGAACGCGAGGCAGCAGAGACCCGAATTGGTGCAGATGTTGCTGGTCGCCTTCTCGCGCCGGATGTGCTGCTCGCGGGTGGACAGCGTCAGCACGTAGCCGCGCTTGCCGGCGGCGTCGGTTGTTTCGCCGGAAAGGCGCCCGGGCATCTGGCGGATGAACTTCTCGCGCGTGGCGAACAGCCCGACATACGGTCCGCCGAAGTTCAATCCGACGCCGAGCCCCTGGCCTTCGGCGGCAACAATGTCCGCGCCCTGGTGGCCCGGCGGCTCCAGCAGCCCCAGCGACACAACTTCCGTCACGACCGCGATCAGCAGTGCGCCTTTTGCGTGCGCAGCTTCGGCGACCGGCTTCAGGTTGCGGACCAGGCCGAACACATCCGGCGACTGCACGACCACGCAGGCGGTCTTGTCGTCGATGAGCTTTGCGAGGTCTTCTTCGCGTCCCGGCGTCACGGCTGCGCGCACCACTTCGCCGTTCAGCGCGGCGACGTTCTCCACCGTCTCGGCGTAATGCGGATGCAAGCCGCCGGAGAGGATCGCCTTGGTGCGGCGCGTGACGCGCTGCGCCATCAGCACGGCTTCGGCCGTGGCGGTCGAGCCATCATAGAGCGAGGCGTTCGCGGCTTCCATACCGGTCAGCAGCGCCACCTGCGTCTGGAATTCGAACAGATATTGCAAGGTGCCTTGCGCGATCTCCGGCTGGTAAGGCGTGTAGCTGGTGAGGAATTCGCTGCGCTGGATCAGATGATCGACCGCCGCCGGAATGTGATGGCGATAGGCCCCGGCGCCGACGAAGAACGGTACCGAACCGGCCGCCATGTTGCGTGACGAAAGCCGCGACAGCGCGCGCTCGACTTCCAGCTCGCCTTGCGTCTCCGGCAGATCGAAGGCGCTGCGCCCCACCACGGCCGACGACGGCACATCGCGGTACAGTGCATCGACGCTGGGTACGCCAATCTTGCGCAGCATCGCCGCGCGGTCGTCCGGTGTCAGCGGCAGGTAACGCATGCGTGTCTCACAGTCCTTTCAGGAAATCGTTGTACGCGCCGAGGGTCATGAGCTTGGCAACCTCGGCCTGATCGGCGATCTTCACCTTGAAGAACCAGCCCTCGCCTTCCGGATCGGCATTCACCTTGGCGGGTTCGCTGGCGACCGCCGCGTTCGCTTCCGTCACTTCGCCGCCGATCGGCGCATAGACTTCGCTCGCCGCTTTCACGCTTTCGACCACGGCCGCCTCGCCGCCCTGACCAAGACTGCGGCCCGGTTCCGGCAATTCGACATAGACGACATCGCCCAACTGGTCGGCGGCATATTTGGTGATGCCGATGGTCGCTTCATCGCCATCGATGCGCACCCATTCGTGCTGGTCGGTGTAACGGACTTCGCTCATGTGATCCTCAGCTTCCCCTCTTGTAGCGGTGCGGAACGAACGGCATTGGCGCGACGCGCCCCGGCATCGGCTTGCCGCGCACCATCAGATCGATTTCGGTGCCGTCAGCGGCGAATTTGGTTTCGATATAGCCCATGGCGACGGGCGCGTTGAGGCTTGGCCCAAAGCCGCCGGAGGTGACGCGCCCGATGATGCGGCCCTGCTTGTCCGCGATCTCGGTGCCTTCGCGCGCCGGCGCCTTGCCGTCGGGGCGAATGCCGACGCGCTTGCGTTCCGTTCCGTTCAGGACGCGATCCATGATCTTTTCGGCGGCGGGAAAGTCGCGATCCATTTTGCGGCGTTTGCCGATGGACCAGACGAGATTGGCTTCCGCCGGATCGGTGGTTTCGTCGATGTCGTGGCCGTAGAGACAGAGGCCCGCTTCGAGGCGCAAGCTGTCCCGCGCACCCAGGCCGATGGGCAGAACATCCGGATCGGCGAGAAGCGCGCGTGCGACTTTCTCGACGTCGTTGCCCTCGAGCGAAATCTCGAAGCCATCTTCGCCGGTGTAACCAGAACGGCTGACGATGGCCGGCGCGCCGGCAATCGTCGTGCGCACCACATGCATGAAGGTGAGCTTGTCGATACCGGGCGAACGTTTCTCCAGAACCTTGCCCGCTGCCGGTCCCTGAAGCGCCAGCAACGCGCGATCAGGCCGCGGCGTCAGCTTCGCGACGTTGCGCAGTTTCTCGGCGATGTACTCGAAATCGCCGTCCTTGGTGCCGGCATTGACGACAACATAGAGACCGTTCTCGGCTTCGAGCTTCGAGAACATGAAGTCGTCTTTGATGGTGCCCTGGTCATTCAGCAGCAGGCCGTAACGCTGCATGCCGGGCTTTAGCCCGATCACATCCGCCGGCGTCACTCGTTCCAGCGCCTTGACCGGATCGGCGCCACCCAGGAACGCCTGCCCCATGTGCGAAACATCGAACAGCCCGGCTTTCTCGCGTGTGTGCAGATGTTCTTTCAGGACACCCGTGGGATATTGCACCGGCATCTCGTAGCCGGCGAATGGCACCATCTTGGCGCCCAGCTCGACGTGCAGCGCGTAAAGTGGTGTGCGTTTCAGGGATTCATCCGTGTTCGTCATCACGATCCGATTGCTGCCTCATGCGCGCCGCTGCCGGATCGCATGGCCCCTCTGTCATCGGACCTGAGAGATTTCCCCGAAGCTGCTGCTTCGGGTTACCCCTTCGGTGGAAGCCGCGACTTCTGCGGATTCGCTTTCCAGAAGTTCATCACCAACGCGGTCCTTTTGCCTGAGAGTTTCCGGGGCGGTTGCTCCTTCGGCCTTCGCCTCCGGCTACGGCCGACAGGTCGGCCCTCCGAAGTCAAACGTCTCCCGCGAGGGATCGAATGTATGGCCGGTTTGGCGCGCTGTCGCAGCGGACCAAAACGTCGGCGGGCACTATAGGTGGGAAGCCTTCGGAGTCAACGCAAGCTGGGCGCGGCTACATCCGCGCCGGGACTTCGATGCCCAATAGGTCAAGCACCTTCGTCAGAAGGTCGAGGGTGAGTTTGCAAAGGCCGAGGCGGGAGGCGCGCAAATCCGCGTCGGTTTCCGACAGAATGTGGTGCTCGGCATAGAACCGACTGAAGGTCTGGGCCAGCTCGAAGACGTATTCGGCGAGAATATTCGGCGCGCGTTTGGCTTCGGCGGCTGCCATCGCGTCCGGCAGAGCGAGAATTTGCAGCACGAGCTTGCGCTCCTCGGGCGAGTGGATGGAGGCGTCGGCAAGCGCAAACTCCTGCTCCTGCGCTTTGCGCAAGATCGACTGGATGCGCACTGCGGCATACTGCAGATATGGCCCGGTCCTGCCTTCGAAGCGCGTGAAGCGCTGCAGATCGAAAATGTAGTCGGACTGCCGCTGGTTCGAGAGATCGGCGAACTTCAGCGCGCCGATGCCGACCTTCCTAGCAATGTCGTCGCGCTCTTCCGGCGGATAATCCGCAGCCAGCCCCGCCTCCGTCAGCCGCGTCATCGCTTCCGCCGTCATCATGGCGATGAGATCGTAAAGCTTCATCACGCCACCGGCGCGCGTCTTGAACGGCTTGCCGTCCGCACCGTTCATCGTTCCGAAACCGGCGTGCTCCAGATGTGCTTTGCCGTTCAAGCCGGCCTTTTCCGCCGCGCGAAACACCTGCTCGAAATGCAGATGCTGGCGCTGGTCGACCACATACAGGATCAGATCGGGGTTCTGCTCCTTCACGCGGTCGACGATGGTGGCGAGATCTGTCGTGCCATAAAGCACGGCGCCATCCTGCTTCACCAGGATCAGCGGCGGCATCTCCTTCTTGTCGCTGTCGCGCTCCACGGGCACGACCAGCGCGCCTTCGCTTTCCACGGCAATGTGCCGCGCCTTCAGATCCTCGATCATCGGTGCGACCAGCGGATCGACACTCGACTCGCCCTTCCACAGATCGAAATGGATACCGAGGCTGCCCCACTCGCGCTCGAGCCCCACGCGCGACACTTCGAAGAAGTGGCGCCACAGCGCGCGATAGCCCGGCCTGCCCGCCTGAAGCTCCGCGGTCGCATGCCGCGCTTCCTCCAGCCGCGCCGGATCCGCTTTGCACATGGCGGAGGCAGCCGGATAAATCTCTTCGAGATCGTCCATCGTCACCGGCGATTGATCTGGGTACGGGCCGGTGTAGCTCGCGTCGAAGTAAATCGGCGCGACTCCACGATGGCCGATCTCGCTGATCAGCTGGCCCATCTGCAGGCCCCAATCGCCGAGATGCACGTCGCTCACCACGTGCCAGCCATTGGCACGAAACAGCCGCTGCAGGGAATCGCCGATCACCGATGAGCGCAGATGCCCCACATGCATGGGTTTGGCGACATTGGCACCGCCGAAATCGATGATGGCCGTTTTCCCGGCTCCCGTTTTCGGCGCGCCGAGGGTCTCATCCGCGGCAAGCGCACCGGTGCGATCCGCCAACGCCGCATCCGTCACATCGAGATTGAGGAAGCCGGGCCCCGCAATCTCCACCTTCGCGAACAGCGGGTTGGCGCGCAGGCGCGCGGCGATCTTCTCGGCAATCGCCCGCGGGTTCTGCTTCGCGGCTTTTGCCGCCGGCAGCGCGCCGTTGCACTGAAACTGTGCGAGGTCGGGACGGTCGGAGACCTGCACGGTCCCCAGCTCCTGCGGCAATCCTTCCGCGGCGAACGCAGCCCCGGCAATGGCCGTCAATTCCGCAATCAGCGAACTCATGGCGCGTAGCGGCCAACCTTCCGATTGAAGGCGAGCTGCGATTTCGTCAGCTGGAATCCAACGATAATGCCGTATTCCGCTGCCCGCTTGTCGCGGGCGACGGTCAGCGACAGCGAATTCACCGAATCGGTGAAATCGGCCGTGGTCGCGCCCTGATCGAATGCGAACTGCACCCAGAATTGCTGCTTGGCCAGAACCTTTCCTTCCGTGGTGATCGCCACGAAATAGGGCACCTTGTAGGAGGCGGCCTCGCCCGGCTTCGAACGCTCGGCGCGGAAGTGGATATTCACGCTGGCATCGACATGCTTGCTGTATTTCGGCATGTCGCAGTCGCGCTTGGCGTCGATAATTTGCGCGGTATAGACCAGATCGGCGGGGTTGCCACTGTCCGGCACGCGCATCACCGGCAGCGAGCCGGTATCCACCAACACGGATACCGAGGGGCATTCGGCAAGCTTGCGTTCGCTGCCGCAGCCGATGAGAGAGACAGACACAAGCACGGCAACGGCCACGCAGACGCGAGGATACATATCGAGGCCTATGGTTCGCTTGACAATCGTTGAGTGCCGGTCGACTTCTCGCCGGCCGCCGGACTGTACTCAAGCAAATCCGGCCTGAAAAGCGCGGCAGATTTTCCCCTTGGCCAGATCACGTGTCGAAATCTTCACGGACGGCGCCTGCTCGGGCAATCCGGGACCGGGCGGCTGGGGCGCGATCCTGCGATCCGGCATCCGCGAGAAGGAAATCTCCGGCGGCGAAGCGGCAACCACAAACAACCGCATGGAGATCACCGCTGCCATCCGCGGCCTGGAAGCTCTGAACCGCCCCTCCGACGTGACGATCTTCACCGACTCCCGATACCTGCTCGATGGCGCGACGATGTGGCTCAAGCGCTGGAAAGCGAACGGCTGGAAGACGGCCGGCAAGAAGCCGGTGAAGAATGACGATCTGTGGCGCGAGCTCGACGCGGCGCTGGCGCCGCACCATGTCAGCTGGCGCTGGGTAGAGGGCCATTCCGGCCATCCGGAAAACGAGCGGGCGGACGCACTCGCCCGCGCCGCCATAGACGCATTTCGTCAGAGCTGACCGAGCATGTGTTCGGCGCTGGAAACTGAGAATCCGCCCGGCTCTTCGACGTTGAGCTCTTTCACCACGCCGTTGTCGACGATCATGGAAAAGCGCTGGCTCCTGTGGCCCATGCCGAAGCGGGTGGCGTCCATCTCAAGGCCAAGGCCGCGGGTGAAATCGCCATTGCCGTCGGCCAACATGATCACCTTGTCGCCGACCTTCTGATTTTCGCCCCAGGCGCCCATCACGAATGCATCGTTGACGGAGACACAGGCGATGGTGTCGACGCCTTTCGCCTTCAAATCGTCGGCATGCTGCACGAATCCCGGCAGGTGCTTGGCCGAGCAGGTCGGCGTGAACGCTCCCGGCAGCGCAAAAAGCGCGACCTTCTTGCCGCTAAACAAATCGTCCGTCTTCACCGGCTGCGGCGCGCCGCCCTTCATTTGCATGAGGGTTGCGGAAGGAACCTTTTCGCCCACCTTGATTGTCATCTGTTGTCTCCTTTGGGTAATCTGGCGGCCTTGTAGCCCAGGGACAGAATGCGGGAAAGCCCGCGGCGGCTGCCATTTTTGGCCGCCCTATTTATGCCGCTCCGGCATAGCAACTGTGGATGATGGCAACGAAAGAGCGTCCCATCAGCGGCACGAATTTCCTGCAGGGGAAGATCCTCATCGCGCTTCCCGGCATGACCGATCCGCGCTTCGAGCGCTCGGTGATTTACATGTGTGCGCATTCCGCAGAAGGGGCGATGGGGCTCGTCATCAACAAGCCAATCGAGGGACTGCACCTGCATCAATTGTTGGAGCAGCTCGAGATCAAGCCGGCGCCGTCCGCTCCTAATCCCTCGGTGATGTTCGGAGGGCCTGTCGAAACCGGACAAGGCTTCGTGCTGCACACCAACGATTATGAGAAGGGCGAATCGACGCTCACCATTTCACCGGATGTTTCGCTGACCACCACACTCGATGTCTTGCGCGCGATGGCACAGGGACACGGCCCGCAAAATGCCCTGTTCGCGCTCGGCTATGCGGGATGGGGACCGGGACAGATCGAAACCGAGATCCAGGCCAACGGCTGGGTCCATTGCGATCCCGATATGAACCTTCTCTTCGGCGCCGATATGGATGGCAAATGGGCCGTGGCGCTGCGCAAACTGGGTATCGATATGTCTGGCCTTTCAGCCCACGCCGGCCGCGCCTGAGGTTGCGCTATCCTCCGCTTCCGGCTCGTCGGCGCGGAAGTGACCTGCGATGAACTTCAGCACCTCATCGCCCGGCATGGGATGGCTGAAGAAGAAGCCTTGCGCATAGTCGCAGCCGATGTCGCGCAGCCATTCGGCATCCTCTTCCGACTCCACGCCTTCCGCCACGACATCGCGCTTCAATTCGTGCGCCAGCGACACCATCGATGTGATGACGACGCTGCCGTCCTTGTCGTCCTTGCCGGCGCCCCTGCGCGCAAGGAAGCTCTGATCGATCTTGACCGTCTCGAACGGCAGATCCTTAAGCTGGCTCAGGCTCGACATGCCGGTTCCGAAATCGTCGATGGCGAGCACCGCACCCATGCCGCGCAGCCGCTCGAGAACAGATTTGGCATCCGCGCCCGTCTCGACGGCGCTTTCGGTGATCTCGAGCTTCAGGCTGCCGACCGCAAACTTGCCCGCCGTAAACAACCGCTTAAGGCTGGATTCCAGATTCTCGTCCAGCAACTGCCGGCGCGAGACGTTGACACTTGCGAACAAGGGCGGCGAAAGGGGGAAATAGCGTTGCCAGTCGGCAAGCTCGCTTGCCGTGCGCTCCAGCGCCAATCGCCCGAGCGCCACGATGAGGCCGGTTTCTTCGCAGTGGGCGATGAACTCGGCAGGCGACACGAGGCCCTTCTGCGGATGATGCCAGCGCAGCAGCGCCTCGAAACCGGCCACCGTGCCGTCGGTGAGCCGCACGATCGGCTGGTAATGGACGGCGAATTCGTTCTGCGACAGGCCGCGGCGCAGATCGGTTTCGAGTGCCACGGCGTCGCCGCGGGTCTCGGATTCAAGATCGCGCGTGAACAGCTTGGCGCAGCCGCCGCCCTGACGCTTCGCCAGCCCCAACGCAAGTTCTGCATTGCGGATCAGCTCCAGCGGATCGTCTGCTTCCCGTCCCGTCGCAGCACCGATCGTCGCGGACGCAAACACGTTGCGGCCGGCGATCGAATAGGGGGCATGACAAAGATCGAGCAGCGCGGCGGCGGATTTCTGCACGGAAGCGGCACCGCCAGGAACGACAACCGCAAAGGAATCGCCGCCGGTGCGGAAGGCGCGCCCTGTCCGCTCGGACTGCTTTGTCAGCCGCGACGCGAGGCCGAGCAGCATCTGATCGCCGCCAGTGTCGCCGAGGCTGGCATGGATCGATTTGAAGCGGTCGATATCGAGGAACAGGACGGCGACATCGGCCCACCCGGCACCCATGTTCTCAAGCTCCTGCAGCAGCGCGACGCGGTTGCCGAGCCCGGTGAGCGGATCCTGCAACGATCGGTCGTGGGTCGCGAGCTCCAGCTCCTTGCGCGTGGTGATGTCCGCCATCAGTCCGAGGCAGTGCGTTCCATCCTCGCGGCGCTTGATCGTCGCGCGCAGCTCGAACCAGGGATAGCGGCCGCTTTCCGCGCGGGCGCGGAACTCGATGCGAAACGACAGCCCGGGATGGGCGCGGTAATCTTCCAATGCGCTCGCATAGATTTCGCGATCGTCCGGATGGATGCGCGCGAGCCAGTCTTCATGGCCGAAGTTGCGCGCCGCCGGCAGGCCGAGGAGCGCTGCCGCCTCGCGCGAGAGCTTCAATCGGCTCGATGCAAAGTCGAGATCGAACACGCCCTGATGGGCTGCGCCGATCGCGGCGACGACCTCGGGCACGGAAAGGGACACCGGCTCCGGCGCCTTCTCGGACTCCGTCGCCGCAGCCGCAACGGGTGCGGCGCCTTCCGCCGGAATGTGGCGGCGGGCAATCGGCAGGATGGCGATGCCCTCGCCGGCGGCAATGGCAAGGGCCAGCAACACGGCGCCGGCCGCCATGAATCCGGCGACAATTCCGGAGGCCATGGGATTGCTTCCGAAGGCGCCGAGTTCGATCAGCGCCGTGATGGCCGCGACGAGTGCGAAAATCGCGGCACTCGGGGCGACGACGCGCGCGGCCTTTGAACCCTGCAAGCCGCGATGCACCAGATAGCTCGCGATGGCGGCCGTCCCGATGAGCACGACGATTTGCGTCGCGACGATAGCGCCCGGCGCGCCGACGAAAGCCAACAGCGACGCCGCGATCACGGCGACGAACACCCACCGCCGCCGGCCTTCCATGGCAGGCCACAGATCGACGACCGGGGCAACGACATCCGTCAGGTACAGCGCCGCCGCCAGCGCCAGGCCCGACAGCATGGCCGACAAGCCGTACGGTCCGCCGACCGCCGTCACCCATCCGACATCGAGAACGCCGGCCCCCTGCAAGCGCGCGAGCAGCACAAGAAAGAGCACGATCGCCGTCCATCCCGGCGCGGGGTGCGCAGTCACCACGGCAACACCAGCCATGATCGCGAACGCCGCCGCGATAAGGCCCGCAACAGCAGCAAGGAAGATGGCCAATTGCCGATTGTGCGCCACCAGCGCCGGCACCGTCCATGCCTGGATCGACGGCAGCTCATCGCCATAGGCAACCCGCAGCGCCAGCGAAACCTGCGTGGCCGGAGGAAGGGTCACTTCATAGGCATGGTGGCTCACCGCACGCACGCGCTCGACCGTGACGCCGGAATCGGAACTTGCGACCTGCCAGATCTCCGGCCTGGAATGCGGCGGGAAGAATCGCAGCGCAGCGTTGGCCGGATCGGTCGCCATCAGAATGCGCGCGACCGGGCGCACGGACTGATTGCTGGCCGTCAGCAGATACCATCGGGAGCCATCGTTCTCGTGTGCGGCCGGCGCCTGATACGGCGACAGCGCCGATTTGAGTTCGATCATCGCCGCCGGCATGGAGAAATCGAGAGCGGGATGACCGGCGGCGGGTTTGGGCAGCGGCGCGACGGTTTTCGGCAACGGCGCGGCGGACGCAAAGGCAACGCCGGCAATCAGCGCGAGGATGGCAATGGCAAATCTGAAAATCCTCGTCACCGTTTCTCCGAATCGGCGGCAGAGCCAGCACCGGCTAGCCTACCGGCGCTTCCTCGGCCAGCAAAGCGAACAGAAGATGGTCTTGCCAGTCGCCGTTGATCTGCAGGTATCGGCGCGCGAGACCCTCCTGCTTGAAGCCGGCCTTGATCAGCAGACTCTTCGACGGCTCATTGGAGGGAACGCACGCCGCCTCGACACGGTGCAATCCGAGCGTGCCGAACACGAATGGCAGCAGGGCGTGCACCGCATCGTGCATCAGGCCTTGGCGCGAGAAGCGCTCGCCGATCCAATAGCCGAGCGCGCAGCATTGCGTGACGCCGCGTCGCACATTCGACAAGGTGCAGCCGCCGAGCAGTGTGTCGTCATTCTTGCCGAACACGAAGAAGGCGTAGGCTGTGTCGTGACGCGTCTCGTAGAAGTAGCGCTTGAGCCGGCGGCGGAACGCACCCTTGGTCAGCTCGTCCTGCGCCCATTGCGGCTCCCACGGCGCGAGGAACGCGCGGCTTTCGCCCCGGAGCTTCGCCCATTGCGCATAGTCGGCCATGCGGGGGTAGCGCAGATACACCCGCTCGCCTCGGATCACGGGCTGCTGCCCGCCGGGAAAGGTCAGGCCGCGCATGAAGCCCATGGCGCCGTGCTTGACCGCTTCCTTCATTCTGCCTTCGCCAAGGCTCCGGCAGACAACTGCCCTTCCTTCACCTGCCGTAGCTTTAGCGTAGGCAGGTCTGCGGCGCGGCGGGCAGCTCCCGCTCCATAGCGCGCCGCGAAGGTCTCGTGCGGTTCGAGCCGGTTGTGCGGGCCGACCACCGCCATGGAGGGACTGGCCGTCGCCATCACGCGCTCGCCGAAGCGGCGCACGGCTTCGGCGTCGACGGCATCGAGCTTGGCGATGACTTCCTCCAACGGCAGCACGCGGCCATAGGTGAACCAATGCGCCGCGATCTGCTCGGCGCGGGTGGCGGGACGCTCGAGCCCCATCAGCAATCCGGATTTCAGCTGCGCCTTGGCGCGCGCGATCTCCGGATCGGCGGCGCCGGCCGCCATGGCGCCCATCTCCTCTGCGATGATGGCCGACAATTCCGCCGCTTCGGTCTCGCCGGTGCCGGTATAGATGCCGATCATGCCGCCATCGCTGTGGGCCTGGGCGAAGGAATAGATCGAGTAGCAGAGGCCGCGCTTCTCGCGCACTTCCTGGAACAGCCGTGACGACATCCCGCCGCCGAGCGCGGTGGCATAGACCTGCGCCGCATAGAAGTCGGGATCGGAGCTGGAGACGCCGGGGAAGGCATAGGTGACGTGAACCTGCTCGAGGTCTTCCGCCACGCGCATGTCGCCGCCGGCATAGCGCGACGGCGCCGGTTCATTGGTCTTGCCGCCTTGCAGGTCGCGGAAAGCCTCGCCGACCTGTTCGACGATTCGGGCGTGTTCCACCGCGCCGGATGCCACGAACGCCATGCTGCCGGCGCGATAATTGCCGCCCATGTAGTCGGCCAAGTGCTGGCGGCTGAAGTTCGACACCGTGTCCTCGTTGCCGAGGATCGGCCAGCCGAGCGGCTGCTCCGGATACGCCACCGCCTGCAGGTGATCGAACACGATGTCGTCAGGCGTATCGCGCGCCTGGCCGAGCTCCTGCAGCACCACCTGGCGCTCGCGCTCGAGCTCCGCCTGATCGAACGCCGGATGGGTGAGGATGTCGCCCAGGATGTCGATGGCGAGCGGCACATCGGCTTTCAGGGTGCGCATGTGGAAGGCGGTCTGCTCGCGGCTGGTGTAGGCGTTCATGTAGCCGCCGACCGCCTCGATCTCCTCGGCAATGGCGCGCGCGGTGCGCCGCTCGGTGCCTTTGAACGCCATATGCTCGAGCATGTGGGAGACGCCCATGACCGGCTTCGTTTCGTTGCGGCCGCCGACATTGACCCAGGCGCCGAGCGCTGCACTTTCCAGCTGGGGCATTGGGTCGCTGATGACAGTCAAGCCGTTGGGAAGTTTAGTGATTTCAACGTTCATGGGGGAGGGGCCGATCGATTGTGAAATGGAGATTGCGTGTCGCCGCACCTCTTAGAGGCGCGGAAGGCGTCCGGGCAAGCGGATTAGGCAAGGCGGACTCCCTCGCCCCTTGGTTCTCACCCTCCCCTTGAGGGAGGGTCGAACGACGGAGCGCAGCGAGGTCGTTCGGGGAGGGGTCATTCCACGGGCCGGAGGAAAAACCCCTCCCCGAAATCTGCTGGCGCAGATTTCGACCCTCCCTCAAGGGGAGGGTTTGTTCTTTGTCTTCGGGCCGGGCTTGCGCTTGGGGAGGCGCTTCTCGACCTCCGCCATGGCGACATGGGCGCGCTTAATCAGGGCCGCGACCTTGCGCTTCAGCGCCTTGTTCTCGGCAGTGTAGCGGCCGGTCTTCAGAGCGTTGCGATTGCCTTTAGGAGCCCCACCCTTTGGGTTGTACGCTCCAGATGTTGGGGTTGTTTGCATTTTCGTGGCAGCAATTATTGGGCGATATTATACTTGACAAACCCACCGCAATAACTAGATTAGCTGGACCAAGGGGATACGGCCATGGCCAGCGTTCTACAGCAAGATTATTTCACAAATGAGGAAGCGGCTTTCCGCGCCTTAGAAGCCATCATGTGGCCCAAGGGGGAGCCGGAGAACTGCCCCCATTGTGGCGTAGTCGGCAAGGCCAAGCGGCTGGCCGTCCAGAAGACTAAGGCCAGCAAGAAGCATCCCGAGGGCAAGCCGGTGTATGGCCTCTGGAAATGCTACGCGTGCCGTCAGCAATTCACTGTCCGCAAGGGCACGATCTTTGAGGAAAGCCGTCTAGAGCTTCACCTGTGGTTTCAGGCCGCGTTCTTGATGGCGTCCAGCAAGAAGGGTGTATCTGCTAACCAGCTTCACCGCACCTTGGGCGTGACGCTTAAGACGGCATGGTTTCTTGCACACCGTCTTCGTGAAGCAATGGCGGAAGGCAACCTGAACCCGTTCGGGTCGGGCGGCACTCCGGTTGAAGCAGACGAAGTGTTTCTGACGCGCCGCCGACGCAAGGGTGATGGCAACCTTCACGAACGCTACAAGACCAAGGTTCTGACGCTGATCGACCGCGAGACTAAGCAAGCTCGCAGTACTTTTGTTCCGAACTTGAAGCAGGAAACGGTGATGCGCGTCATCAACGCGAACGTCTCTCGCGAGGCGCGGATGATGACGGACCAAGCTGGCTGGTACAAAAGGGCCTTCGTTGATTTTGCCGCGCACGAAGCGGTTGACCATAGCAAAGAAGAATACGTTCGCGGCGATTGCTACACGAACACGGCGGAAGGTTTCTTCTCTCTGTTCAAGAAGGGAGTGAAGGCGATCTACCAGAACGTAAGCGAGAAGCACCTGCAACCTCCTTATTACTCCACTTAATCACTCGGAGCTATTTGGGCGTATGCCAGCGTGGGTATGGGAGTGGCTGAACGCGAAGAACGCTCAAATAGCTTGGGGAAATATACTAAACTCACTGCTTCAGGCGCCTAAGACCGATTAGGTTTTGCCATTCGATCGGCCCGCGCGATCTTCCCCAACTTCTCCTCAAACCGCGCCTTGTCCTCATCGCAGCCAAGGCGCTTGGCAACGGACTTGAAATCGTCGGCACGCGGCGGTTGAGTCTTCCGCTTCTTTGAGTCTTTCTTGGCCATGAGCGCCGAACCATTTGAGCCTGAACACAAGTACGTAGCATATATCGACGAGGCGGGCGACCCGGGCCTTGATCGAGTCAAACCCATTGATGAGCGCGGTTCTTCTGAATGGCTGATCGTTTCTGCGGTTGTTATCCCGGTTGCCGCCGAAGCGGTGGCAGGTGACTGGATCAAAACGATCCTACGGCGCGTTGGCAGCAATCAACGCGTTGATGTGCATTTTCGGAAGTTAGCCCTACGCAACAAAGTGATCGCTTCTAGCGCGCTACTGTCACTTCCGATCCGGTGCTTTGTAGTTTGTTCCAATAAGAAAAACATGCGGGGGTACGTCAACCCGCATCCAGGATGGGCCAACATGCTCACCGTTGATTGGTTCTATGCTTGGATGACGCGCGTGGTGTTGGAGCGCGTAACTCACTTTGTGCGGATGAAATCTGTGCAGGACTACGGAACGGTCCAGAAGGTGAAGCTCGTATTCAGCGAACGTGGCGGCTTGAGCCTCAATCAAATGGGCGAGTACTACGGCTGGATTCAAATGCAGAGCGAGAACGAAAAACTGTTCCTGCCATGGGGCGATCTTCAGTGGGACACGCTCGACCAGCATCTGCTACGCGTCCGCCAGCATCAACGTATAGCCGGACTGCAGTTGGCGGACATCGTGGCCAGCTCGTTCTATCAGGCATGTGATAAGCGAGATTTTCCTCGGTGTGATCCATTATGCGCAAAGGTTCTTGAGCCGAGAATGGGCCGCTATCCTGACAGGCGTGGCCGCTACAGCGGCTACGGCGTGAAGTTGCTTCCGAACTTGCGCGAAGCAAAACTCGACAAGGATCAACAGAACATCTTCTTGTCGTATGGATATCCGCGTCAGCTTTGGCAGGACGGACTGGATTGGGACACCACTCCGGCTTGGCGAAAGGACGTGGTGGCCGGCCCGTCTGATCCCGAGGTTTTCTAGGCCGCCTCGTCATTGGCAACCATCCTGTAGGACGCCAAGAGCACAGTGCACTCTCAACCCGGGGAGTCCCGGCTCACCACAATAAAAGAATCGCACGCATGACTCTCTCTATTCAAGAGTCAAGATCATCTTTTTTTGAACTGAAACGAAAGCTGCTTTGGATCACGCGCGGGCGCTGGCGAATTCACTAGTCCGCCGATACGTAAGCCGCTTGCCCTTTGCTCCTTTGAGCGCGTGCTGAGCGCGGCTTACGTCATCCATGCCGTTTGCAACACGATGGTTATAGCGGAAGTCAAACTCCGCGAGATAACGATGTCGCCGTAATCTATCCATGGCGTGATCCGAAATGGATGTAGCGACTCTTTCCTCTTCCTTCCTGTTGAGCAAATCATCATTGGCGAAAGCAGCCTCAGCCATTTCCTCTCCACAGGTCCACACTCAGCAAACTGACTACTGTGCTGAACTCGGCTCTGTCTATAGAGACAAACGCATTAAGGAAGGTCTAGCGGCTGTGGCTGCCAAAGGTCTTCGGCACCTTCAGGCGGCCGGCGCGCTCCATTTCTCTTGCGCCCCCCACCCCCAACCCCTCCCCTCGTAGGGGGAGGGGAGTTTGTGAATTCGGGGGCGGGATACGTTTTCCACTTTGTTGCCGCAGCGTCGCTATGATCGGGCGGCGGGGAGGCGGTGGATCGGGTATGGTAGCGGCCGATCCTCCAGGAATGAAACACATGGCGAGAGCACGCAAGGCAGGCATCTCCACGCACACGAGCAAGGCCGACAAGGCGATCGCGCAGGCGGAAGATTTCGCAACCGAGCTGCACGCCGCGCTCGGCGACGGCACCATCGCGCCGGACGATGCCGAGGCGATGCTCGCCGATCTGGCAGCCTCCGGCGGGGCTGCGGCGGCGCTGGCGGCTTATGTCGAAGGCGTCATCGGCCGCAAACGCGCGACGCGCGCACCGGCCAGGAAGAAGCGCAAGCGCGGGTGAGCGGCGGCTTACCGCGGCGGCGATCTTAGCGCTCGCGTGAGGGAGGGCCCGCCACGCCCTTCCGCCTTGCTGTGCTTGAAGATCAGTGTGTGGACTTGCCCGAAGGCGGCGTGACCATCTTTGATACTTTCGCCTTCTTGACGATGGTACCGGTTACTTTGTGAGTTGTCGGGTCTACAGTCCGATCGCCCTCGCAATCACAGTCGGGCGGATCGCTCGTGGGGCTATCGGAACAAGTAGCTGCCTGTCCGGTGGGACATGAGATGCTGCATGTTGAACCGGAATTATTCTTCGCGCTGCAGGACGAGTCGGCGTATGCCGAACTGCCCGCAAATACCGGAACCATCACACCAATAGCCAAGACAAGATAAGACTTCATGAGATCCCCCTCCACGAGTCGGACTACGACTAGATCATCTGTTGTTGCAATTGGCAATCCTGCGACGGTCGGGGGCCCGATAATCTACCACCGCGGCGGCCGCGATTGTCCGCTTGCCAACGACGCGTCGAACCCATGAATTCTTCGGGCCTTCTCAAATGCAGCGGGCTGCTTTTCGCCTATCGGTCCGGCCTCTGCACTTGTTGTGCTCGGGGCCGGTGGGGTCGTTGCTCTTTGGCTCCGGTCAAGGTGTTGTAGAGATCGATCCGCAAGAGGCCGAGCCATGGCGAGACGCAGCACTGGCAAATCTTCCCTCGTCGGCCATCGCCTTCGATTACCGGCGGGGGGATTTGCGGCGATGCGTCACCGGCAGCGAAGTGATATGATCCTTCCACCGGCCGGAAGAAGTCCGGCCGGAAAACACGTGGGGGTCAATCATGAAACGCACGGCATTGATCGCCGCGGCCGCTCTGGCTGTCGGCTTCACAGGCACAGCACGCGCACAACAGGTTGGCGAGTACGACGGGCAAACCGCGGACGGAAATCCGGTCGCCATCGTGGTCGGCAACGATTCCGGCACCGGCAATCTCGAAGTCACCGCCGCCGAGTTCGACTTCGTCATCACCTGCAAGAAATCCGGCGATCAGCTCGGCTGGGGCTGGTACATCGGCTTCGCCGACGGCGCCGACATCATCGGCGGCGACTTCTCCTATGCGCTCGCCTATTCCTACGCCTACCTGCCGTTCAGCATGACGTTCAAAGGCAGGAACAGCGTGAAGGGCGAAGTGGCGCTCAGGGAACCGCAGTTCAATCCGGCGAACGGCTACACCTTGCCGCCGAACAAGACGCAGGACTGCGTTTCCGATCAGCCGTTCACCGCAACCTTCTCCGGCGCGCCGAAACTGCACGCGGCGCCGGGCACGGTAACGATCAAGAGCCGCAACACCACGATGCTGGTGCCGCTGAAGGGCCGCTGATCGTTGCGCGTTGGTGTGGCGGGCTCACCCGGCCCGCCACACCTTTTCGAACGATTCATCGCGCCGGCGGATGGATGGTCCGCGTGAGGAAGGGCCGGCCGCGCACGCCGCACGCCATGCGGCCCCGGCATTGGCAATCGCGATCGTTGTGGTGCTGCGAGCAGTAGCCGCTGAGGAAGCGGTGGCCGAAACTGTCCGGGTACATCGCCACCGACAACAGGATGGCCAGCGCGATCGCGATCCATTGCCAGCGCGGGATCATGCTCTCGCTATTTCGCGTCGTGGAAGATGATGCCGAGCGTGGTGCGATGGCCGCGGCGGATGCGGCTGACGCCATGGCGCATCTTCACGCGCGAGGCCCCACGCGGACCGGCAAGCGGCCGCTCGTTCACCGCGAAGATGACGCAATCGCCTTGCGCCAGCGGCACCACCTCGGGGCGCGATTGCATGCGCGCGCGCTGCTCGGTCAGCACGAATTCGCCGCCGTCGAAATCCTCCTGCGGTTTGGAGAGCAGGATGGTGGCCTGCAGCGGGAAGACGTGCTCGCCGTAGAGATCCTGGTGCAGGCGGTTGTAATCGCCCTGGCCGTATTTCAGCAGCAGCGGCGTCGGCTTCGTTTGCCCAGCGGCATGGCAGCGCTTCAGATAGGCGGCGTGCGTCGGCGGAAAGCGGATGTCGCTTTTCAGCGCGGTGTTCCAGCGATTGGCGATGCCGGCGAGCGGCTGATAGAGGGTGGTGCGCAATTCGGCGATGGCTTCGGGCAGCGGGTAGGTGAAGTATTTGTATTCGCCGCGGCCGAATCCGTGGCTCTCCATCACCACACGCTTACGAAAGCGCGAATCGTCATCGTAGAGGCCCACGAGTTCGGCGCACGCGCGCGCATCGAGCAGCGCGGGAATGGTCGCGGCACCGTATTCGTCGAGCGATCGCGCGATCTCGTTCCAGTCGGTCTGCATGATCTATCTCCCCCTTTGTGGGGCGGTGGGCTTCGCATTCCAGATAAACCTCCCCCTCGTGGGGAGGTCGGAACGCGCAGCGTTCCGGGTGGGGGGTACGTCGGCACGATCCTTCAAAACGCGACGAATTTGTTTGAGAACGGGATCGAGGGTCTCTGCGATGTCGCCATTGTCAATTCTGAGAACGAGATAACCCTCCTTCTCCAGCAGAGCATCGCGCTGCGCATCGCGTCTTTGCGCTTCATCATTGAGATGGGATGAGCCATCCAACTCAATCGCCAGCTTCGCGCGGTGCTCCGTATAGTCGAGAATGAACCCGCGAAACGGGACCTGCCGGCGGAAGTGATACCCCTCTCGATTGAGCTCCTGCAGCGCCTTCCACAATCGCCTTTCGAACGCTGTTGGCGCCGCGCGCATTCTGCGTGCGTTCGCCAATGTCGCTCGCTTGACACGATTGCGCATGCTTGCCTCCCACCCGACGCCTCTCGCTCCGCTCGAGGCGTCGACCTCCCCACGAGGGGGAGGTTTACTTGAATGGCGCGATCCGACCTCCCCACAAGGGGGGAGGTACGTCCAATGCGTCAACCTCCCCGCGAGGGG
>DASYBT010000179.1:0-18490 GCA_036500585.1 Rhizomicrobium sp.
AGCGGCTGGATTTCTCCTGCGCCATCTTCGATGCCGAAGGCGGGCTCGTTGCCAACGCACCGCACATGCCGGTGCATCTGGGCTCGATGGGGGATTGCGTCACCGCCATTCTGCGCAAGCATCCGGAGATGCGCGACGGCGACATGTTCGTCACCAATGCGCCCTACGACGGCGGCACGCACATTCCGGATGTCACTGTGGTGGCGCCGGTGTTCATCGACGGCGTGCGGCGCTTCTTCACAGCAAGCCGCGGCCACCATGCCGACATCGGCGGCATCACGCCGGGCTCCATGCCGCCGTTCTCGCAGACCATCGACGAAGAAGGCGCGCTGTTCGATGGAATCCAGATGGTGCATGCGGGCCGCTTCGACGAAGCCGCGGTGCGCGCGGTGTTGGAAAGCGGGCGCTGGCCGGCGCGCAATCCGGCGCAGAACATCGCCGATCTGGAGGCGCAAGCCGCGGCCTGCGCGCGCGGCATCTCCGAGCTGAAGCGCGTGTGCGGACTTTACGGCGCCGAGACCGTCACCGCCTATATGCGCCATGTGCAGGACAATGCCGAGGAGTCGGTGCGCAAGGTGATCGGCGCGCTGACCGATGGCACATTCGCCATGCCGATGGATGGGGGCGCGCGCATCTGCGTGAAGATCACGGTGGATCGCGCCACGCGCTCGGCCCGCGTCGATTTCACCGGCACCAGCGCGCAGCAGCCGAACAACCTCAACGCGCCGGGCTCCGTCACCAAGGCGGCGGTGCTGTATGTGTTTCGCTGCCTGGTCGACAGCGACATTCCGATGAATGCGGGATGTTTGAAGCCGCTCGAGATCGTGGTGCCGGAAGGCTCGCTGCTCAATCCGCGCTATCCCGCGGCGGTGGCCGGCGGCAATGTGGAAACGAGCCAAGCCGTGTGCGACGCGCTGTTCGGATGTTTGGGTGTGCTCGCCGCGTGCCAGGGGACGATGAACAACCTCACCTTCGGCAACGGGCGGCACCAGTATTACGAGACGATTTGCGGCGGCGCGGGTGCGGGCGCCGAGTTCGACGGCCAATCCGCGGTGCACACGCACATGACGAATTCGCGCCTCACCGATCCGGAGATTCTCGAGGCGCGCTATCCCGTGCTGCTGGAGGAATTTTCCATCCGCCATGGATCGTGCGGCGGTGGCAGGCACAAGGGCGGCGACGGTGCGATCCGCCGCATCCGCTTCCGCGAGGCAATGACGGCCGCGATGCTCTCCACCCGCCGCGAAACCGCACCATTCGGTTTGCATGGCGGCGAAGAGGCAGCCAAAGGCGAAACGACAATCATCCGCCGCGATGGCTCGCGCGTTCCGCTCAAAGGCCGCGACGAGGCGCAACTCGACGCCGGTGACTCCATCCTCATCGCCACCCCCGGCGGCGGCGGATTTGGATAGTAGAATGACTCACGCGGAGACGCGGAGCAAAGGAAACGAGGCAGCGCTTCGCGCGCCAAAAAAACGGCAGGAACAGGTAGTACTTTGAAAGAACCGCCGAGAACTCCGCGTCCTCCGCGCCTCCGCGTGCAAATTTACAAGTTGCGGCGGCGGCGTTGGGATCGTAGTCGAGGATGGACGCGAGCCAGCGTTCGGCTTCGCGCACATCTAAGCTGCGGCGCGGAATGTTAACGTTTGCCCGACCGCGATGTGGCCGGTGCGGATGACGGTGGCGTATATGCCGGCCTTGTTGTCATTGGCGCGGACGGCGGCCTTCAGCACGTTCGGGTTGGAAGCGGCCGTGTCCGGATCGAAATTGATCATGGCGCAGCGGATGTCGTGCATGGTGACGGCGACCGCGGGCGCATCGTCGCCGTTGCCGAAGGTAAGCGTGCCGCCGAGCCACGCGTTTTCCTGAAAAGCACCCGGCCGCAGCAGGCGAACGAGGATGTTGGGGCGAAACCGGCGCACATCCGGCGCACACTCGGCCCGGCGGCAGATTTCGTCCACCGTGTCCGTGGCGATGACGGAGATCGCCGCATCGTCGAAGATGCCGTGCTTCAGCTGCATCATCTGCACGGGTCCGCCATAGCGGCGTCCCACCTCCGCCGCCAATTCCTCGCCGAAGATCGGCAGTTCTTCGCCGTCAGGCGTTCGGACATGAGCGGGGAGTTCCTCCCGCACATTCTCGCCGCGCTCCGACGTGAACAAGAGTAGTTCGGGAACTGTGGTTGCCGAGAGCCAGGGAAAGCCGCTGTGGTTGTCGAGCCGCCGGAACGCGAGGCGCCGGTCGCCGTCCAGGCCGTGCCAGCCAAGCTGCGCCGACGGCAATGCTTCGCCGCGCATGGATTTGATCGGATAGCGGAAGATGGCTTCCACATATCCGATCTTCATGGTCATGCTCCTACGCTGCGGCGGCGGTGTTGGGATCGTAATCGAGGATCGGCGCGAGCCAGCGTTCGGCTTCGCGCAGGTCCCATGATTTGCGCCGCGCGTAATCTTCCACCTGGTCGCGGGCGATCTTGCCGGTGCCGAAGTAGCGCGCTTCCGGGTGCGAGAAATAGAGCCCGCTGACCGAAGAGCCCGGCAGCATCATGTAGCTTTCGGTCAGCTTCAGGCCGGCGCGCTTCTCCGCATCGAGCAGCTGGAACAGCGTGCCCTTTTCGGTGTGATCCGGTTGCGCCGGATAGCCGGGCGCCGGACGGATGCCGCGATACTTTTCGCCGATCAATTCCTGCGGCGAGAGATTCTCCTCGGGTGCATAGGCCCAGAATTCGCGGCGCACGCGCTCATGCAGCGCTTCGGCGAACGCTTCCGCTAATCGGTCGGCCAGCGCACGCAACAGAATGGCGCTATAATCGTCCTTCGCCGCTTCGAACTTCCTGATGTGCCTGTCCTCGCCGATGCCGGAGGTCACCGCAAAGCCGCCGAGGTAATCCGGCGTGCCTTTTGGCGCGACGAAATCGGCCAGGGCCAGATTGGGCCGGCCCTGCTCCCGCTGCATCTGCTGGCGAATGGTGTGCAAGGTGGCAAGGCGCTTGCCACGCGTGTCATCCGTGTACAGAACGATGTCGTCGCCTTCGGAATTGGCCGGCCACAAGCCGATCACGCTGCGCGCCGCCAGCCATTTGCCGTCGACGATGCGCTTCAGCATGGCCTGCGCATCCGCATAAAGCCCGCGCGCCGCTTCGCCTTGCTGCGGGTCGTCGAGAATCTGCGGGAAAGGACCCGTCAGCTCCCAGGTCTGGAAGAACGGCCCCCAGTCGATATAGCGCGCGATCTCGCCGAGATCGTACGGCCCGAAATCGCGCAAGCCCAGGAAGGTCGGTTTCGGGGGCGCATAGGAGGACCAGTTGAATCGCGGCTTGTTGGCGCGCGCCTGTAAGAGACCGAGGCGCCGGCCCGGCGCGCTCTGCCCACGATGTCGCGTGGCGATCTCCTGATATTCCTTTCGCGTGGTCTCGATGAATTGCACCTTGGCGGACCTGCTGAGCAAATTCGATGCAACGCCCACCGCGCGCGACGCATCCGTCACATGCACCACAGCGCCGCGCTTGTAGCTGGGATCGATCTTCACAGCGGTGTGCACACGGCTGGTGGTCGCGCCGCCGATGAGCAGCGGAATGTCGAAACCCTGCCGCTCCATCTCGCCCGCCACATGCACCATCTCGTCGAGCGACGGCGTGATCAGGCCGGAGAGGCCGATCATGTTGGCGCCTTTCTCGCGCGCCGTATCGAGGATCTTCTGCGCCGGCGTCATCACGCCGAGGTCGATCACTTCGTAGCCGTTGCACTGGAGCACGACGCCGACGATGTTCTTGCCGATGTCGTGCACGTCGCCTTTCACGGTGGCCATGACGATGCGGCCGGCCGGTTCCTTGATCTCGTTCTTCGCCTGCTCGGCTTCCATATAGGGCAGCAGCCAGGCGACGGCCTTTTTCATCACCCGCGCGCTCTTCACCACCTGCGGCAGGAACATCTTGCCCGAACCGAACAGGTCGCCGACGACGTTCATGCCGGCCATCAGCGGACCTTCGATGACATCGAGCGGCCGCGCGGCCTTGGCGCGCGCTTCCTCCACATCCTCGTTGACGAAATCGGCGACGCCATGCACCAGCGCGTATTTCAGCCGCTCTTCCACCGGTGCCTCGCGCCACGCCAGCATCGTCTCACTCTGAACATTGGCGCCTTCGTTCTTGAAGCGCTGCGCCAGGTCGAGCAGCTTTTCGGTCGCTTCCGGATTGCGGTTGAACAGCACATCCTCGATGGCATCGCGCAGGTCGAGCGGAATGTCCTCGTACACCGGCAACTGGCCGGCGTTCACGATTCCCATGTCCATGCCCGACTTGATGGCGTGGTAGAGGAACACCGAATGCATCGCCTCGCGCACCCGGTCATTGCCGCGGAACGAGAAGGAGAAGTTGGAGAGGCCGCCAGACACGTGAACATACGGCAGCTCGGCACGGATGCGCGCGGCGGCTTCGATGAACGCCTTGCCGTATTCGTTGTGCTCCTCGATTCCGGTCGCCACGGCGAAGATGTTGGGATCGAAGATGATGTCTTCCGGCGGGAAGCCGACCTTGTCGACCAGGATGTCGTAAGCACGCTGGCAGATCGCCACCTTGCGCTCGGTGTTGTCGGCTTGCCCCTGCTCGTCGAATGCCATCACGACGACGGCGGCGCCGAAGCGCATCACCTCGCGGGCATGTTCGATGAATGGCCCCTCGCCTTCCTTCATGCTGATCGAATTGACGATGCCCTTGCCCTGGCAGACCTTCAGCCCCGCCTCGATGACGCTCCATTTCGATGAGTCGATCATCACCGGCACGCGGGCGATATCCGGCTCGGCGGAGATCAGCGACAGAAACCGCCTCATCGCCGCTTCGGAATCGATCAGGCCCTCGTCCATGTTGACATCGATGATCTGCGCACCGTTCTCCACCTGGCCGCGGGCGATCTCGACCGCCGCTTCGTAGTCGTTGGCGGCGATCAGCTTGCGGAATTTCGCCGAGCCCGTGATGTTGGTGCGCTCGCCGACATTGATGAAGTTGGTATCCGGCGTGACGGTGAAGGCTTCGAGGCCGGAGAGCCGCATATAACGCGGCAGCTCCGGGATGGCACGCGGCGTCACGCCTTCCACGGCTTCGGCGAACGCGCGGATGTGCGCCGGCGTCGTGCCGCAGCAACCACCGACGATATTGACGATGCCGGAGCGCGCGAACTCGCCCATCTGCGCCGCCATGGATTCCGGCGTGTCGTCGTAGCCGCCGAAGGCGTTCGGCAATCCGGCATTGGGATGCGCGCTGACCAAGGTTTCGGCCACCCGCGACAACTCGCCCACATAAGGCCTGAGCTCCTTGGCGCCGAGCGCGCAGTTTAGGCCCACGGCAAACGGCCGGGCGTGGCGCATGGAATACCAGAAGGCTTCCGCCGTTTGGCCGGTGAGCGTGCGGCCCGAGAGGTCGGTAATGGTGCCGGAAATCCAGATCGGCAGCCGTTCGCCCACTTCGTCGAACACTTCCTCGATCGCATAGATCGCGGCCTTGGCGTTCAACGTGTCGAAGATGGTCTCGATCATCAGGAGATCGGACCCGCCTTTGATCAGCCCGCGCACGGCATCGCGATAGGTGCGGCGGAGATCGTCGAAGGTGATGTTGCGGAAAGCCGGATCGTTCACGTCCGGCGAAATCGACGCCGTGCGGTTGGTCGGGCTGAGCACGCCGGCGACGAAGCGCGGCCGCTCCGCCGTCCCGGCCTCATCGCAGATCGAACGCGCCAGCCGCGCGCCCGCCTCGCACATCTCTCCCACAAGATCCTGCAGGCCATAATCGCCTTGCGAGGATTCCGCCGTGGTGAAGGTATTGGTCTCGAGGATGTCCGCGCCGGCGGCAAGGTAGGCATGACCGACCTCGCGGATGACATCGGGCCGCGTCAAGGTCAGCACATCGATGTTGCCCTTGAGATCGTGGCTATGGTCGGCAAAGCGGCTGCCGCGGTAATCGGCTTCGCTCAAGCCGAAGCCCTGGATCATCACGCCCCAGGAGCCATCCAGAAGAAGAATCCGCTTCTTCGCCTCTTGCTTCAGCCACGCGATACGCCCTGCCCGATTGAAACTCATGCCGCCGCCATTGTTGTTTGCTCGACCGGCTGCATGCCGAGAATGCGGCACGCGGCGTAGGTCAGGTCCGCCTGGTTCAATGTGTAGAAGTGAAATTGATCGAAGCCTTCGCTGCGCAATTCCTCCACCTGCTCGGCGAGCACCGCGGCGGCGATGAGCTTGCGCGTTTCCGGATCGTTATCGAGCCCGGCGTAAAGGCGTTCCAGCCATTCCGGCACGCGCACCTGCGCCTTCTCCGCCATGCGGCGTATGCCTTTGATGTTGGTGGTCGGCATCAGGCCAGGAACGATTGGCAGAGTGATTCCGCGCCGGCGCACCAGATCGCGGAAGCGCGCGATGACGCCGGTGTCGAAGCTGAACTGGGTGATGGCGCGCGATGCGCCAGCGGCGATCTTGGCGCGCAGCAGCTCCATGTCATGATCGAGCGATGCCGAATCCGGATGCACTTCAGGATAGGCGCCCACGCTGATCTCGAACGGCGCAATGCCGCGGATGCCCTCGATCAATTCCGGCGTGGAGTGGTAGCCGTCAGCATGCGCAGCATAGGCGCCGCCATCCGGCATGTCGCCGCGCAACGCCACGATGTGGCGCACGCCAGCATCCCAGTAGCTGCGGACGATGTCCTCGATCTCCCGGCGCGACGCCGCCACGCAGGTGAGATGCGCGGCCGGCGCCAGCGAAGTTTCCTCCACCATGCGCTTGACGGTGGCGTGGGTGCGCTCGCGCGTCGAGCCGCCGGCGCCATAGGTCACCGACACGAACGCCGGCTGCAGCGGCTCAAGACGGCGGATGGCGCGCCACAGCTGCTCCTCCATCTCCGCCGATTTGGGCGGGAAGAATTCGAACGAGACGATAGGCGGACGCGAATGCCGCTCGAGCAGCTTCAGACTCATGCCGCCACCTGTGCGGCTTTCGCGGCGCGCTGCGCTGTCCAGATTTTCACGGTGAGCTTGCCTTCGCCGGCATGCGCCTGCCCCAGCGATGGCGCGATCGCTTCCGACGACACCGGCTCAAGCTGCGCCGCGGCGAACCACGATTCCACTTCGCGATCCGAGAACCCAAGCCGGCGATGTGCGAGTTCGGTGCGCAGGAATTCGAGCTCATGCGGAGCGAAGTCGGCGATGATGATGCGGCCGCCCGGCTTCAGCACGCGCGCCGCTTCGGCCACCGCGGCTTGCGGGTCGTCGAGATAATGCAGAACCTGGTGGAACAGCGCGGCATCGAAGCCGGTCTCCAGCGTCGCGGATCGGAACGGCAGGCGATAGAGGTCGGCGAGGCGCACCTGGCAATGATGCGCGGCAATTTGTTCCAGCCGGTCGCGCGCAATGGCGAGCATCTCGGGGCTGACATCGACGCCGATGCCGCGACGGATATGGGGGCTGAGCAGCTCCAGCATGCGGCCCGTGCCGGTGCCGACATCGAGGACAGATTCGATGGGCGCGGCGGCAAGCGCCTGCAGGATGGCGCTCTCCACATCCTTGTCGGGTGCGTGCAGCGAACGGATGCGCTGCCACTCCGGCGCATTGGCCTTGAAGAATTCGGCCGCTTGTGCGGCGCGCGCCTTGCGCACCGCCGAGAGCCGCTCGCGATCGGCGGCAAAGGCTTCGTCGTCGAGCGGCAGGCCGAGCAATGCGGCGTTGAACGCTGCGCCCAGCCCGGATTCGGCCATCCGGTAGAAGACCCAGCTGCCTTCCTTGAACCGCTCGAGCAGCCCGGCTTCGCACAGCACCTTCAGATGGCGCGACACCCGCGGCTGGCTTTGGCCAAGGATTTGGGTGAGTTCGCTGACGGTCAACTCCGCCTCGCGCAATATGCATAGGAGACGCAGCCGGGATGCATCTCCGGCGGCGCGCAGGATCTCCAGGATGGCATCCAAAGCCGAGGCTTTCCAGAACTCAACACCATATAAGCATATCTTTATGGGATTATGCAACTGGAGTATGGGCTGGCATGCCGCGCTGTGTGCTGGGGGGCAATGTGCTAACCCTACTTTTAATTGGCATATCTGATTCCTATTGTTTGATATCTGGGCGGTGTATCCCCGCGTGGCGTTGCGCGACGGATTCGCTATTTGGGACGTTGTGTGTGGGACCTTTGCTTGGGATGGCCATGAAGGGATACGTCGCGGTTTTCATTGTTGGCTTGGCTGCTTTCCTGTCCGGGTGCGCCACGGAGGATCCCTCCGGCGCGAATGATCCGTACGAGGCAACGAACCGCAAAATCTTCGACATGAACATGTCGCTCGACCGGCATGTGATGAAGCCGGTCGCGCGGACCTATGTGAATGTGGTGCCGGAGCCGGTGCGCGACAGCGTGCACAATTTCCTCACCAATCTCGATCTGCCGGTGACGTTCGCCAACGACATCCTGCAGGGCGAGTTCGAGCGCAGCGGAGAAACCCTGGCGCGGCTTGGCGTGAACACCACGCTCGGCATCGGCGGATTGTTCGACGTGGCGAGCCAGGCAGGCGTGCCGTTCCACACCGAAGATTTCGGACAGACCCTGGCGGTATGGGGCTCGGGCGAAGGACCGTACATCATGTGGCCGTTTTACGGCCCCAGCAACCCGCGTGACACGGCGGGGGCGATCGTCGACATTGGATTCGATCCGCTCACCTACGTCGGCTGGCGCAGCAAGTTCTGGTACATGGCCGGACGTGGTGCCCTGAACGTGATCGATCTCCGGGCGCGATCTTTGGACCAATTGGACAGTATCGAGCGGTCGTCGGTTGATTTCTATGCATCGGTTCGCAGCCTGTACCGGCAGAACCGGGACAACGAAATCCGCAACGGGAAGCCGGACATCACGAACCTGCCGAATCTGTAATTCGGCTGCCACGAACCTGCCACGATGGCATTGGTAATTTGAACCTCGAGCGGGCGCTCATTCATTGAGGATCGTCTCATGCCGAAACTGTTCCGTTGCCTTGCGTTGAGCCTGGCGCTCGTGTTCGCCGCCAGCGCGCCGTCCTTCGCCGCCACGCCGGCGGAGACGTTCGTGCAAACGAATGTCGATCGCGGGCTTGCCATCCTGAACAACACCTCGCTCAGCAAGGCGCAGCGGCAGGACCAGTTCCGCGGCTTCCTCACCACTTTGACCGACCTGAAGCGCATCGCGCTCTACACATTGGGCCCGGCGCGCCGGACTGCTTCGCCCGCCGATCAGGCCGCGTTCGTCGATGCGTTCAAGGAATATGCCTTCGCCGTGTACGGCGCGGAGTTCGCCAAATACAGCGGACAGACCTTGAAGGTGATCGGCTCGGTGCAGCGCGCCCCGGGCGACGAGCTGGTGCGCACGCAGCTGATCGATCCGACGGCGTCCAAAGGCCAGGAGCCGATCGAGGTGGATTTCCGCGTCTACGGCAGCGGCGGCCACTACAATGTGGTCGACATCATCGTCGCCGGGCTCGATCTGGCCATCACCGAGCAGGATGATTTCAGCTCCTTCCTGGCGCAGCACAACGAGAACATCCGCGCGCTGATCGACAATCTGCACACCCGCGCCGAGCGCATCCGCGCCACGGGGGAAGTTTCGGGCGGGTGACGCCGGACCGTCGCCATTGACGGCCGGCGACGACGGTATTACAGTTTGGCTCCGGTATTACTGGAGCTAAGCTTGACCACAACCGTTACCGTCAAAGGGCAAGTCACCTTGCCCAAGAGCGTACGCGAGGCGGCCGGCATCAAGCCCGGCGACCGCGTTGACGTGCGCGCCACGGCGTCGGGTGCGGTGGTCATCGAAAAACCCGGAACGGCGAGCGACTATAAAAAGCGGCTTCGTGAAGTCGCCAAGCAGCGGATCATCCGTGGCACCACAGACGAGATCATGCGCATGACGCGCGGCGATCCCGACGACGACTACAAATGACGCTAGTCGACAGCAATGTGCTGATCGACATCTTTACTAGCGACAAGGTCTGGTTCGACTGGTCGGAAGCAGCTCTGGATCGATGTGCTGCATCAGGCAGACTATTGATCAACGAAATCGTGTTCGCTGAGCTGTCGGCGCGGAGCACCAGCGAGGAATCCTTGTGCGCAAATCTGGAGCGGATGAGAGTTTCGCTTGAGCGCATACCAGTCTCTGCGATGTACCTTGCCGGGCAAGCATTCGCCAAATATCGCGCATCCGGTGGGACCCGCAGCAGTTTGCTCCCTGATTTTTTCCTGGGTGCGCACGCGCAAACATCCGATATGCCGATTCTTACTCGCGATGCCCGCCGGTATCGGACGCATTTTCCAAGCGTAAGGTTGATTACACCGGACGTTTAAGCGTCAAGCCCGGGCAAATCTCTTGTATTTGATGCGGTGGGGCTGGTCGGCCTCGATGCCGAGGCGGCGCTTCTTGTCGGCCTCGTAATCGGCGTAGTTGCCTTCGAACCATTCGACGTGGCTATCGCCTTGGAAGGCCAGCATGTGGGTGGCGATGCGGTCGAGGAACCAGCGATCGTGGCTGATGATCATGGCGCAGCCGGCGAAATCCTCCAGCGCAGCTTCCAGCGCCCGCAAGGTTTCTACATCGAGATCGTTGGTCGGCTCGTCGAGCAGCAGAAGGTTGGCGCCACGCCGCAACAACTTCGCCAGGTGCACGCGGTTGCGCTCGCCGCCGGATAAGAGCCCCACCTTCTTCTGTTGGTCGCCGCCCTTGAAGTTGAATGCGCCGACATAGGCGCGCGAATTCATTTTGGTCTTGCCGAATTCGAGGATGTCGGTGCCGCCGGAGATTTCCTCCCATACGTTCTTTTTGGGATCGAGGTCTTCGCGCGATTGATCGACATAGCCGATCTGCACACTGTCGCCGATGCGAAGCTTGCCACCGTCCGGCTTCTCCTGACCGGTAAGGATGCGGAACAGGGTCGTCTTGCCGGCGCCGTTGGGCCCGATCACCCCGACGATGCCGCCGGGCGGCAGGTTGAAATTCAAATTCTCGAACAGCAGGCGGTCGCCATACGCCTTCTCGACGCCGTCGGCCTCCACCACGATGTTGCCGAGCCGCTCGGAAATCGGGATGAGAATCTGCGCCGGACCGGTGCGCTGCTCCTGCGACTTCGCAACCAGATCCTCATATGCCTGGACGCGCGCCTTCGATTTCGCCTGCCGTGCTCGCGGTGATTTGGAAATCCAGTCGCGCTCGCGGGCGATGGTGCGCTCGCGCGCTTCTTCCTCTTTGCCCTCCTGCAGCAGGCGCTTTTCCTGCACTTCGACGAAAGATGTGTAATTGCCTTCGTGCGGAATGCCGCGGCCGCGATCGAGCTCGAGAATCCAACCGGTGACATTGTCGAGGAAGTAGCGGTCATGGGTGACGAGGATCACGCAGCCCTTGTATTCGCGCAAGGTGTGCTCCAGCCATTCGACGGATTCGGCATCGAGATGATTGGTGGGCTCGTCGAGCAGCAGGATATCCGGCGCGTCGAGCAACAATTTGCACAGCGCGACGCGCCGCTTCTCGCCGCCGGAGAGTTTTTCCACTTCGGCATCCGGCTCCGGGCAGCGCAGCGCATCCATCGCCTGGTCGATCTGGCTGTCGAGATCCCAGAGCCCTTGCGCCTCGATCTGATCCTGCAGTGCCGCCATCTCGTCGGCGGTTTCGTCGGAGTAGTTGGCGGCGATCTCGTTGTAGCGGTCGAGCAGCGCCTTCTTCGCCGCCACGCCTTCCATCACGTTGCCGCGCACATCCTTCGACGGATCGAGCACCGGCTCCTGCGGCAGATAGCCGGAGCGGATTCCATCCGCAGCCCACGCTTCGCCGGTGAACTCCTTGTCCTGGCCCGACATGATGCGCATCAGTGTGGATTTGCCGGCGCCGTTGACGCCGACGATGCCTATCTTCGCACCGGGATAGAACGACAGCCAGATATCCTTCAGCACCTGGCGGCCGCCGGGATAGGTCTTCGACAGACCCTTCATCACATAGACGTATTGCGGCCCGGCCATGGCTGTTTCCTTCGGCTGAAAAGGGATTGGAGGCGGCGGGTTTTAGCTGTCGACGACAGCGGCTGCAACAACATTGCGCCTTACGTGGGAGGGTGACGTAAAGAGGAATAACTAACGCGAAGCCCGCGGAGATCGCGGAGAATCTGGACTGCGCCGTCTATTATTGGTTCGGCTGCTTCGCCGATGCGGCCGCGAGGAGGTCATCCTTGTTCGGCAGCACGCGGATGTTGGCCATCATGCCGGCATCGGAATGATCGGTGATGTGACAGTGGTAGACGAACTCACCCACGATTGGCCCGCGAAAGTCCATCCGCAAGGTTATGCTCGGGAACGGACCTTTGCCGCTCCAGGCGTCGACTTCGTAGGTGTCGAACATCTGCTGCTGGCGCTTCGGCACCGGCTTCCCGTCGATTTTCAGAAGCAGAAAGTGAATTTGGTGAATGTGGAATTCGTGAACCTCGGTCGAGCGGTTCTCGATCGTCCAGTCTTCCACCGCGCCGTGGGTTGTGGTGATGCGCGGTTTCTCGCCCGGCTCATACAGCTTCGGATGCTCACCCACCACGGTGATGAAGAACTTCGTGCCGGCTGCATTTTCCGAGAAATACAGTTTGCGCCGCGCCGTGACCTTGGCATCGGCAAGGCCGTCGAACCGATAGGCGTTCTGCGCCACCGCACGTTCCGTGTCCGGCGGCAGCGCATCGGGCGCGCCGCTCGTCTTGATGATGGCAAGCGGGCGCGGCGGCTCGTGGAATCCGGTGCCGGTATGGCCGGCAAGGGTAACCAGCTCCGCCTCGCTCACGCTGTCGTCCGGCGGAGCCACGATGAACTCGGCGCGGCCGGCGGGGGGCAGGAACACGTGATCCTTCGTCACCGTCTCGCCTTCACGATGCTGTTCCCAGCCGATCGGGACACCGTCGTAGGCGACGATGGTCACGGGCTGAGGCCGGCCATCATAGAGAACCTCGAGATCGGCCGATGTGTTGGCCGAAGCGTTTACCACCCGCCAGAATTCCTTCTGTCCGGGGCGCATGTGCAGGACGGCAGGCCGATAGCCCGGCCAGATCACCGGCACAAAATTCAGCGACACATCGAATGAAGGCCTGGGAGGATCGTCGGGCTTGGAATTCGAATGGACGCGCGGCTCGTCGCGGAACGCGAGGATGCGCCGCGGCAGCCCTTTCACCTCCGGCTGATACTGGCTGATGCCGTCGACGATCAGCGGACCAGAGGCGCCGCCAAGCAGCGACTTCGTATTCACCCCATGCACATGCGTGTGATACCAGTAGAGACCGGGCGGCTCATCCGGCGGAATTTGCAGCGTGTAGGTAAACGTCTGGCCCGGATTGATGAACGTGTTGATCGAATCATCCTGGTGACACTTGGGCGGCGTGTTTGTGCCATGGAAGTGAAGATTGACCGAATCCACCCTCATCTTCCCCGGACCGCAGCGCCCTTCATCGGCAGACATCGCCATGTCATTCGCCGGGACAGAATTCGGGAGCCGGTTGTTGAGTCTTAACCGCAGCGTATCGCCGGGCAGCACATGCAGCGCCGGTGATTCAGCCCCGTCGGGCGTCATGAAGCAGAACAGCTTGTGGCCATACTGGTCCACCCGCGTGCGGTAATCCAGCGTAACATCCAGCACGCCGTTCTTGCTCTGCAGTGAGACCGGTCGGCTGACCCTGTCGCCGGGCTGGGGCCGCGGACAGGCGCCCTCGCCCGCCAAGGCAGCGGTCGAGACGAGAAGGCTGAACAGCGCGGCAGACCAGAACGAAATGCGCAAGCCCATCGACACTCTCCCCTCCGAACAGCGCTGTCCGCCAATGCACGGAAGGCGATTCGGTTCCAAACGAGCGGGCGACGCGCGGGGAATTCATGCTGTGGCCATCGTCAACACGGTGGAGCGCGGGGTTGCGACGCGTCTCCGCGCGAACCTTCCCGTTAATCCTCAAACCTTGCCGTCGGGTCACGGTCGCGGGGGTAGTGGCGGGTGAGCGGGAATGGCGGAAGCCAGGACTCGCGACGGGTCGTCCAGATTTCATATGTCGGCACGAACTGGTCCGGCGCGTCCAGCGATCCGAGGTTCACTTCAATTTCGTCGCCGCTGCGTCCGAACACCGATGAGCCGCAGCGCGGGAAGAAAAACCGTCCGGCGTAGTCGCGCGTTTCGCCTTCGATTGTGACCGAGCTTTGCGGAAAGATCGCTACCGCGTGGAACAGCGCGCCGTGATGCTTGCGGCAGTCTAGACAATGGCAAATGCCGACGCGGTACGGCTTGCCCGTCGCCACGATCCGCACATCGCCGCATAGGCAACCGCCGGTGACTTGGTCCATGGTTCGCCTCTCCCGTGAGCACGCCGAAGTGTAGCGCAAAACAAAGTCCACGCGGAGCGGCGGAGGTCGCAGGAGAAAGGTAATGTGTCGGCGGGCGCTGTGCCGCCAAGAAGTCATGCCGACAAGATCATTTGTGCGACTCGTGGAACTCCGCCTCCTCCGCGCCTCCGCGTGAAATCTCTTGCCACACCGGGCAAACGGAAAAATGGGTCACCCGCATCCGCCTCCGCCAAGGCTTCGGCGGACCGGTCGCGCGCTCGCCTGCCGAAGCGTCAGCGAAGGCAGGAGCGGGTGATGACGGTGAAGGGAGCATTAAATCAGAAATTGATCTTGGCGCGGGAGAGCACGGTCAGCGAATTCTCGCCCGTAGTGCGGCGCGCGCGGACTGCGTGATCTCGCAGCCCGCTCGCGAGACACATACGCTAGTTTGCCGGTCCGTAAGCCACCAGCAGATTTTCTGCGGGAACAATCAGCATCCCCTCAGCCGCCGACAAGCCGGGGAGGGGATCGCCCCTGCCCTGGATCGACGCACCGGCGTTGGCCGACCACACTTCGCTGCCGGTTTTTGCATTCACGAGGTAGATCTCGCCGAATTGGGAGCCAACTGCCACGAGACTCCCCACCACAATCGGTGGCGTGATCAGGCCCCTGTCACCTGCGAAGCTCCAGAGCACCTCACCGGTCGCCAGATCCGTGGCCGTAAGGTTTCCGCTCACGAGTGCGAATTGATGGTCGCCATCCGATGTCTTCGAGAACGCAGGAACGATGTTTGTTCCAAGCGAACCTACGGTTGCGCCGGTTCCTGCGTCCAGGATGACCTGGTCCTGAGGGCTGTAGAGGCGCCCGCTGTGATAGGCAGGTGTCGCACCGCCGCCGCCGTCGCAACTGCTGGGAGGATTCCACAGCAATGCTCCGGATTTCGGGGAGAATTTGTAATACTGACATGGATAGGTGACGTAGATACCTCCGTCGCCGAAGGCCGGCGAGCTGTCTTCGCCGTTTTCCACACCCACCGACCAGTTAAGCGCGCCGGTCGCCTGATCGACCGCGTAAAGCGTGCCGCCGGAGCCCGCGCCGCCGACGAACACTTGCCCGTTCACGGCCATCGGCGGTGCTGAGAAGGCGTACTGGCCGCGAAGTTTCACGCTCCATTGCAGCGTCCCCGTGGCGTCCGCCGAAAACGCTTGCAGAACCCCCTCGGGATTCACAACGAAAACGCGGCCATTGTCATAGGCCGCGGTGGCACCCCAGGATTTGCTGTGAATTACATTTTTCCAAACCACCTCGCCTGTGTTCAGATTTATTGCAAAAAGCTCGTCGCCATATTTCTTACTGTTGGGAACCGTTACGAACACCATGCCGTTGGCAATGAGCGGGTATGAGACACTGCCGCCGAACTTGCGCACCCACTTCTGCACCAGCGACCGCTTCAATGTCGTCTTTGCATGTCCGTCGTGCGCGGGAGTGATCTGGTAGGCAACTGCTGCATCGTCCTTCGCCTGCGCCGGCGCAAGCATCATCCATGCGCTGCCGAGGATTGCCCCAAGCAGCACTGCTATTCTTGATCGCATGTTTGCAAAGCCCCTCTGCAATTGTGTCTGCGGATGCAGACGCCCTCAACTTCCGGTATTACACCGAAATTGAAGCTGCCGCAACGCAATGCGACGTTTCCGCAGCAAGGCGCCGCATTCGCGGGCACAACATAAGAGAAGATCAGAAATTGATCTTGGCGCGGGAGAGCACGGTCAGCGAATTCTCGCCGTTCTGTCCGGCGACATTCATCTGGTAGCCGGCGTTGGCCTGCAGCGCGAGTGCGCCGCCAAAAAAGGTCGTCACGTAACCGAGGCCCACATCGGTTTCCGGCGAGGCGCCGGACAAGGTGACGCGGTGATAGCTGCTCATCAGGTCGATCGGGCCGGCAAAGCCGAGATCGCCGAGGTTGAGATTGCCGACATATTCATCCGACGGCCGCGAGATGGAAAGCTTCAACGTATCGGCATCGCCGAACAATCCGCGCTTGGCGATAGCGACGGTGTAGGTGCGGCCCTGCGTGACGGGGTTCTCGGCGAAAGCGGGAACCGGTTTCAGGTCAAGCTGGGTGATGCCGACATTGTAGGAGAAGCTCGTCACCCATCCATTGCCGAGCTGCATGTGCGCGCCCAGCCCGACCGATGTCGTGTTCGCGGTGTTGGAGAACGGCATCGCAAGATTTGCCGAATTGGCGAACGGCGTCGCTGCGTTGGCGAACTCGCGGCCAAAATCGAGCGGCGCGATGAGGCTCTCCACCTTGAGCGACACGCCGCCCCAATCCGACGGACTCCAGTCGAGCGCGGCGGCGCGGTCCTGCGGCTGCGCGCGATCCAGATCCAACGGAGCGAGGTCGATCGGCGGGAACGCGAACGATTGCGGCATGTCGAACGCGGGCGCGGCGAACGTGAACAGGCCCTGCGCCACGTCGAGATGCAGGTTGGGCGCGAGCGTGACGCGCTTCGTCACTTGCTTGTCGAGCAGCAGCGCCGCGGAAGAATCGAACGGCAGCAGGGTCGATGATCGCGGCGTGGCGTTGGCGGCGAACTTGGGACCGAAGAACTCCAGGCGCGTGTCGGGGTTCGCCTGCGCCAGCGTTCCCGCCGCCGCAACGAGCACAACACCTGCCATAAGCACACGAAGGCGCAATTGCTCCCCCGCCGATCTCCGCCTCGGGCAGGCTCCGCCATCGGAGCCTTTTAAACCCACGTAAAAGATAAACGCCCGAAGCGACAGCTTCAACACATGCGGCCGGTAAGCTGTTGCACCGCCGCACCAATCCGGACTTAAGATTACCGCAAGATAACCCGTTGAATCCGCTCGAAATGGCCAAACCGCGGCTTGAAAACTGCTATCGCGGGGGACCCGTTCCGGCAGATTAGCACGGTTCTGTGATGCGGAAGACGCACGAGCCGCGGCTCTGGGGGCCGGTGCCGGGGGCATGGGGCCGATGTCCACCTTCGGCCGGAAGCAAGGACACCATCCTTCCTGAGCGACCTGCCAATGGGCAGGGCGTGATGCCTTTGACCACAATTCTTGCAAAATGCACGCACCTTCTCTAGCTTAGCCAGTATTAGCTAAGGAGGCGGACATGACGACCGTGAACATGCTGGAAGCGAAGTCCAATCTTTCGCGGCTGGTCGATGCCGTCGAAAGCGGTGTGGAAACGGAGATCGTCATCGCACGCAACGGCCGGCCGGCCGCGAGGCTTGTTGCAATCCGCGCACCTCGGCTGGATCGGCGCCTCGGCGTCGCCAAAGGCAAGTTCAGGGTTCCTGTCAATATCGACGCGGACAACGCCACCGTAGCGGAGTTGTTCGCGGGCCGGGCGCGGTGAGGCTTCTGCTCGACACCCATATTGCGCTGTGGGCCATTGCTGACGATCCGAAGCTTCCTGCGAAGGCACGCGCGCTTATCATGGATGCGGACAACACCATTGCCGTAAGTGCGGCCAGCGTGTGGGAGATCGCGATCAAGCACGCTCTGGCGCGCGGCGGCCAAAACGCCATGCCCATATCTGGAACGCAGGCACTGAAATATTTTCGCGCGGCGGGATATGAAATGCTTCCGGTGACGGCGGTGCATTCTGCAGCCATCGAGCGCCTGAAGCCGCGCCATGCCGATCCCTTCGACAGGATGCTTGTTGCCCAGGCAATGTCGGAGCCAATGCGGCTTCTGACACACGACAAACAGGTCGCCGACTACAACGACACGATCATTCTTGCTTGAATGCCGCGCCACGAGGCTGCCCATGCCCGCGCTCGCGCCGGTTTAGGCCGCTTTGCAGTCGCCGGACCACGCCGTAACATCGCCCGCACATGGGCATCGCGAGCGAGGGGCCATGCTGCGATTGTATTTCGCGCCGTTGACACGCGCGATCCGCATCAAGTGGCTGCTGGAAGAGCTTGGCCTTCCGCATGAGCTCATCCCGCGGCAGTTCAACCGCACGGCGTTGTATGCGGGACAGGACACGCCATCCGGCCGCTATCCCGTGCTTGAGGATGGCGACATTGTGCTCTCGGAGTCTGGCGCGGTCGTGCAGTACATTCTGGAGACATACGGCAACGGGCGCCTGCAGCCCGCCATCGGCAGCCCGGAGCGCGCCGCTTATCTTTTCTGGTTTCACTATT
>DASYBT010000180.1:0-5354 GCA_036500585.1 Rhizomicrobium sp.
TGGCTGCCGTTTTCCCTTGAGTGTCGGGTCTCTACTACTCCAAACCCTCCCCTTGAGGGAGGGTCGAAATTTGCCAGCGGAGCGCAGCAAATTTCGGGGAGGGGTCATGGCTCAAGCAATACCCCTCCCCGAAAAATCCTCGCTTCGCTCCAGATTTTTCGCCCCTCCCTCAAGGGGAGGGTAAGTGCTAGTCAGTCGGTCGCAAGGCAAACGGATTGACGTGACATGAAACTTGCAACCTTCGAGACCGGCGGACGCGAACGGATCGGCATCGTGGTGGACGATGGCCTGATCGACCTGTCGCGTGCCGCACCCGATCTGCCCTCCGACATGAAGGCGCTGATCGCGACCTGGGCCGATGTTGCGGGGCGCGTGCAGCAGATCGCGCGCGATACCAAGCCGGAGCTGAAGGTGGCGGATGTGCGGTTATGCGCGCCGGTGCCGCGGCCGCAGAAAATTCTCGCCATTGGCCTCAACTACGACGATCACATCACCGAGACCGGCCGCGAGGCGCCGAAGGAGCAGACCTGGTTCTCGAAAATGCCGAGCGCGGTGAATGGGCCTTACGATCCCATCCAGATTCCGCGCGCGTCATCGGCCGTCGATTACGAAGCCGAACTGGTGTTCATCGTGAGCCGACGCTGCCGCCATGTGAGCCGCGAGGACGCGGCGTCGGTGGTGTTCGGCTATTGCGTCGGCAACGATGTCTCGGTGCGCGACTGGCAGTTCGCCACCACGCAATTCGTACTGGGCAAATCGTTCGACACGCACGCGCCGTTCGGGCCATGGATCGTGACCGCCGACGAGGTTGGCGATCCGCATGACCTCGGCATTCGTTGCTTCGTCAACGGCGAGAAGCGGCAGGAATCGAACACGCGCCATCTCATCTTCAATGTGTTCGATCAGATCGCGCACCTCACCAAGGCGCTGACGCTTGAGCCCGGCGACGTCGTATACACCGGCACGCCCTCCGGCGTCGGCTTCGCCATGAAGCCGCCGAAGTTTCTGCAGGCCGGCGACGTGGTGCGTGTGGAGATCGACCCGCTCGGCGCCATCGAAGCGCGGATGGAAGCGGAGGCGTAGTTACCGGTCGGCCTTCGTCTTCGGATCGACGGCGTCGATCATCCACTCGCGGATGCGGTCCATGAATGAGCCGGAGCGCAGATAGCGCAGGTGTGCGGCAAAGCGGTCTTCGGCGAGAACCGTGCGGCCCAGGTTCTTCTCTTCTTTCTTCATCAGCTCGAGAACGCGCTTGTCTTCGCCGGCATCCAGCCAATAGCCATGCTGGTCCCGGCAGAACTCCAATTGCAGGTCGTAGAAGCGGTATTCGAAGGTCCTCAGCGGCTTGCTGCATTCCGGACAAATCCGCGTTGACGGTTCGGAGTCGAGCATCAGGCTGCCCTTCTCGTTGTCCCCGAAATCGAACACCTCGTCTTCGAGCTGCTCCAGTTCCTGGCGCGTGAGCCACATGCCGTGACACGCGGGGCAGATTTCCATGTCGACGCCGTCGCGCTTGCCTGCCGCCAGCTCGCCATCGCCATTCGGACATTTCATGGAAGTTCTCGCCGGTTGGTTCACACACTGACATAGTCATCAGCGGCAGAGGTTGCCAGTCCGAGGGCGCGCAACCAAGGCCGCGAACCGGCGTTCACGGTGCGGAACCTTGGGAACCGGGGCAGCGGTGCGCGCGCATTCCGGCGAATTCGAAGTCTCGACCACGGAAAGCCTCGGCCATGAGCTGGCCAGCCGGCTGGAGGCGCTGAAGGATACGCCGTACAAGCCCCCCCGCGGCGCCCGCTTCCCCGCCGATGTGAAGGCGCTGGCGAAACGGTACCACCTGCACCTCACCACCCCGGCCCAGTTGAAGATCACAAGGCGGCGCGCGGGCGAAGGCTTCGCTTACTACTCGGCCACCGGCAAACACATCACCGACAAGAAAATCGTCTACCGGCTGAATGCGCTGGCCGTGCCGCCGGCTTATGAGGATGTGCATTTCGCCGCCGATCCGCGCGCACACATCCAGGCCATCGGGCGCGATGCGGCGGGGCGGCTGCAGTACCGTTATCATCCCGATTGGGAGAAGGTGCGCGAGGCGCGCAAGTCGGCGCATCTCAACAACCTCATCCAGGTGCTGCCGAAGATCCGCCGCTCGATCGCGCAGCACCTCGCCGGCGACGAGCCGAAGAAGGAATTCGCGCTCGCCGCCGTGGTCGAGATGGTGGCCACGGCTTCCATCCGCGCCGGAAGCGAGGAATATGCAAAGCAGCGCGGCACGCGCGGCGCCGCAACCTTGCTCAAGTCGAACGTGAAAACGAATGGCAGCAAGGTGTCCCTACACTTCCGCGCCAAGGGCGCCAAGCAGGTGGAGAAAGAATTCGAATGCGCGCGATTGTGCGCCGCTATCGAGAAACTCCGCGCGCTTCCTGGCAAGCGCTTGTTCCAATACCGTGGCGAGGACGGCGCGGTGCATGTTGTGCATGCGCGCGACGCAAACGCGTTCCTCAAGGAGATCGCCGGCTGTGCGATCTCGCTGAAGGATTTCCGCACCCTGTGCGCCTCGGCGGCGGTGCTGGAAACCCTGGCCCGCGCCGCTCCCGCAGATGGGAAGACGCGGCGGAAGAAGCAGGTGCTGGAAGCCGTCCGCGCGGCCGCCGAGGAACTCGCCAACACGCCCGCCATCTGCCGCAAGAGTTATGTCCACGATGCCGTGGTGACCGCCTTCGAGGAGGGCGTGCTGGAGCGGTTTGCCTCCACGCTCAAATCCTGCCGCTCGGAGACCAAGAAGGCGCAATTTCTGGCGCAAGTGCTGGCCACCGCGGCGTGACCTATTCAACCGGCTCCAGGCGAGGAATAGTGGCAAGCTCGCGGCTGATTGCTTCCTGCATCTGCACCAGGTCGTAGGCATCCTGCAGCCGCAGCCACGTTTCCGGGGAGCCGCCGACGAGCCGCGCCAGCCGGAGCGCGAGATTGGGCGTAACCGGACGCTCCTCGTTCAGCACGTCGTATAACGTGGGGCGCGACACACCGAGTAGGGAGGCGATTTCCGATTTGCTCTTGCCGAGTGACGGCAACACATCTTCGCGCAGCATCTCGCCGGGATGCATGGGCTTCAGCCCTTTGAGGAGCGGATTGCGGCTCATCAGTGATAATCCTCCAGGTCGACTTCGACGGCGTCCTCACCATGCCATGCAAACGTTATCCGATAATTCTCGCTCGCCCATACCGAGTACCGGCCCTTGTTCCGCCCAGTCAGCGAATGAAAACGCAAACCTGCCACGTCCATATCGCCGGGACGCGACACCGTATTGAGCAGCAGCAAGATGCGCCTGATCCGCTCGGGCTTCCGGACCGCAAGCTTTGACGCATCCCCCGTCGCAGCGAAGCGCTTCAACGGCTTGCTGCGAAACGACCGGATCATGCGAAAGTGTAATGCAGCGCATTACATTGTCAAGCCCACTTCCGCGCCTGTCGAGTTCCGCCGATGCGCTCAAGTCTTGCCGCTCGGAGACCAAGAAGGCGCAATTTCTGGCGCAGGTGCTGGCCACCGCGGCGTAAGAATCACCTCCCCCTACGCGGGGAGGTCGGAGCATTTCGAGCGCAGCGAAGAAATGATCCGGGTGGGGGGATTACAAATGCATTTCCGCCCCCCACCCGAATTCGCTCGCTGCGCTCACGAATTCGACCTCCCCGCGTTGGGGGAGGTAACGCTTCGTTATCCGTAGGGATAGCGACAGTTTCTTAGTGCTTTGCCACGTTTGCAGCCATTCTAAACCCGAGCGCTCGCATCGCTTGACGCGGTTCGGCCTTGGCGGATATTGCCGCCCGGCCAGCATCAGGGACTGGCAGCACGACCCGGCAAACGGGCGCACGCACAGGAAGGCCCATGTCGGTGCCAGAGTTGAAGAAGAACAGACCGTCGCTGTCGCTGCACATTCCGGCGCCTGCATGCCGTCCGGGCGATACGCCGGATTTCAGCAAGCTCGAGCTGCCCGCCGCCGGCGCGGTGCCGCGCCCGCCCATCGATGTGGCGCCAGCCAAGATTCGCGACCTCGCCTTCTCGCTCATCCGGGTGCTGGACGAGAAGGGCCGCGCGGTGGGCGACTGGAATAAGAAGCTCGATGCCGAAACCTTGCGGCGCGGCCTCAGGCACATGATCACCACGCGCGTGTTCGACGACCGCATGTATCGCGCGCAACGCCAGGGCAAGACGTCGTTCTACATGAAGTGCACCGGCGAGGAGGCGATTGCCATCGCGCAGGCCTTCGCGCTCGATCGCCACGACATGTGCTTCCCGAGCTACCGCCAGCAGGGGCTGCTGATCGCGCGCGGCTATCCGCTCGTCACGATGATGAACCAGATCTATTCCAACGCGCAGGACCCCATCAAAGGCCGTCAGCTGCCGATCATGTATTCGACGAAGGAGTTCGGCTTCTTCACCATCTCCGGTAATCTCGGCACGCAATTCCCGCAGGCCGTCGGGTGGGCGATGGCAAGCGCCTACAAGGGCGACGATCGCATCGCCGCCGCCTGGGTCGGCGACGGCACCACGGCGGAGGGCGATTTCCACTACGCCTGCAACTTCGCCAGCATCTATCGCGCGCCGGTGATCTTGAACGTCGTCAACAATCAGTGGGCGATCTCGAGCTTCCAAGGCATCGCCGGCGGCGAGCAGGCGACGTTCGCCTCGCGGGGCATTGGCTACGGATTGCCGAGCCTGCGGGTCGACGGCAATGATTTCCTCGCCGTGTATGCGGCGACGCACTGGGCTGCGGAGCGCGCGCGGTCCAATCACGGCGCCACTCTGATCGAGCTTTATTCGTATCGCGCCGAAGGCCATTCCACCAGCGACGACCCGAGCCGCTATCGCCCCGCCGACGAAGCGAAGGCGTGGCCGCTGGGCGATCCGATCGAACGGCTGAAGCAGCATCTGATTGGGCTTGGCGAGTGGGATGACGCGCAGCACGAAGCCGCGCAGAAGGAGGCCACCGAACAGGTGCGCGCGGCGAATGCCGAAGCTTCCGCCAACGGCACTTTGGGCGAAGGCAAAATCCCCAGCGTGAAAACCATGTTCGAGGATGTCTACAAGGAAATGCCGTGGCATCTGCGGCGTCAGCGCCAGGATCTGGGGTATTAGGCGCATGCTCGACGGTTGCACACAGGTTGAATCGTATCCTCCCCTTGAGGGAGGGTCGAAAAATTCGAGCGCATTGAAGCGCGAGGATTTTTCGGGGAGGGGTATTGGAGCGTTCATCATTGACCCCTCCCCGAAATTTGCTCGCGCCTTTGTTGCAATACCGCTTCGCTCCTTGAGCGCGGTCGCTCGCAAATTTCGACCCTCCCTCAAGGGGAGGGTA
>DASYBT010000181.1:0-10656 GCA_036500585.1 Rhizomicrobium sp.
CCAAGCGACTGTTCGGGTTCGATGGAACGGCCGGCAGAGAACCTCGCTCTCCCGCGGGCTTGAAAGCCCTGAGGGCATTCGGTCGCCTGCCAGCCACCGCACCAGCTATCTTATCCGGAACGGCACATGACGAGTTACAAGATGGCACGCCGTCAGCGAACCTTTGTCTTGAGCCTTCTCGCGGTCACGGCATTCGCGACACCGGCCGCAGCCAAAGCAGTGCCCGATCCGCTCAATTCCGGCGACACGGCGTGGATGATCACGTCGAGCGCGCTGGTGCTGCTGATGACCGTGCCGGGGCTTGCGCTGTTCTATTCCGGCATGGTGCGCCGGAAGAACATGCTGGCCACCGCGGCGCAGAGTTTCGGCGCAACCTGCATCGTCACCGTGCTGTGGATGCTCATCGGCTATTCTATCGCGTTCACGAACAATTCGAATTCCGCGGCGAACCAGTTCATCGGCAGCTTCAACGATCTGCTTCTCGGCCCCATGGGCGTGAGATCAGTCAATCCGCTTGCCGGGACGATTCCGGAATCCGTCTACATGTTCTTCCAGATGACGTTCGCGATCATCACGCCGGCGCTGATCGCTGGCGCGATTGCGGACCGTATGAAATTCTCGGCCTTCATGTGGTTCATGGCCTTGTGGCTGCTGCTCGTCTATTGCCCGATCGCGCACTGGGTGTGGGGTGGCGGCTGGCTCGGCAGCATGGGCGCACTCGACTACGCGGGCGGCACGGTCGTGCATCTGAATGCCGGCACGGCAGGATTGGTGGCCTGCCTGATGCTGGGCAAGCGCACCGGATTCGGCACCGACAACATGGCGCCGCACAATCTTCTGTTCAGCGTGCTCGGGGCATCGCTGTTGTGGGTCGGCTGGTTCGGTTTCAATGCCGGATCGGCCGCGACGGCCGGCTACAACGCCGGGATGGCTGCCGCCGCGACGCAGATCGCTGCGGCCGCGGCCGCGCTGGCGTGGATGGCCGCCGAATGGGTGGTGGCGAGGAAACCGTCGGTGCTCGGCATGATCTCTGGCGCGGTGGCGGGACTTGTCGCCATCACGCCGGCATCCGGCTATGTCAATCCACTCGGCGCGCTGATCATCGGCATTACGGCGGGCGTGGTGTGCTACCTCGCAGCGGTGCACATGAAACACCTGTTCGGCTATGACGATGCGCTCGATGCCTGGGGCGTGCACGGCATCGGCGGCGCGCTCGGCGCACTGCTGACCGGCGCTCTCGCTTCACACGCCATCAATTCCTCCGCACTCGGATGGCTGACCGACGGAAACGGGCGCCAGATGCTGATCCAGTTCTACGATGTCGCCGCCACGTTCACATATTGCGCGGTAATGACCGCCGTCATCCTGCTGGCGATCAAGGCGGCCATCGGATTGCGGGTCAGCCGGGAAACCGAAGTCGAGGGCCTCGACATCAACCTGCACGGCGAGACCGTGCACGGTTGATGTTTGGCTGATCCGCAAGCTTCGCGCCGGCATCCGGTTTACATGAAATTAACGTAATCTGACCTTAATGGCAGGTGCGCCAGATCGCTTCGGGGCCTTTGCACGCATGGTCATTTTGATTTCACAATCCGCCGGAATTCCCAAGGAGTCTCTTGACAGTCTGGGGCCGGTGAAAAAGCCGATCACCCATCCCGCCGCCGCGCTGACCGGCCGGAAGTTCATCGATGAAGCCCCCGGCATCGACAGTATGGGCATCTGGGAATGCTCGCCCGGTCGCTGGGAGCGCACCGTCAAGCAGGAGGAGTTCGCGCACTTCGTGAAAGGCAGCGCGCGCTTCACCCCCGCGCACGGCGAGCCCATCGACATTCGCGCCGGTGACACGATCTGGTTTCCCGCGAACACCGGCGGCGTGTGGGAGATCACGGAGGACGTGCGGAAGGTTTACGTCATCATCGACCGGCCGACCTTGTGGCGTGAGTTCAAGCGCTTCTTCAAGACGAAGCTCCGGCGCTGGCTTGGGCTTTCGCCGGCTCCGGCCGAACCGCAGCAAAACATCGCCACTGGTGCAGCACCAGTCACTGTGTGGCGCTCGGTCGACGAACAACCGCAGCGACCGTAAGTCACTCTTCTTCCGAGCGCTCATTCACAACCGTGCCGTTGCCGTCGTCGGTGATGCGGCCGGGGATGACGTAGTTGCCTTTCAGCCAGCGGCCGAGATCGATATCGGCGCAACGCTTCGAGCAGAACGGCCGGAAATTCGCGTCCTGCGGCTTGCCGCAGACGGCACAACGGCGCGTCTCAGGCGGCGGCGACATCGAATCCTTCGCGCTCGAATTCATCGCGTGGTTCGAATCGCACGCGCGGCACGCCGCGGCGGACGAGACCGGCGCGAATTTCCTCCTCGTGCGCCAGAAGCCAGCGCATTACCGCTGGCGCGGCGCGAATGACGACCGTCTTGCCCGGCACGGCGGCGCCTTCCTGCTCAGCGCGGCGAACGATCGCCAGACCGATGCTTTCCACCGTGCTCTGGCGGCCGGTGCCCGAGCATGTCGGGCAGCAATGCGTCCACAGCTTGATCAGCGGATCGCGAATTCGCTTGCGCGTGATCTCCACCAGTCCGAACTCCGACATGCCGGAGACTTGCGTCGGCGTGTGATCGGTGGCGAGGCCGGCGTGCAGCGCATCCAGCACCCTCTGGATGTTCTCGGCCTCATTGAGATGAATGAAATCGATGACGACCAAGCCGCCGATGCCGCGCAGGCGTAGCTGTCGCCCGATCTCGTGCGCCGCCTCCAGATTCACCCGCAGGCTGGTTTCCTCGAGCCCAGTGGACTCCGTAAAGCGGCCGGAATTCACGTCGATCGACGTCAGCGCCTCGGTGCCCTCTATGGTCATCCAGCCACCAGACGGCAGCGGCACGCGCGGCCGCGACAGGGATTCGATTTCGTCTTCGAGGTTGTATGCGTCGAACAAAGTTCCGGGGCCGGAAAACAATTCGATCTTTGCTTCCGCATCCGGCATGGCACGGCGGCAATATCCGCGCGCGGCTTCCAGCGCCTGCACATCGTCGATGACGACCCGCGCCGTACGGGCATCGACTTCGTCGCGCATGGTGCGTTCGACGGGATCGAGGTCGTGATAGAGCGTCGACGGCACCCGCGCCCCTTTGCGTCGCGCCATCACCGGCAGCCAGGTTTCGGCCAGCCGCTCGGCATCCTCGCGCACATCGGCGAGGCTTGCGCCAATTGCCGCGCTGCGGACGATGTAGCCTGCGCCTTGCACGAGCGCGCCACCCGCTTCGCCGATCATCGTCTCGCACAGCGAAACAAGCCGCGCGCGCTCCGTTTCATCGGCGATGCGGCGCGACAGCGCGACCCCCGCCTGGTTCGGCACCAGCACGAGTAGCCGTCCGGGGATGGTAACGTTGGCGGAGAGGCGCGCCCCTTTTTCGCCGATAGGGTCCTTCACCACCTGCACCACGATCTCTTCGCCTTCGCGCACGCAATCGCCGATCTTCGGTGCACGCTCGTCCTCGAATCCGGGCAAGCCAGCGAGGCAGCGCGCTTCCTTGGCGCCAAGAAAACCGGAGCGGTCATTGCCGATATCGACAAATGCCGCCTGCATTCCCGGCAACACGCGCTGCACGCGCCCCAGGATGATGTTGCCGATCAGGCTATGTCCGCTGCGCTCGCCGCCGCGACGGCGCAAGGAGCCGTCATCGGTGCCGATCAGCCGTTCGAGAAAAATTTCATGCAGCCGGCCGTTCTCGACAATGGCGACACGGATTTCCGCCGCCCCGGCATTGATCAGGACTTCCTTTGCCATCACCCGAAACGCAATAGTTGTCGGCGACAACCTAGCATGGAATCGGAAATCCACACCCGCCGATGAGATTTAACGTTTCCAAAAGCGGCAGCCCGACGACATTCGAATACGAGCCGCTGATCTCTTTGACAAACGCTTCGGCACGCCCCTGGATGGCGTAACCGCCGGCCTTTCCCAAACCTTCGCCGCAGCCGACATATGCCTCGACCGCTTGGGGAGACAGGCGCGCGAAGCTCACTCGTGTCATCGCAACACGACAAATGACGCCCCCGTCACTCTTCGTCAGCACCACCGCAGTGAACACCTGATGCCGCCGGCCGCTCAGCAACCGCAGACAGTCGCGCACCTCATCGTCCGTGGAAGCCTTCGGCAGAATGCGCCGGCCGCACGCAACCACGGTGTCAGCCGCCAGGATCAACGCCGGAGCGCCGGTCCACCTGGTAGCGACGCTTTGCGCCTTTTCCTTTGCCAGGCGCAGCGCGTGCAATCGTGGCAGCTCGCCTTTGAGCACGCGTTCGTCGATATGCGCGGGCACCACCGCATCCGGCACGATGCCGACCTGCGCCAGCAGCGCCAGCCGCCGCGGGCTTTCGCTCGCCAGGACGAGCTGCAGCCTATTTGAAGCGGTAGGTGATCCGCCCTTTGGTGAGGTCATAGGGCGTCATTTCCACAAGCACCTTGTCGCCGGTGAGCACGCGAATGCGGTTCTTGCGCATCTTGCCGGCGGTGTGGGCGATGATTTCGTGGCCATTCTCGAGCTTCACGCGAAACGTGGCGTTGGGCAGCAATTCGCTGACCGTGCCGGGAAATTCGAGCAGTTCTTCCTTGGCCATCAATCCTCGTGAGCGGCGAAATCGGGCGGGAGATTGCACTGAAAGGGCGGAAAAGCAAGGGCAGCGGGGTTGCCGCCTCGCCCTCGGCGTCAGCCCTTGAGATGCAGGACGCAGATCAGCGTGAACAGCCTGCGGGCCGTGTCGGTATCCATGTCGATCTTGCCCTTGAGGCGCTCCTTCAGCAGTTCGGAGCCTTCGTTGTGGGCAGCCCGGCGGCTCATGTCCAGCGCCTCGATCTGCGATGGCGGCGCGTTGCGAATGGCGCCGAAATACCGTTCGCAGATGACGAAATAGTCCTTGACCACGCTGCGAAACGGCGTGAGCGACAGCATGACCCGCTTGTGCGGTGTATCGTCTTCCAGCCGCACGTCGAACACGAGCCGGCTTTCCGAGATGCCGAGCAGCAGCTTGTAAGGCCCCTCTTCCGAGCCCGCCGGGCGGAAGCTGTTCGCCTCCAGCAGGTCGTAAATCGCGATCTCGCGTTCCTGCTCAATCTCGCGCGTGCGCCGCACCACCGTCTTTTCGTCAAGTTCGACGGCGGCGATCCGGAAGCGCGGATCGTCTGTCATGGCCGCGTGTTCAGCCGCGCCGCGACGGACTGCGCGTGCGCCTGCAGACCTTCCGACTCTGCCAGCGCGATGGCATCAGGTCCGAGTTGCGCAATGGATGCTTGGTCGCAGCGGAGTAAAGTGGTGCGCTTCATGAAATCGAGAACGGACAAGCCGGACGAGAACCGCGCCGTGCGCGATGTCGGCAGCACGTGGTTCGGCCCGGCAATGTAGTCGCCGATGGCTTCGGGCGTGTGCGCCCCGAGGAAGATCGCGCCGGCATGATGCACGCGCGGCAGCAGGGTGTCCGAATCGGCGATGGCGATCTCGAGATGCTCCGGCGCGATACGGTCGATCAGCGGAGCGGCATCCGCGAGCTTGCCAACGACGATGACGGCGCCGTGGTCGCGCCAGCTTGCTGCGGCAATGTCGCGGCGCGGGAGAAGCGCCAGCGCACGGTCGACCGCCTCCTCGACCTGCGCGGCGAATTCGGCGCTGTCGGTGATCAGAACCGATTGCGAAGATGCGTCGTGCTCCGCCTGGCTCAGCAGATCGGCGGCGACCCAGTCTGGATTGGCGGACGCATCGGCCACGACGAGAATTTCGGACGGTCCGGCGATGGAGTCGATCCCCACTTGCCCGAAAACCTCGCGCTTGGCCGCCGCGACGTAAGCATTGCCGGGCCCGACAATCTTGTCGACCGGTGTGATGCTTTCGGTGCCAAAGGCGAGCGCGGCAATGGCCTGCGCTCCGCCGACGCGATAGATCTCGCTCACGCCGGCGCGCGTGGCGGCCGCCAACACAAGCGGATTGATGCGGCCTTTGCTGGCCGGCGTGACCATGGCGATGCGGCGGACACCGGCAAGCCGCGCCGGAATGGCGTTCATCAGGACGGAACTCGGATAGCTGGCCGTGCCGCCGGGGGCATACAGACCAACGCTGTCGAGTGCTGTCCAACGCCATCCCAGCTGAACACCGGCCTCGTCGGTATACCACTCGTCCTTCGGCAGCTGGCGCCGGTGGTAAGCTTCGATCCGCCGCGCCGCATGATCGAGCGCATTCAGGGCGCGCAGATCGCATGCTGTCTCCGCCGCCGCAATCTCGTGCTCAGTCACGCGCAATTCCGCGGCGCTCAATCTCGCACCATCGAATTTCTCTGTCAGTTCCAGCAGCGCCGCATCGCCGCGGGCGCGCACTTGCGCGATGATCGCGCGCACAGCCGAACCGACATCGGTTTCGGACGCAGTGGTGCGCGATATCAATGTCTCGAAGTCTCGCGCGAAATCCGGCGCCCGCGCATCGAGCCGGACGGCCATTTCAGCCCTCGATTTCGTGCGCGGGACGGCCGCGTGCCGCCCATTCGCCGCTCACGTCGGCCAGCGTCGCCTCGATGCATTCCACTTCGAGGCGGATTTCACCGCCGCCGCTGAACAGAAGATTGATGGTGCCGCCCGGATCGTCCGCCGCATGCGGCGTAAAGCGGATGGCGAGCAACGAGAGGACAGCCTGCGGGTCGTGGCGGATATTGTGCGACTTGGCCGAAACGACGTTCTCGAAATGCAGCCCGGCGCGCACGCGCAAGGCGTGCCTGCCCTCTTCCCATTTGTAGCGATTGAACAGCGCCGCGAACCGGTGCGCCTTCGGCAGCCAGACGAGATCCTTCACCCGTGCCACCGCGTCCTGCAGGCGCGCAGAGAGGACCTCGAGGTCGTCCGCGTCCTCTGCCGCGAGTGTCGGCGTAGATTTCATGCTGTCAGGCGCCGCCTTTGACGCGTTCGACGTCGGCGCCGATTGCGGAGAATTTCTCCTCCAGCCGCTCGAAGCCGCGATCCAGATGATAGACGCGGCTGACCAGCGTCTCGCCTTCCGCAGCCAGTCCGGCCAGCACCAGGCTGACACTGGCGCGCAGATCGGTCGCCATCACCGGCGCGCCCCTCAGCCGCGGCACACCCTGCACGATCGCCATATCGCCGGCCGTCTGGATCTGCGCGCCCATGCGCAGAAGCTCCGGCACGTGCATGAAGCGGTTTTCGAAAATGGATTCCTTGATGTGCGATGTGCCGTTGGCCGTCGCCATCACCGCCATGAACTGCGCCTGCAAATCGGTCGGGAAGCCGGGGAATGGCTCCGTCGACACGTCAGTGGCAAGCGGCTGCGAGCCGTTGCGATGGACGAGGATTCCGCGCTCGCTCGATTTCAGCGAAGTCTCGACTGTCTCCAGGACCGGCACCAAAGCACCGACCAAGTCGAGCGACGTTCCGGTCAACTCGATGTCGCCGCCGCAGATCGCCGCCGACATGGCATAGGTGCCGGTCTCGATACGGTCGGGCAGCACCGAATGGACGGTGCCGCGGAGTGCATCCACCCCTTCCACCACAATACGCGAGCTGCCAAGTCCCGAAATTTTGGCACCCATCGCACTCAGGCAATCGCCGAGATCGGCGATCTCCGGCTCGCGCGCCGCGTTCTCGATGATCGTTGCGCCTTTCGCGAGGGTCGCCGCCATCAGGGCGTTCTCCGTGGCACCCACGGAGACGAACGGAAACTCGATCGTGGCGCCCCGCAGTCCCACCGGCGCGCGCGCGATGACATAGCCGTCGCTCAACTCGATGGCAGCGCCGAGCGCGGCCAGCGCCCGGAGGTGCAGGTCGACGGGGCGAGCGCCAATTGCGCATCCACCCGGCAGCGACACCTTCGCCTGCCCGAAGCGTGCGACCAGCGGTCCAAGCACCAGAAAGCTCGCGCGCATCTTGCGCACGATGTCGTACTCGGCCGTCGTGCTGCTGACGCTGGAGGCGGTGAACTTCCAGGTGTCTCCCTCGCCCAGCCCTCGCGACGGCGACACTGCGATGTCCACGCCCAGATAGCGCAGCAAGTCGCCCATGAACGAGACGTCCGCGAGCGACGGCATGTTGGTGAGCGTCAAGGTCTGGTCGGTCAGCAGCGAGGCGGCCATGAGCGGCAGCGCGGCGTTCTTGGCTCCGCTGATCGGAATGGCGCCCGACAGTGGCCGGCCGCCTTTGATGCGAATACGATCCATATCCCCTCTAAGACCTCGTTGCCTGCTTCTAACGCGCAAAGCCGCGCGAAGACACCCATCAAATGCGAACGAGGCTAGTCCGCCTTTGCGGCGCTTTGCGGGCCGTTCTCCGGCGAAGGTTCGCCTGCTTTGGCAGTAGCGCTCTTGCCGCCAATCGAACGCGCGTGCGCCTTGCGGCGCCTGAGATTGGCCTTCAACGCCACCGCAAGCCGCTTTTTCCGTTCTGCCGATACAGCGCGCGCCACTCTTTTCCTTCTCGCATCCCTAAGCTATAGCGACCGCCGCGGGAGCCGATCCCTGGTAAGCCGGAGTAGCGTAGTGGTAGCGCAACCCCTTGGTAAGGGGTAGGTCGTGAGTTCGATTCTCACCTCCGGCACCAGCCAAGCGGCAACGACGAAATCCTGTCGTTTAATTCGCGGCCGACCGATAGCCGTCATTCAGGGTTCGCAGGAAGGCGATGACATCCGCCATCTCCTGCTTGTTCAGCGCCGGCTTCTCGCCGGGATGACGGTTGAACGGCGCGTCGGTGGCGTCCACATTCTGCCGGTACCGAGGCGGCAAGTCGTCATATTTCACCACCTTGCCCTTCGCGTCTTTGGAATAGAATCGCTCCGGCTGCAGATCGCGGTTGACGTACCAGTCCAGAACCTGGTCCAGCGAGTGAAACACGCCATTGTGGAAGAAAACCTTCCGAGTCGCGGTGTTGCGCAAGCTGGGCGTGAGAAACATGCCGCAATATTGTGTTTGGCTGCGCAGATCCGTGCGGTACGGACCGCAGATGCCGAGATCGTAATAGCTGGGATCGTCGTTGACCGGGATCGCGGCATTGCGCGGCACGCCCAGCGCTTCGTATTGGAAATCGGTGAACAGCGGCGGCAGACCGTCGCGCGTGGGCTTGTCGAGATGGCAGGCGGCACAATTGCCTTTCGCCGGATCGTTGAACGCGAGATAGCCGCGGATTTCCGCGGGGCTAAGGCGCGCCTTCCCTTCCAGCCACGCATCGAACTTGCTGGTGAAGGGATGAAAGCTCGGGTCCTCGATCTGGTAGCGGGCGATGGCAAACATCGCCTCCGCCATCAGCAGGCCCGCATCGTTGAAAATGTTGGGCCCGAACAGGGCACGGAAGTCGGCCGCGTAGCGCGCGTGCTGCAGTTTCTCGACCACCGCCGCCGGCTCGCTTGCGGCCATCTCAGCGGGGTTGAGCAAGGGCACGCTCGCCTGCTGCTGCAGCGTATCGGCGCGCCCATCCCAGAATATGCCGCCCTGCGGCACCAGATTGACGGCCGCGGCCTGCGGCGACGCCGCCGTCTTCAGGACTTTATCGTGGGTAAGGGCCTGCTGTGCCTGCTGCCCGAAATTCGGCGCGACATCGTTGTCGCCAGAAGTGGTGTCCGGTCCAATATTGAACGCCGGCTGCCGGTACAGGTAGCGCAATGACGGCACGGCGCGAAAACCGGCCGTATGCATGCCGGAGCCTCCCATCATGACCGGAATTGCGCCCGGCGGCCCGTATGCGTGGCTGGGGGCGTGGCAGGATGAGCAGGCCATCTGTCCGGAACCGGAGAGGCCGGGATCGTTGAACAGCTCTCGCCCCAACAGCGCCATGGCTGAAAGCGGCCGCGCCGGCGGAACGATCAGCTTAACCGGATGCGGATTGATTCCCTGCGCCAGCAATGCCGAATCGGTCTGCTGGCCGGCAGTCTGAGGGGATGCTGGTGCGGTGGCTGCTGCGGTGGCTGCGGTGCCTGTCGGCAAGAGAAGTCCGGTCGTGACGACCGCAGCCATCACCTGCGGCCAAAAGCAACTGCGTGAACGCTTCACTGCGTTGTGTGTCCCTGGTCTCTCGATGGTTGCGCGCGCCGCGGTCTGCGGTGGAAAAACACCGGTACGCACTCCCGGACCGGGAATGCGTACCAAGTGTCCGTAAGCGGCCGCAAGGTGCGGCCGCTGTCATATCGATCTTACCGCTTCGCCAGAGACGTCGACGGAAGCCCCGACCGCGGATCCAGGACGAGCTTGGAGTCGTTCGGAGCGGCGGCAAAGTTGAACATATCCATGATGCTGCCGGTCGTCGCATCGAACGAACCACCGCCGAGCCGTTCGCCCGACAGCCAATTGTCCTCGATGAACTTCACCACCGAAGCCTGACTGATCGGATTATGACTGACGTAGTTCTTCTTTGCGTACTTGGAAATCACGATGAACGGGATGCGCACACCGGGGCCGCAACGCCCGTTGACCGGCAGACCCTTGAGACCGTTTTGTTGCGTGCCCGTGCCGCAGACGCCGGCGCCGTTGAGCTGGTCTGCCGCAGAGTACGAGGCGCTCGTCGGCGTTGCATAGGAATGATCGTACCAGCCGTCGGAGTCGTCATACGTGACGATCACGGCAGTGTCCCCCAGTGCTTCTGCTGCTGGAGGAAATTGATGAAGTTGACCAGGAAGTA
>DASYBT010000182.1:0-2746 GCA_036500585.1 Rhizomicrobium sp.
AGGACCTTAGGCTCCGCGTGACTTCCGAAACGCTCCCAACTGGCGATGCCCTGGAAGCCGGCGACATGCTTCGCACCGGGCTGCCGCCCGCCCACGATCGCATGCTGACCACCTGCTTTCTCGCGGCAATACTGCATGCAATCATCATCCTCGGCGTGAGCTTCAGCTCCAACCGCTCCAGCTCAACAGATGAGGGAGCGCCGGGCTTGGAAGTCGTCCTGGTGAACGATCGAGCACCCGCGGCGGCCGCCAATCCGAATGCACGCTACTTGTCCCAGCGCACCCAGTTGGGCTCGGGCAACACGCTGAAGCGCGAGCGCAGCCGAATCCCTAAGTCATCGTTGATGCCCGTCGATCGCATGGGCGTGCCGAGCGGCGAGGGCCTGGACGTGCAGCAGTCCGGAGCGGACACGGGCGCAGAGGAACTCGTTGCGACGCATAGTCCTGCGCAAAAGATTTTCTACTTCGCATCTTCCACCGCCGCCAAGGACGCATCGCAGCTGCCGCTGCTGCTGGAGAAACGGCCTGACCTGGCCATGACGCCCAACGATGACGGTATCGAGCTGCGTATGCGCGGCGAGGCGAAACATGAGCTCTGGATCGCGGCGGACACCCGCGAATCCGACGTTGCGGTGTACTTGGACAGCTGGCGCCGCAAAATCGAACGCGTCGGCACGATGAATTTCCCCGATGTTGCGCGGCGCGAGAAGCTCTCCGGCACGCCGGTCATCGAGGTGACCATCGGCTCCGACGGCAAGCTTCTGCAGACGGTCGTCCGCCGCAGCAGCGGTCATGCGGAAATCGACGAAGCCGCCATGAGAATCCTGAAGCTGGCCGCGCCCTTCGATCCGTTCCCGAGCGATTTATCGACGAAACACGATCAAATACGCATTGCCTACGAGTGGCAATTCCTCGGCGGGGCCGCGCAAGGCGGCGCGGTATTTTACTCAGAGCCGGTCAAACCCTAGCGAATCAGCCATTCATGAGCGATTCCGGCTATCTGACGAACCAGCTACTCATCGCCATGCCCTATATGGGCGATCCAAACTTTGCGCAAACCGTGGCGCTGGTTTGCGATCACAGCCCGAGCGGCGCCTTGGCGTTGATCCTCAACAAGCCGCTGCCGATGCGCATGGCCGAGATTTTCGAGCAGTTGGAAATCGAGCTTGGGCTGGGACCTCTGCGCGAACGCCAGGTGCTGCGCGGTGGGCCGATGCAAACCGATCGCGGCTTCGTCGTGCACCGCGCCTTCGGCGAATGGGATTCGACCCTGAAGGTCTCCGACGCCCTGCACGTCACCACGTCGCGGGACATTCTGGCCGCCATGGCCGTGGGCCAGGGTCCCAGCGAAGCGGTGGTCGCCTTGGGCTACGCCGGTTGGGACAGCGGCCAGCTGGAAGAAGAAATACGGGCTAACGCGTGGCTCAGCGCGCCGGTGGATCTCGGCCTGATTTTCGACCTGCCGTTCGAGTCTCGCTGGCATGCGGCGGGGCGCCTGCTTGGCGTGGAATTGTCTCGAGTCAGTCCCACCGGCGGCAATGCCTGAAGTCTCTCGGCCGAAGATCGTTCTGGCTTTCGATTTCGGCCTGCGCAGGATCGGCGTTGCCTGCGGCGACACCGTGAGCCGCAGCGCCTCGCCGTTGGAGGCCGTGCCTGCCACTTCGAGCGGACCTCGCTGGGAGGCCATCGGCTCCCTGCTGCGCGACTGGCAACCGGACATGGCGGTAGTCGGCCTGCCGTATAATGTGGACGGTTCCGATAGCGGCATGACAAGTGCCGCTCGCGGCTTCGCCGCTGAATTGGCGCGCCGCTTCGGCATCGAGGTTGTCATGGTCGACGAGCGGTACTCGTCGCGCGACGCTGAAGCGCGCCTTAAATCGGCGCGGGAGTCGGGCGCACGAAGGCGGCGCGTGACAAAGTCCGCTGTCGATGCGGCGGCGGCCTGCGTGATCTTGGAACGTTGGTTCACCGAAAAAACATGAGGCGCAAATGCGATCACAACAAGACAGCGCGGGGGGCTTGCGCCACCTCATCACGCTCGACGGCCTGACCCGCGACGCGTTGACGGCCATCCTCGATAAAGCGGAGCGTTACCGCCGCCTTCCCGGCCAACCCGCCTACGAGGGCCGCGAATTGGCCGGCGTGACCTTGGCCAACCTGTTCTTCGAGCCCAGCACGCGCACGCGCGCTTCGTTCGATCTGGCCAGCCGCCGCTTAGGTGCGCATGTGCTCAACCTGGACCTGCACTCGAGCTCTCGCGCCAAGGGCGAGAGCATGCTGGATACGATCTATACGCTCGAGGCGATGAACACCGACGTGTTCGTGATTCGCGATTCGGAAGCGGGAATGCCGGAGTTCCTGATCGATCATGTGGCGCCGCACGTGTCGGTCATCAGCGCAGGAGAAGCGCATCTGTCGCATCCCACTCAAGGGTTGCTCGATATATTGACGATTCGCACTCACAAACGCCGCTTTACCGGCCTCAAAGTCGCCATGGTCGGCGATGTCAGGCATTCGCGGGTTGCACGATCGACGGCGACCGCGCTCAGCACTTTGGGAACCACGGATCTGCGCTTGGTCGCGCCCCAGGCACTGCTGCCGGAAGAAGGGGAGTTTCGCGGCGCGCAGCGCTTCACGCACATCGAGGACGGCATCGCCGGGGCGGACGTGGTGATGCTGCTGCGGCTCCAAAAGGAGCGCATGGTACAGGCCGCGTCGCTGGATGATGCCGCGTATTTTCGCGATT
>DASYBT010000183.1:0-1602 GCA_036500585.1 Rhizomicrobium sp.
CATCAAGCAAAAATCTTGCTTTTTCCGATTTGGGCGCTCGGCTGGCCAGCGAGGTTCGAACGCATGCGTATACCCACGTCGAGCACGCCGCCGACGCCTCGACGCTGACTTCCGAGAGGCGCTCCAAATCACGGCGTTCCCACAACATCACACTATCATTCTATCCTTAGTACCACTATCATCCAGATTGTTTGGCGGATCAATAGCAAACAGCGCGGCGCGCGCGGTCCGGCTCGGGTCGTTGCCGGAGTTCGACCGCCGCGAGGGGGGAAGCTTCGCGCTGTCGCCCGCTATCGTGGCTCGGCGCCGCGCTTGAGCAGGTCGTTGCGCAGGACGAAGCAATTCTTGAGGTAATGGATGTCGGCGACGTAGATCGCAACGCCGTTGCCGTCGGTGACGGTGAGGTGACAGTCGGCAGTCGGCTCGCCGAGCCCGATCTCAAGCAGATCGGCTGTTTCCGGATCGGCGACGCCGATCGTGAACGTTTGATACGCGTGCGTGATAACCACGTCTTCCATCTCGACGATCTTCGGCAGCGCGGCTGAACGCGTGAAGCGCTTGCTGTCTCGCAAGAACAGTCTCTGATCGAGGTGCAGGTTGACGACTGAAAAGGGTCTGCCGCCGTTGAATTGAACGCTCCTTAGGAAGGTATAGGCCTCTGCAGGAATCCCTTCGCCGGGGACGAGCGTCGGCGGCTCAGCGTCCCGCTGAATGAACACGCGCTTCAGCACGTTATTGCGGATCGATTCGACCAAAGAATCGAAATCCGTCGCTAGGTTGAGCCAGCGATTGTTCGCTGGTTTGCCAGAAACGAAGGTGCCTCGGCCCTGCTGCGCTTGCAGGAGGTCCTCAGCGCGCAACAGTTCGATCGCCTGGCGAACCGTTACCCGCGCTACGCCAAATTCCTCTTCTAGCTCCTCAAGTGTCGAAATTTTTTCCCCTTCGGCCCAGCGGCCAGAATTGATGCGCTGACGCATGACCGAGGCGACTTGAAGATAGAGCGGCACACGGCTGCGGTCGTATATTGCGGAAAATTTCCCCATCGGCCCTTCATACGACAGACAGGACAAGCATTCCAGTTCGCGACCGCCCATCACCAACCATGGGGATGCACAAGCGGGTCAGGAGCGGCCGAAGAATCTTCCGAAGAAGCGCCTCACCTTGCTGAACAGCACCCCTGCGATGAGGGAGCCAGCGTTGAGTTCGCGGACCACGGGTGGCGCCGGGCCGGCGTTCCCAGCAGAAAGGCGTACCTCGAGGTTTTCCGCAAAGGCAACCGTCAGACGGCTCGCCAGATCCTGAACCAAGCTTGTGCGGCTGAATTGCGCCAGCATTCCCGTCAGGGTGTAGCCGACATCAACATCGATGCGTGAGCCGCGACCGCCCTCGTCCGGCTTGATGGAATAAGTGATCATGCCGCGGGTCGCGGAGTTGCTGCGCGCGTCGCGACCGGACCCGACGATCGTACCGCGGTGTGTCTCATCATTGCGTGTAATGTGGGCGACGCCGCTGAACTCAGCAGAGATCGGACCGGCCTTCACCCTGATCTTGCCGTAGACCGCGCCATCGTTCTCGCTGCCGTCAAGCGACGCGCCAGGGAGG
>DASYBT010000184.1:0-33548 GCA_036500585.1 Rhizomicrobium sp.
ACCTTCGTCGATCTCGCAAAAGCTATCCGCGGCGTAAATGACTTTCTCGCCAGCCACGGCATGGCTGACGGCGTGTTGAGGAGTCTCACCGGCCCCGGCGCGGCACTGACCATTCTGCTGCGGGCGGATGCAGCCGACGCGCGGATCGCCACGCGTGCGCTTGTCAGCTTCATCAATCCCGATCCGATTTTGAGCGTGACACCGCAAGCCGAGCTGTTGTCGGTCCTCGGCGAATTCAACCGGCTGAAGCCGGTGGAAGGATTCGGCGACGCACACGGTGCGGACGACAGACTTGAGCCGGGCGAAGTGCGCCTGTTTTGGGCGGAACAAAGCGTGCCGATCATGGTGAGCCGCTCGGCATCGCGCGAGGTTGCATCGGCAGTGAAATCGCCGCGCGTGGTTGTCGAGAACATCTCGCCCGTCGTGGATGGCGGGAGATTCGCAGCGAAAGGCGTTGTCGGCGAATTGGCCATGATCGAAGCCGACATCTACACCGACGGTCATCCGCTGATTGCCGCCGAGCTTCTTTACAAGGGCGAAGGCGAACGCAATTGGCAGCGCGCGCGCATGCTGCTCAAGGAGAACGACCGCTGGCGTGCCACCATGCCGCTCGACAGGCTTGGACGGCATTCCTTCTGCGTAGAAGCCTGGATCGACGTCTATGGCGGCTTCGCGCGCGATCTGATCAAGAAGCGCGACGCCGGGCTCGATCTTCCGCTGGAAATCCGCGAAGGCCAACAGTTGCTGCAAAAAGCGCGCGAGCAGGCGCAAGCCGGCCTGGCAGAAGGTCTGGCCGCCGTGCTCGGCGGTTTCGACGGGCTTTCGCCAGCCGATCGCGTAGGCCTGTTGCTAGCGCCGGAAACGATAGAGCTGATGCGCCGCGCCGACGAACGCCGATTCAAGGCGCGCAGCGAAACCTACACGATCGGGGTCGAACGCACAGCAGCCCGCTTCGCCAGCTGGTACGAATTGTTCCCGCGCTCGGCATCCAACGATCCGGCAAGGCATGGCACGTTCCGCGATGTCATCGCTCGCCTTCCCTACGTCCGCGACATGGGTTTCGACGTGCTGTACCTGCCGCCGATTCACCCCATCGGCCGGACGAACCGCAAAGGCAAGAACAATGCGCTGAAGGCGGCGGCCGGCGATGTCGGCAGCGTCTACGCCATCGGCTCAAGCGAAGGCGGCCATGACGCCATTCATCCCGATCTCGGCAGCCTCGAGGATTTCCGCGCGCTGGTGGATGCGGCGCACGAACATGGGCTTGAGATTGCGCTCGACTTCGCCATCCAGGCGTCGCCGGATCATCCCTGGCTGAAAGAGCATCCGGGCTGGTTCGACTGGCGGCCGGACGGCAGCATCAAATATGCCGAGAACCCGCCGAAGAAATACGAAGACATCGTCAACGTCGACTTTTACGCGCAGGACGCCGTGCCTGGCTTGTGGGCGGCGCTGCGCGATGTGGTCCTGTTCTGGATCGAGCAGGGCGTGAAGATCTTTCGCGTCGACAATCCGCACACCAAGCCGTTTCCATTCTGGCAGTGGCTGATCGCCGACATCCGTGGGAGCCATCCCGACGTCATCTTCCTTTCGGAGGCGTTCACGCGGCCGAAGGTGATGCAGCATCTGGCCAAGCTCGGCTTTTCGCAGTCCTACACCTACTTCATCTGGCGCAACACGAAACAGGAGCTGACGGAATACCTGACCGAACTTTCGACGCCGCCGGTTTCGGAATTCTTTCGGCCGAACTTCTTCGTCAATACGCCTGACATCAATCCGTATTTCCTGCAGACCTCTGGCCGCGCCGGATTTCTCATTCGTGCCGCACTGGCCACGACGTTGTCCGGCTTGTGGGGAATGTATTCGGGGTACGAGGTGTGCGAGGCGGCGCCGCTTCCCGGCCGCGAGGAATATCTCGATTCGGAAAAGTACGAGATCCGCGCGCGCGACTGGAACGCACCCGGCAACATCATTCCCGACATTGCGCAACTGAACCGGTTACGCAAAGCCGAACCGGCGCTGCAATCACACCTGAATCTGACGTTCTACAAGGCGTTCAACGACAACATCCTCTACTACGGCAAGCGTGCGCCGGGTCACGGCGACATCATTCTCGTCGCCGTCAGCCTCGATCCTCGTTCCCCGCAGGAAGCGGATTTCGAAGCGCCGCTGTGGGAATTCGGACTCGCCGACCACGCCACGCTCGAATGCGAGGACCTCCCGCGCGGGGGCCACAAACTCTGGCGTGGCAAGATTCAGCATATGCGCCTCACACCGGGAGCGCCTTACGCCATCTGGCGCGTCACACCGGCCAAAGAGGTGTGATGATGGCGAAACGCAAGAAATCCGCGCTGAAGCCAGACCCGCTATGGTACAAGGATGCCGTCATCTACCAGGTGCATGTGAAGTCGTTCTATGACTCGAACGGCGACGGCATCGGCGACTTTCGCGGCTTGATCCAGAGGCTCGATTACATTGCGGAGCTTGGCGTCACCGCCATCTGGCTGCTGCCGTTCTATCCGAGCCCGCGCCGCGATGACGGCTACGACATCTCAGAATATCGCGACGTGCATCCGGAATACGGCACGCTGGCCGATGTCCGTCATTTCATCGAAGAAGCGCACGCGCGCGGCATCCGCGTCATCACCGAGCTGGTGATCAACCACACATCCGACCAGCATCCGTGGTTTCAGCGGGCGCGGCGCGCCAAGCCGGATTCGAACTACCGCAACTATTACGTCTGGTCGGACGACGACAAGAAATATGCCGGCACGCGGATTATCTTTATCGACACGGAAAAGTCGAACTGGACCTGGGACGAGGAGGCGCAAGCTTACTACTGGCACCGCTTCTACTCGCACCAGCCGGACCTGAACTTCGACAATCCGCAGGTGTTTCGCGCGGTGATGAGCGTGATGCGCTTCTGGCTGGATATGGGGGTCGATGGGCTGCGGCTCGACGCCGTGCCCTATCTCGTCGAGCGCGAGGGAACCAACAACGAGAACCTGCCGGAGACGCACGCCATCCTGAAGCGCATGCGCAAGTTCATCGACGAGCACTATCAGGATCGCATGCTGCTCGCCGAAGCCAACCAGTGGCCGGAGGATATCCAAGCCTATTTCGGCTCCGGCGCCGGCGACGAATGCCACATGGTGTTTCACTTCCCGCTGATGCCGCGCATGTACATGGCGCTGGCGCAGGAGGACCGCTTCCCCGTCACCGACATCGTCCGGCAGACGCCTGACCCGCCGCCCAATTGCCAATGGGCCATTTTTCTGCGCAACCACGATGAGCTGACGCTCGAAATGGTGACCGACAGGGAGCGCGATTATCTGTGGAATGTGTACGCGTCAGACCGTCGTGCGCGACTCAATCTGGGGATCCGCCGCCGCCTTGCCCCACTGCTGGAACGCGACCGCCGCCGCATCGAGCTGATGAACTCGCTGCTTCTCACAATGCCGGGCACGCCGATCATCTATTACGGCGACGAGATCGGCATGGGCGACAACATCCACCTCGGCGACCGCGATGGCGTGCGTACGCCGATGCAGTGGTCGTCGGACCGCAACGGCGGTTTTTCCCGCGCCGATCCCGCCGCTCTGGTTTCGCCGCCGATCATGGATCCGCTCTACGGATTCCAGTCGGTCAATGTCGAAGCGCAGTGGCGCGATCCGCACTCACTGCTGAACTGGCTGCGGCGCATGCTGGTCGTGCGCAGCCGGCAAAAGGCGTTCGGCCGCGGCACGATCCGGTTTCTGACGCCGCAAAATCGCAAGGTGCTCGCTTATCTTCGGGAATACGAGGATGAAACCCTCCTGTGCGTGGTCAATGTCTCCCGCACGGCGCAGGCCGTGGAACTCGACCTGCACGAGTTTGCCGGCCGCACACCCGTCGAGCTGTTCGGGGATACGCCCTTCCCGCTGATCGGCCAGCTCACCTACCTGCTGACGCTCTCCCGCTACGGCGTGTATTGGTTCAAGCTCAGCAAGGAGGCGGTGGCGCCGCAATGGAGCACGGCGACGGCCGGCCCGGCGCTGATCGAGCCGCACACCTTCGTGCTGCGCAATACGCTGGCAAGCGCGTTCGAAGGACGAAGCCGCGACATCCTCGAAAAAGAAGTGCTGCCAGCGTATGTGGCGCAACGGCGCTGGTTCCAGGGCAAACACGGAAAGATCACGAATATCAAGCTCGGCCCCATTACACCGCTGCCGGGCTACGAGCAGGACGCGGTGCTTGGCGGCATCGAGGTCACTGTGGACGAGCATGTCGATCGCTATGCATTGCCGATGGCCATTTCCTGGGAAGACGAGCCCCCGTGCCCCTTCGAGGCACCGCTGGCGTTCGCGCGCGCGCGCCGCGGTCGCCGCGTCGGTCAGCTGACGGATGGGTTTGCGTCGGCCCGCTTTGCCCGCGCGATGCTGGCATGCCTTGCGAAGAATGCGCGGGTGCCGTTCGGATCGGGCGAAATGGAATTCGAGTCCATGCCCGATGCGCCCCTCGACATCGCTCCCGACGCGGAGATCGAATGGCCCGGTGTGGAACAGAGCAACTCCACCTTGTCGGTCGGCCGCAAGATCGTGGTTAAACTGCTGCGCCGCCTCACGCCCGGCATTCATCCGGAAGCGGAGATGGGGCGTGTTCTGACCGAGCGTGGTTTCGAGGGGGTTGCGCCGCTGTTCGGCGAAATCGTCCGCCGCGACAGCGATGGATCGATATCGACGCTCTCGATCGTGCAGGGCTTTGTCATCAATCAGGGCGACGGTTCACGCTGGACTTACGATCTTCTGACACGGATCATTGACGAGCAATCGGTGGCGCCGCAAGGCGCGCGGCCCTTCGAGTCGTACGAAGAATTCGCGCGCGTGCTCGGGCGGCGCACCGGCGAAATGCACGCTGTGCTGGCTGAGCCGTCAGACGATCCCGACTTCTCTCCCGAGCAGGCTGGCGAGCGCGCGGTTCAACGCTGGATCGAAGGCGCGGCAAAACAGGTCGACGACGCCTTCCGCGCGATTGCGAACTACAAGGGCGGGGAAGCAGAGGTGGTGGCAAGTCTGGCCGAGCGTCGCGACGCGCTGCGCCGCCACCTGAAGCTGCTTCTCGCAAGCGGCAAGGGGACCCTCTGCACGCGCATCCATGGCGATTATCACCTGGGCCAGGTGCTGGTGACGGCGGGCGATGTCACCATTATCGATTTCGAAGGCGAGCCGACCAAGCCGCTTTCCGAGCGCCGCAGCAAGATGTCGCCGATGCGCGACGTGGCCGGCATGATCCGCTCCTTCGACTACGCCGCCGGCATGGTGGAGCGCGAAGGGCGCCTGGCCGCGGGCGGCCTCGGCCATGTCCGCGCGCATCTGCTTCTCGACCAGTTCCGCGAGGTGGCGCAACAGGCGTTTCTGGCCGGTTATGAGGAAGGCCGCGGCCGTTTGCTGAGCGACAGCGAGCGCCACCTCATCACCGCCTTCGCAATCGAAAAGGCCGCCTATGAAATCGCCTACGAGGCCGCCAATCGTCCCGATTGGATCGATATTCCACTGCGTGGGCTCGCCGCGCTGCTTGACCGCCTGACGCCTGCGCGAGAGCCCGAACATGCTGACTAAGGCACCGCCCTTGCATTGGGAAGAACCGGACGCATCCGCGGTCGATGCGCTGGTGCGCGGCCGGCTAGCGGATCCGTTCGGTTTCCTCGGACCGCACGATACGCCGCACGGACGCATCGTGCGCACCTTCCAGCCCGGCGCAGAATCCGTTGAGGTGCTGTCGCGCGCCGGCGGCGATCTGCTCGCTCAGCTGGTGCCGGGCGGATCGGGTTTGTTTTCGGGGCTGATCTCGTCAGCGGAGCCCTATCTCCTGCGCATTCATTGGCCGAATGCCACGCAGGAAACGGAAGACCCGTACGCCTTCGGCCCAATACTCGGCGATCTCGACCTGCACCTGTTTTCCGAAGGCTCCCACTGGACGTTGTCCGAGCGGCTGGGATCGAGTGTCACGACAATCGATGGCGTGACCGGCGTTCGCTTCGCTGTGTGGGCGCCGAACGCGCAGCGCGTATCGGTCGTCGGCGATTTCAACAGCTGGGATGGACGGCGCCATCCGATGCGGCTTCGCCACCAGGCCGGCGTGTGGGAGCTGTTCATTCCGCGGCTGACGGCCGGCGAGCGCTACAAATACGAGATCGTCGGACCGAGCGGAGAATTGCTGCCGCTCAAGGCGGATCCGTTGGCGCGCGCCACCGAGCGTCCGCCGGCGAGCGCGTCGGTCGTGCCGCAGCCCTTCACGTTCCGCTGGACGGATTCCGACTGGATGCAGTCGCGCGCCGCGCGGCACAAGGCGGATGCGCCGATCTCGATCTATGAAGTGCACGCCGCATCGTGGCTGAGGCCGCAGCACGACAAGACCGGCAATCTCGACTGGTTGGGGCTGGCCGAGAAGCTCATTCCCTACGCCATCGATCTCGGCTTCACGCATGTGGAGCTGATGCCGATCATGGAGCATCCGTTCGGCGGATCGTGGGGCTATCAGCCGCTGTCGCAATTCGCGCCCAGCGCCCGCTTCGGCGAACCGCACGAGTTCGCCCATTTCGTGGATGCCTGCCATCGCGCCGGCTTGGGCGTGATCCTCGATTGGGTGCCGGCGCACTTTCCCACCGATGCGTTCGGACTGGCGCGCTTCGACGGCACGGCGCTCTACGAACATGCCGATCCGCGCGAAGGCTTCCATCGCGATTGGAACACCTACATCTACAACCTCGGCCGGCGCGAGGTGTCCGGATTCCTGATTGCAAGCGGGCTTTACTGGCTCGAGACGTTCCATGTGGACGGCCTGCGCGTGGACGCCGTGGCATCCATGCTCTATCGCGATTATTCGCGAGCGGCCGGCGAGTGGGTGCCCAACCGCTATGGTGGCCGCGAGAACCTCGAATCGATCGAGTTCCTCAAGCACCTGAACACGGTCGTTGCCGAACGCGTGCCGGGCGCCATCACCATTGCCGAGGAATCCACGGCATGGCCGGGTGTCTCGGCCCCGATAGCCCAAGGCGGACTGGGGTTCTCCTACAAATGGAACATGGGATGGATGCACGACACGCTCGATTATGTGTCGCACGATCCGATCCACCGAAGATGGCATCACAACGAAATGACTTTCGGCCTCATCTATGCCTTCTCGGAGAAGTTCATTTTGCCGCTCAGCCATGATGAGGTGGTCCATGGCAAAGGCTCGCTGATCGGAAAAATTCCCGGCGACGAATGGCGCAAGCTTGCGACTTTGCGCGCCTACTTCGCGTTCATGTGGACTCATCCGGGAAAGAAGCTTCTGTTCATGGGCGGCGAGATTGGGCAAGTGCGGGAATGGAACCACGACCGCGAGGTGGACTGGGACCTTCTGAGCAATCCCGGCCATGCGGGATTGCAGCGCGCCGTAGGCGACCTCAACCGTTTGTATGCGCAGGAGCCTGCGCTGTACCGCACGGACAGCGAGCCATCGGGGTTCTCCTGGGTGATCGGCGATGATGCGCAAGACAGCGTCTATGCCTATGAGCGGCGCGCCGATGGCGCCGAGCCGCTTCTGGTCGTGCTCAACATGACTCCCATTCCCCGGCAGGGCTTTCGCATCGGTGTGGCGCACAGCGGCCGCTGGCGCGAACGGATCAACACCGATGCCGCGATGTATGGCGGCAGCAATGTCGGCAATGGCGGGGCGGTCGCGACACAGGCGGTTGCCAGTCATGGCCATCCACAATCTCTGGAGCTCGTGCTGCCGCCGCTGGCTGCGCTCATCCTGCAGCACGAGGCCTAGTCGTGGCCACGCTTCCAGGTCATCTCGAGCCCGGCAATGCCTATCCGCTCGGCGCAAGCTGGAATGGGCTTGGAGTCAATTTCGCCGTCTTCTCGGCGCACGCGGCGCGCATCCAGCTTTGCGTGTTCGATTCCACCGGGCGAAAGGAGATTCAGCGCTACGATCTCCCCGAGCGCACCGACGAGATCTGGCACGGCTTCCTGCCGGACGCGATGCCGGGGCTGGTGTATGGTTTTCGTGCCCATGGTCCGTACGAGCCGCACAATGGCCATCGCTTCAATCCGAACAAGCTGCTGCTCGACCCTTATGCCAAGGGCGTTCAGGGCACCCTCAAATGGACGGATGCCGTTTTCGGCTACCGGGTGCAGTCGCCGCGCGCGGATCTGAGCTTCGATCGCCGCGACAGTGCGCCGGCCATGGTGAAAGGCGTCGTCACGCACGACTATTTCGATTGGAGCGAAGACCGCCGCCCGAACACACCCTGGTCGGATACCATCATCTATGAAGCGCATGTGCGCGGGCTGACCAAGCTGCTGGAGGAGGTGTCACCGCCCGAGCGCGGCACGTTCGCGGCGCTGTCACACCCCTTTGTGGTGAATCATCTGAAGCGGCTGGGCATCACGGCGATCGAACTGATGCCGATCCACGCCTATCTGCAGGATCGCGATCTTCTGCAGCGGAAGCTCTCCAACTATTGGGGCTACAATACGCTGTCGTTCTTCACTTGCGAGCCGCGCTACCTTTCAACGGAGAATGCCAACGAGGCACGCATGGCGATCCGGCGGCTGCATGCCGCGGGCATCGAGGTGATCCTCGACGTCGTCTACAACCACACCTGCGAAGGCAGCGAGCTGGGACCGACGCTATCGTGGCGCGGACTCGACAATGCGAGCTATTACCGTCTGGTCGAGAACGACAGGCGCTACTGCGTGAACGACACCGGCACCGGCAACACGCTGAACCTCTCCCATCCGCGCGTATTACAGATGGTGATGGATTCGCTGCGCTATTGGGCGCGTTCCTTCCGTGTCGATGGGTTCCGTTTCGATCTCGGCGTGACGTTGGGGCGCGAGCCGCACGGTTTCGAACGCGGCGCCGGATTCTTCGACGCGATCTGCCAGGATCCCGAACTGTCACGCCTCAAGCTGATCTCCGAGCCGTGGGATGTGGGACCTGGCGGTTATCAGTTGGGCAATCATCCGCCGGGATTTGCCGAATGGAATGACCGCTACCGCGATTCCGTGCGCCGCTATTGGCGGGGCGATGCCGGAATGCGCCCGGAAGTGGCGCGCCGGCTTTCTGGATCGGCGGACATTTTCGGCGCCAGCGGCTCCCGCAAGCCATGGGCGACGATCAACTATGTCGCGAGCCATGACGGCATGACGCTCGAAGATCTCGTGACCTATTCGAACAAACACAACGAAGCCAATGGCCAGAACAACGAGGACGGCTCGAACGAAACCTATTCGTCAAATTGGGGAAGCGAAGGTCCCCAGGCCGACGGCAACATCCAGCTTCTGCGCGGGCGGGTGAAGCGATCTATGCTGACGACATTGTTCGCCTCGCTCGGCACGCCGATGTTGCTGGCCGGCGATGAATCCGGGCGGACCCAGCAGGGCAACAACAATGCCTACTGCCAGGACAATGAAATCTCCTGGCTGGACTGGAAGCGCGCGCTCTCTCCGGCCGGGGCCGAACTCACCGATTTCGTCAGCCGCCTGATTTCCGTCCGGCGCCAGCATGCCGTGTTCCGCGCGCGGCACTTTCTGCACGGACATGACGAAATCGCGCCGGGCGTTCTCGATATCGACTGGTTCGACGAACGGGGCGGCAAGCTTTCGCCGCAGGACTGGCGCAACAGCGAGGGCCGTGCGCTGGTGATGGGGCTCGCCGCCCGCGACGGCACCGTGGAATTCCTGATGCTGATGATGAACGCCTCCGACCGGACTCTCGATTTCACGTTGCCGCGGAAGTTCCAATGGCGACTGCTGATCGATAGCGCGGAGCCGCAGGAGCAACAGCGCGAGGTTTCGGAAAAAAGCTACAAGCTGCAGGACCGCGCAACTGCCATTTTCGTTGCCAATCTGGAGGGGGAGAACAGGGAAGCGGCTGCATGATGCTCGATGTGTCCGGCTTCAGCTTTGGCCCCGCTCTCATTGCGCCCAACCGAACACGCTTCCGCCTGTGGGCCCCCGAGGCCCAGCGCGCGGTCCTTGAAATCGTCGGCCTTCAGCCGGTCGAAATGTCGCGCGCGGACGGCGGCTGGTACCAGGCCGAAGCGGCATGCGGCGCCGGCGCACAATACCGGTTCCGCATTGGCGACACGCTTGTGCCGGACCCCGCATCGCGCATGCAGGCGCGCGATGTGCACGACGCAAGCGTCGTCACCGATCCGGATTCCTACGAGTGGAAGTGCCATTGGCGCGGCCGATCCTGGGCGGAGACGGTCATCTACGAACTGCATCCCGGACTGCTGGGCGGCTTCAGCGGGATAGCAGGCCACCTGACACGGCTCTCCGACATCGGCGTCAACGCCATCGAGCTGATGCCGATCGCCGACTTTCCCGGATCACGGAACTGGGGCTATGACGGTGTGCTTCCCTTCGCCCCCGACCGCTCCTATGGCACGCCGGACGAACTGAAAGCCTTGATCGATACCGCGCATGGGCGCGGCATCAGCATCTTCCTCGATGTCGTCTACAATCATTTCGGCCCGGACGGCAATTATCTCGGCCTTTACGCGCGGCGCTTCTTCGACGAAAGCAAGCACACGCCGTGGGGCGCTGCGATCAATTTCGCGGAGCCGAATGTGCGGCGGTTCTTCATCGAAAACGCGCTCTACTGGCTCAATGAATTTCGCTTCGACGGTCTTCGCTTCGACGCGGTGCACGCGATCCTCGACGCGAGTTTCCTGCACGAGCTGGCGCGCGAAATCCGCGCCAATGTCGCGCCGGATCGTCACGTCCATCTGGTGGTGGAGAACGACAACAACGATGCCACGCTGCTGCGCGCCGGGTTCGATGCGCAATGGAACGATGACCTGCACCATGTCCTGCATGTCCTGCTGACCGGCGAGACGAACGGCTACTATTCGGACTTTGCGAAAGCGCCGGCAGAGAAACTGGCCCGTGCCCTTGATGGCGGGTTTGTCTATCAGGGCGACATGTCGGAGTTTCACGGGCGGCGGCGCGGCTCGTCCACCGCGGGCCTTTCGCCGGTCTCGTTCGTTTCATTCCTCCAGAACCACGATCAGACCGGCAACCGCGCGTTCGGTGAACGCCTCACCGTGCTCGCCGATCCGGCGAAGCTCGAAGCGGCAATCGCACTTCAACTTCTGTGTCCCGAAATCCCCATGATCTTCATGGGCGAGGAAAGCGGCACGCGCGAACCGTTCTACTATTTCACGGACCACCAGGATCCAGGGCTCGCGGAAGCCGTGCGCAATGGACGCCGGAGCGAGTTCGCCAAATTCCCGGAGTTCTCCGATCCGGAAAAGCGGGCGCGTATTCCTGATCCGAACGCTCTCGAGACCTACGAGAAATCCCGTCCCGATTTTTCCGAGAATGCACGAAGCGCCTTGTACAAGCAGCTGCTGCGGCTCAGGCGAGAGCGCCTGACATCCCGGTTGCGCGGGGCGGTTTCGCACGGCGCCGCCGCCGTTGGCGCTGCCGCCGTGCTTGCGCGCTGGCGCCTCGATGACGGCGCCATCCTCACCATCGGCAGCAATTTCGGCGATGAGCCGGCCCGGACTCCGCTCCCGGAATCGCAACCCATCTGGGGCGAGCGGGTGAGCGGCGCGATTCCACCGGCGACCACTTTGGTCTGGATCGACGCACCATGAGCGACGATGCGCTTCTCAAGCTCGCCCGCGCGGCCGGTCTTCACGCGAGCTGGACGGATGCGAATGGACGTCCCCAGGAAGTGAAGCCCGACACCTTGCGCGCGGTGTTGAACGCGCTGGGCTACCCGGCAGTCAACGCCAAGCAGATCGCCGACAGCCAACGCCGCATCGATCAGGAGAGCCGGTTGCTGCCGCCGCTGGTGACCGCGCGTGGCGGCGAGCCGGTGCATGTCGGGGTGGCAAAAACCGCGAAGCTGGAGATCCAGGGAGAATGGCGTGAGTTGAAACTCTTGCCCCTGAAGACCGGCGGCATGTCGTTCCGCGCGCCGGATGCAGTCGGCTACCATGGATTCGAGATTGACGGTGAACGGCACACCCTGGCGGTGGCGCCGCCACGGTGCTTCGGTATCGCCGATGTTGCTCCCAGCAAGAAGCTCGCCGGCATTGCCGTGCAACTCTATGCGTTGCGCGGCGGACATAGCGAGGGATTTGGCGACTTCGCTGCCTTGGGCGAATTTGCTGCGCGCGCCGCGGAATTCGGCATTGACGCGGTTGCCGTCAGCCCCGTTCACGCGCGGTTCGCCGCCGATCCTTCCCATATCAGCCCCTACTCTCCGTCGACGCGGCTGTTCGTCGACCCGCTCTATGCCGATGTCGCGCTCGCCGGCATCGAGCCGCCGAAGCCGTCCGCATCGCCGGACCTGATCGATTGGAGCAGCGCCCATCGAACGAAATTTGCGCAACTGCGCGCGGCGTTCGACACGTTCCGCAGAGATGCGAACAATGGTGACGACTTCCGCGCCTTCTGTGCGCGCGGCGGCGATGCATTGCGGGCGCACGCAATCTATGAGGCGCTGGACGATCAATTCCGGAAGCAGGGATTGATCTCGCCGCACAAATGGCCGGCGGAATTCCATGATGCCAAGTCCGCGGCAGCAAGCGATTTCGCCAAGCGCCACCAACCGGAAATCGAATATCGGTTCTTCCTGCAATGGCTGGCCGAGCGCAGCCTGGCTGCGGCACAGGCGCGCGCCAAAGAAAATATGGCGATTGGACTGATCGCCGATCTTGCCGTCGGCGTCGATCCGTCGGGCAGCGAAGCGTGGAGCGAAACGGGCCCACTGCTTTCGCAACTTCACATCGGCGCTCCGCCCGATGCGTTCAATCCGGACGGACAGGATTGGGGGCTGACCACATTCTCGCCGATGGCGCTGCGCGCGTCCGGCTACAGCGGCTTTCTTGCCATGCTGCGGACGGCCATGCGGCACGCCGGCGGCATCCGCATCGATCACGCCATGGGACTGCGACGGCTTTGGGTGCTGCCTCAGGGCGCCTCGCCTGCCGACGGTGTGTATCTGACATATCCCCTCACCGATCTGATCAGGCTGATTTCCATTGAGTCGCGGCTGCACAAAGCGATTGTGATCGGCGAGGATCTCGGCACGGTGCCGCAAGGATTTCGAGCGCAGATTGCCGGCGCCGGCATTCTTGGCATGCGCGTCCTGTGGTTCGAGCGCGATGGCGACGGACGTTTTCTTCCGCCGGAGCGCTGGGACGCACAGGCGATCGCCCTCACCACGACACACGACCTTCCGACGGTTGCGGGATGGTGGCGCGAGCGCGACATTGACTGGGCCGTGAAACTCCGCCGCAAGATGCACCTCGGCTCCGAGTCGGCCGAACGTCGCGCGCGCAAGAAGGACCGTGCGCTTTTGTGGTCGGCATGGAATCTCACCGGATGCGCCAAAGGGGCCGAACCGAAGCCGGCGCAAACCGATGCCGTGATCGATGCCGCGCTGTGCGATGTCAGCAGGACGCCATGCCCGCTGGCGATTGCCGCCGTGGAAGACATTCTCGGTGAGGCGGAGCAGCCCAACCTCCCCGGCACCACCGACGAGCATCCGAATTGGCGCCGTCGCCTGCCGGCCGAGGATTTCTGGTCCGATGCGAAGGTGCGCGCCCGCCTGTCCAGGCTGGCTGCGCGGCGCAAGCGATGATCCCGCGCGCCACATACCGTCTGCAATTCCACTGGGACTTTGCCTTCGAGGCAGCCGTCCCGCTTGCATCGTATTTTGCAAAGCTGGGCATCAGCCATGTCTATTCGTCGCCGATCCTGAAGGCGCGGCCCGGTTCGCTGCATGGCTATGACGTGGTGGATCCCGGCGTGGTCAATCCGGAGCTGGGGGGAGAGGATGGCTTTCGCCGCCTTGCCGCGGCTTTGCACGCGCAGGACATCGGCATCATCCTCGACATCGTGCCGAACCACATGGCCGTGCATCCGCAGAACCGCTGGTGGATGGACGTGCTGCAGAACGGCCCCGGCAGCGACTTCGCCGATTATTTCGACATCGATTGGCAAACCGACAATGCGCGGCTGGACGGCAAGGTTCTGCTGCCCGTTTTCGGCAAGCCGTACTGGCAGGCGCTCAAGGATGGCGAACTCAGGATCGTGCGGGAGGAATCCGGCGCCGGCATCGCCTATTTCGACAAACGTTTTCCACTGCGGCCGGAGGACCGTGATGCCGTCGCACAAGATTTCGCCACGCCGGAACGCCTGCATGCGCTGCTCGAGCGGCAACACTACCGCCTTGCCTGGTGGCGGAGCGCGAACGACGAGCTGAACTGGCGACGCTTTTTCGAAATCAACGACCTTGTTGCGCTCAATGCCGGCCGGCCGGAGGTCTTCGAAGCGTCGCACCGGAAAATCCTTGCGCTGTTCGAAGAAGGTCTCATCGACGGCGTGCGGGTCGATCACATCGATGGCCTGGCCGATCCGCGCGGCTATTGCCGCATGCTTCGTGCACGTCTCGACGAGGCGGCGAAACGGCGGCCCCATAATGCGGAGCGCGGCGCCCCCTATATCGTGGTGGAGAAGATTCTCGGCAAGGGCGAGAGCTTGCCGGCCGACTGGGGCGTCGATGGCACCACCGGCTATGATTTCATGAACGACGTCTCGGCGCTTCAACATGATGGCGATGGCGCCGTCCCGCTGGCGGACCTATGGCACGCGCTCAGCGGCCGCTCGGGAGAATTTCAGGACGAAGAGAACATCGCCCGGCCCGAAATCCTGAAGAATGCGTTCGCCAGCGCGCTGCATCAGGCCACACGCCATTTCTTCGCGCTCACCGGCACGCATGAGGACGCGCGCGACGTCACACAACAAGCGATACGGCGCGCGCTGACGGGAATCCTCATTCACCTGCGCGTGTATCGCACCTACGCAACCGGCGCGGCGGTTTCTCCGGAACCGGGAAGCCATTTCGAGCAGGCCGCCCAGGCCGCAAAGCGAGACTCCACTCCACTCGACGCGGCGGCCATCGACTTCATCGCGGGCGTTCTGCACACGCCAGGTACTGATGCGGCGATCGGGGCGGTGCGCCGGTTCAACCAATTGGCCGCACCCGTTGCCGCCAAGGCGGTGGAAGACACTGCCTTCTACCGCTATGGACGGCTGCTCTCTCGCAACGATGTCGGTTTCCAGCCGGGCGATCTCGCCATCGACGCGGACGAATTTCACCACCGCTCTGTGACACACGCCTCCTCTTTCCCGCATGCTCTGCTCGCGACCGCAACCCACGACCACAAGCGCGGTGAGGATGCACGGGCGCGGCTGGCCGTGCTCAGCGAAATCCCGCACGCGTGGGAGGAGGCCGTCCAGACATGGCTGCGAATGAACGCGTCACGCAGGACGCCGCAGCTGGCGCTCGGCGATGAATACCAGCTTTATCAGACGCTGCTTGGTGCGTGGCCGCTCGATCTCGATTGGCGCGATGCGGCGCAGTTGGCCGCGTTCCGCGAGCGCATCCTGGCATGGCGAGAGAAGTCGTTGCGCGAGCAGAAGCTGACGACATCGTGGCTCAATCCCGATGCGGAATTCGAGCAGGCCAACGCTGATTTCGTGCGCGCTGTTCTGGATGGGTCCAAATCCAGTGAATTCCTCTCCTCCTTCGCGGAGTTCGTGGAGCGGATCGCGCCGGCGGGCGCACTGAACGGATTGATGCAAGTCACGCTACGCTGCACGGTTTCCGGCGTTCCGGATTGCTATCAAGGAACGGAGTTCTGGGATTTCAGCCTGGTCGACCCCGACAACCGGCGGCCGGTGAATTATCGGGCGCGCGCCGAGGCGTTGAGCGCCGATGCCACGCTGGAAGACTTACTGGCGTGCTGGCAGGATGGGCGCGTCAAGCAACATGTCATTACCGAGTTGCTCCGGTTGCGCGCCAGGAAGCCACAGCTCTTCGCCGCCGGTCAGTACATCCCGCTGGCGGTCGAAGGCGAGCGCAGCGAACATGTCCTTGGCTTCGCGCGCGTGTGGGAAAAGGACGCGCTGTGCATTGCGGTGCCGTTGCACTGTGCGGAAGCGTGCCACAGCGCTCCGCTTCCGCCGCCGGAATTCTGGGGTGACACGGAAGTTTTTCTTCCGGCCGAACTCGCCAGCCTCTCGGGTTCGCATCTTTTCGATGCGAACTTTCGCGCGATGAGCCACCGCCTCGGATGTGCCGATCTGTTCGCGCGGTTTCCGGTCGCGGTGCTGACCTGACCCTTAAGGCGCGGTCGCGTGCGCCAGAAGGCTGCGATCTTCTGCACGTCGCGCCGAGACGCGCGGCTCATGAAAATCCGCGATCGACTTCAGCCGTTGCCCCTCAAGCAGGCGCGCAATGCCGCCCCTCACCTCCAGCAATCCCTCGCGGCGAAGCTGCTGCAAGGTGCGGTTGAGATGCACAATGCTGAGGCCAAGGGCATCGGCGATCATCTCCTGCGTCAGCGGCAGCGGCATCACGCCATTGCTTGCCAGGCCCACCACGCTCAGGCGGTGATTCAGCTCGAGCACCAGATGCGCCACGCGCTCATAAGCCGTCTGCCGACCGATGCGCACCATCTGATTCAGCAGATAGGCCTCGTCCATGCTCGCACTCATCAGCGATGCGGAGAGCAATCCCGAATACATGCCGCCATGGTTTGTCACCGCCTCTCCAAGCGCCGGCGCGCTGGCGACGACAGCCCGCGTCAAGGTCACGGTGTTGCACAGCGCCACGGCCTCAGGACGGAAGCAGAGGCCGAAGACGTCGCCAGGCAGAATGAAGTCGAAAATCTGCCGTCGCCCATCGGAGAGGAACCGTTGCCGGCATGCCCATCCGGCGAGCAGCAATCGCGGCGTGTCGAGCTTCTGTCCTTCGGAGATGAGTTCCGTGCCTGCGGGAACGCGCTCCGGGGACTCCGAAAGCCCCCGCAGCAACGAAATCTCTTCAGGGCACAGATCGGCATATTGGCACAGGCGCCGAACAATCAGTTCGGCCTGATCCGGAACTTCAGGGTCAATGGCGGGTAAACGCGACATGGAAGGTCCGCTCCTTAAGCCTCGCTCTCTGGCGGAATTTTCCGCGGACACCCGCCGTCCTCCGTCGGCCAGAGACTTTGAAACGACGGCGGGCAGCATTTGTTTCAGCAATTTGTGATGTCCGGCGTTGAACTCTTGATGAACACTGGAACTTTGCCCGGAACAGGCACGCGAAGTCTGGCGTTGTTAGAGGGCGCCGAGAGCCGAATCCCGGAGGCCGCTGGCGAATGCGAGGACGTTCCGATGGACGACAGGCCGGGATCGGCATGACCCGCCGCAACCTGCTGAGTGCGGGAGCAACGTCGGCCGTCGCCGTGGCCGCGGCAGGCGTCGCCGAGGCCCGTGCCCCGAGGTCGAAGCCATCCGCCGCGGGGATGGGCATCCCCATGGAGCTGACCGTAAACGGCCGGAAAGAACGTCTGCACCTCGATCCCCGGACAACCTTGCTCGACACCCTGCGCGAGCATCTCGGCCTCACCGGAAGCAAGAAGGGTTGCGATCAGGGACAATGCGGCGCTTGCACGGTTCACGTCGGCGGGCGGCGTGTGCTCTCTTGTCTGACCCTGGCGGCCGCGGTGCGTGAGCCGGTCACGACGATCGAAGGCCTGGCCGGCGCAGACGGCGCGCTGCACCCGATGCAGGCGGCGTTTGTCGAGCAGGACGCCTTCCAGTGCGGCTACTGCACGCCGGGACAGATCATGTCCGCGGTCGCGTGCATCCGCGAGGGCCACGCAAATTCCGATGACGAAATCCGCGAATATATGAGCGGCAATCTCTGCCGTTGCGCCGCCTACCCGCACATCGTCAAGGCGGTGAAGCAGGCCAGACCGCTCATCAGCAAGGCCTGACAATATGCGGCCATTCGATTACGAGCGCATCGACGATCCGCTGACGGCGACGAAGGTCGGTCACGGCGCCGCGGCGCGAACGCCGCCCACCATGGCCACCACGCAGTTCCTGGCCGGCGGCACCACCTTGCTCGATCTGATGAAGCTCGATGTGATGCGCCCCACGCGCGTGATCGACATCAACGGCATGCGCGATGCTTACGCCGGGATTGTGGTCACGCCGCATGCGCTCCACCTCGGCGCCCTCGCACATATGTCGGAGGTGGCCGACCACCCACAGGTGCGTGAGCAATACCCCGCCATCGCGCAGTCGCTTTATCTGGCGGCCAGCCCGCAGCTCCGCAACATGGCGACCCTGGGCGGCAATGTTTTGCAGCGCACACGCTGCATGTATTTTCGCGATCCGACCTGGAAACATTGCAACAAGCGCAATCCCGGCTCCGGCTGCGATGCGCTGGATGGCATCAATCGAAAGCATGCCGTGCTGGGCACGAGCGAGCACTGCATCGCCAGCTATCCCGGCGATTTCGCCAATGTGCTGATCGCCTTCGACGCCCGCGTAGAGATTGCCGGGCGCGACGGCGCCCGCACAATTCCCTTCGCGCAATTGCATCGCGAGCCGGGCGACACGCCGCACATCGAAACCGTGCTGGCGCCGGACGACGTGATTACCGGCTTTACGATTGCGGCGGCCCCCTACACGCGCCGCTCGCTCTACCTGAAGATCCGTGACCGCCAATCTTATGAATTCGCACTCGCCTCCGCCGCCGTGGGCCTCGATTTGCGCGACGACAACGTCAACGAGGCGCGCATTGCGCTCGGCGGAGTCGCCACCAGGCCGTGGCGGTCTCACGAAGCCGAAGCTGCACTCAGAGGCAAACCGTTGACGCTCGAGACGGCGCAGGCCGCGGCGCGAGCCGCGTTCGCCAGCGCCGTCACGCATGGCGAAAACGACCATAAGCCCGAGCTCGGCCGCCGCACCCTGGTGCGCGCGCTGCTCGAGGCGGCACGGATGGAGCGGACATGACCGCGATCGGCACAGCCATCCCACGCATCGATGGGCCCGCCAAGGTCAGGGGTGCGGCGCGCTATGCCTCCGATTTTGCAGTCCCGAAGCCGGCCTATGCTTTCCTCGTGACCAGCCCCATCGCGCGCGGCCGCATCACCAATATCGACGAGAGCGAAACGCGCGGGCTGCCGGGCGTCATCGACGTGCTGACGTACAGAAACGTCGGCGATGCGGTCAAACCGGGAAACATCTTCGCCAAGCAAGGCTACATGGGGACGAGCATCGCCCCTCTGGCCTCGGAAAAGATCTGGCATGACGGCCAGATCGTCGGAGTCGTTCTTGCCGAAACCTTCGAAGAAGCCCGGGATGGCGCCCACCGCCTGAAGTTCGTTTTTGCAGAGGAGAAACCATCCGCCTCCTTCGGTTCGCCGGGTGCGCAGGAGATTGCGGTCAAAGCGGTGTCCGAGCAGCACGAAGATCCGCAAGTTGGCGATGCTGCAAAAGCCTTCGCCACCGCGCCGGCGAAGATCGATGCGGAATATGCGACGCCGACGCAGCACCACAACCCTATCGAATTGTTCACCACCACCTGCGCCTGGAACGATGGCAAGCTCACCGTCTGGGAAGGCAGCCAGAGTGTCTATGGCTACAAGAATGGTGTCGCAGAACAGCTCGGCATTCCGCCTGACAATGTTCACGTTATTTCGCCCTTCATCGGCGGCGCGTTCGGCAGCCGGGGCTCCCTCACCCAGCGCACCGCGATCATCGCGTTTGCGGCAAGGAAGATCGGCCGGCCGGTGAAGCTCGTCGCCACACGCGAGCAGGGATTCACCATCGCCACCTACCGCGCGGAGACGCGTCACCGGATCAAGCTGGGCGCGGCGAAGGACGGCAAACTCGTCTCGCTCAGTCATGAAGGCTGGGAAGTCACCAGCCGTCCCGACGACTACAGCGTGAGCGGCACCGATGCCTCGACGCGGCTCTACGCGTGCCCGAACGTCTATTCCAAGGTCTCGATCGTGCGTGCCGACCGCAACACGCCGGGCTTTATGCGCTCGCCGCCCGAAACCCCGTATCTGTACGCGCTCGAATCCGCGATGGACGAGCTCGCCTACGCACTCGAAATCGATCCCGTAGAACTGCGCCGGATCAACGACACCATGAAGGAGCCGATCAAGGGGCTGCCGTATACCAGCCGGTCGCTGATGAAGTGCTTCGACGCGGCGGCGAAGGCGTTCGGCTGGCAACAGCGCGATCCAAAGCCGGGCTCGATGCGCGAGGGCGATTGGCTGATCGGCTGGGGCACGGCCACGACCATGTATCCTACCAACGTCGCAGCGGCGACCGCGCGCGTAACGCTTTATCCCGACGGTCGCGCCAGAGTGGAGAGTGCCACGCACGACATCGGCACCGGCGCCTACACGGTTCTTGCGCTCACCGCATCGGACAAGCTCGGAATTCCGGTTGAGGCGATTACGGTGGAAACTGGCGATTCTGCGCTCCCGCCAGCCCCGGTTGCCGGCGGGTCCAATTCCACCGCCAGCGTGTGCAATGTGGTGGCGAAGGCATGCGACGAAATCCTGGCAAAGAAGGCCGGCGGCGCCAATGGCGTGATCGAAGCCTATGCCGAGAACATCCCCCACGGCGTGAAGCCGGATGCGATTCCAAAACTCTACCGCGGCCATCCAAGCTTCGGCGGCGGCGCCAACCTGAAAGACCGCATCCAGTTCGCCTTCGGGGCGCAATTCGTGGAAGTGCGCGTGCATCGGATGACGGGCGAAATTCGCGCGCCGCGCGCCGTCGGCGCGTTTGCCGCGGGCAAGATCGTCAATCCCACCACCGCCGAGAGCAACCTGATGGGCGGCATGATCTGGGGCATCTCCTGCGCGCTGCATGAGGCGACCGAAATCGACCGCCGCTACGCCCGCTACTACAACGACGACATTGCCGAATACATGATCCCGGTGAATGCCGACATCGATAAGGTGCAGGTGATCATCGTTCCGGAAGAAGATACCGAGGTGAACCCGCTCGGCATTAAGGGCCTGGGCGAGCTCGGCAATGTCGGCATGAATGCGGCGGTGGCGAATGCCGTCTATCATGCCACGGGCGTGCGCGTGCGTGAACTGCCGATCCGCCTCGAAAAGATTCTCCACGCACCGGCGCTGGCGCTAGACGCCTGATCTCGACGTCAACGGCGGTGCCGCGGCGGCCGCTGCACCGGCGGCTGCGGCGGAGTGGCATCTGCGCTTTGCCCCAGGCCTTTCGGCGGCGGCGCGTGCAAGGTCCAGTTCACGATCTCCTTCACGGCCGCCCCCGTCGCTTCCGTGAACGCTTGCGTGATGCTGGCCATGTTGTTGGCAGAGGCCTGCGCGGAATGGTCCGACCGCAACGTGGCAACGACCACGTGGCTTAGTGGGTTCATCAGATTGGCGACGATCTTCACGTCGATCCGGGGTGGGGTATCCGGCGCGGCGTAATAGGCCTCGAAGTCGCGAATATCGAGCCCGAGAACATAGTCGGGGCTAAGCCCTTCCGTGTCGCGCCCCACCGCCTTCATCTTGCCGCTGCTCTGGAACGCCTGGACCGTCAGCGATTGCAGCAAGGACGGCAGACGGTCCGTCCACTGCGCATTGGCATAGTAGTCCATCGTGTTCGGCGCGTTGATGAGCGCGATGCGCGCTGTATCCAAACTGTCCGGCGCATCCGGAAGGGCGACGACCAGTTGCCAATTGGCCGCCGGTGCATCGGCCACGGCGCCGAAATCGGGCTGCATCACATAGAGCTGCGGCGCGGGCGGCGGCCCGATGATATTGCCGGCGCATCCGGCGAGCAGAACGGCAGCGCCGCTGAGCAGAAGGAGACGGCGCGTCGGTCCAGCTGGATTCCGCCCCGCAGGAATCAGAGTGTCGGTCATTTCGGCGTGTACCCCTCGCGCCGGTCGCCAAAGAGGAGGCGGGTCGGCTGCCGCTCGAGTTGACTGGAAATACGGGAGAGACTGTGAACCAGGTTGCGCAAATCGGAACTGAGCTGACCCACTTGCGCCGAGGCGATCTCGGAATCGATATGGCCCACGGCAACGGTGATCGAATTCACCGCCTTGTCCGCGTCATTCACGGTCTTGTCGCCATCGGCAATGGTCGTGTGCAGATCGCTCAGGTCGCCGTTCAGCTTGGCCGAAGCCGTGCTGAAGTTCACCAGCGTCGTGTCGATTTCGTGCGAACGTTTGCTGAGCAGGCCGGTCGTCGTGTCCAGATTGGCGAGAATGCTGGAAATGGCAGCCTTGTTCTTCGGGCTCAGCACGTCGTTGATGCCGTTCAGCGCGGTGTTCAGCTTGTCCGCCGCGTGGTTCAGCTTCGCCATCAGCTCCGGCGCCGATTGCTCGATCTGCTGCAACGTCGAAGGCTTCGACTTGATCGTCGGGATGTCGCCCCAATATTGCGGCTTGAGGATGGGCGAGTTCTTCGATCCGCCGTCGATCTCGACGAAAGAACCGCCGGTCAGGCCCTGACTCGCGATCGATGCGACGGAGTCGGCGTGGATGTTCAGCTTGGGGTCGATCTGCATCACCACCTGAACCTTCTTGGGATCGTTGGGATCGAAGGTCAGCTTGTTGACGCGGCCCACCTCGATTCCATTGTAGCGCACGCTGGTGCCGGTGCCCAAGCCGGATACCGAACCGGAGAAGTAGGTCTGGTAGTAGGCGTATTCCTGCGCGTATTGCGCGCCGGTCAGCCACAACAGCGCAACGACAAGGCCCAGCAGCAAGGCCATGACGAAGACGCCGACGGCAACGTAATTCGCTCTGGTCTCCATGTCGGCTCTCCTTCAGGTCCCCGCCAGCGCCGCCCGTCCCCTGGCGCCGGAAAAATATTCGTGAATCCAGGGGTCGGAATCATGCACCAGCGTCTGGATGGTTCCCACCTTAATCTTGTGGTTGACCAGGACGGCGATGCGATCGGTCGTCGCCTTCAGGCTGTCGAGGTCGTGGGTCACCATGAAGACCGTGAGCCCGAGGCTCTGCTGCAAGCCGCGCACGAGTTGGTCGAACTGGTTCGCGGAAATGGGATCGAGGCCGGAAGTCGGCTCGTCGAGGAACAGAAGCTCGGGATCCAGCGCCAGCGCGCGCGCCAGCCCTGCCCGCTTCACCATGCCGCCGGAGAGCTCCGAGGGATATTTCGCGGCGGCATCCGGTGGCAGTCCCACCAGCGACAGCTTCATGGCAGCCACCTCGTCCATCAGTTCCTGACTCATATGCGTGTAGCGGCGCAGCGGCACCTGGATGTTCTGCGCCACCGTCATCGAGCTGAACAGCGCGCCGCCCTGGAACAGCACGCCCCAGCGCAATTGCAGGCCCTTCAGGTCTTCCGGATTCATGTCGCACGTTTCGATGCCGAACACCCTGATGCTGCCGGCCTGGGGATGGTTGAGGCCGATGATCGAGCGCAACAGCACCGACTTGCCCTGTCCGGAGCCGCCGACCACACCCAGCACTTCGCCCTTCATCACGTCGAGATCGACATGATCGTGGATGACGTTGCCGTTGAAGGCATTCACCAGTCCGCGAATGCGGATGACCACATCATCGGGCGGCGCGCTCTCGCTCATATGCCAAGAATCGAAAAGAAGACGGAAAAACCGGCGTCGAACGCGATGATGAGGAAAATCGATTGGACAACCGACCGCGTCGTAAGGCGTCCGACGCTTTCGGCGTTGCGCTCGACCTTGAGGCCTTCGAAGCAGCCCACCAGCGCGATGATGAAGGCAAAGACCGGCGCCTTGATCAGCCCCACCAGCAGGGTCTTGACGGTGATCGCCTGCTGCAGCTCGCGCAGGAACTCCGGTGCGGTGATGTTGAGGTCGAAGTAGCACATCACGCCGCCGCCGATCATGCCGACAAGATCCGCGTAGAAGGTCAGCAGCGGCAGCGCGATGACGAGTCCCAGCACGCGCGGGATCACCAGCACTTCGGGAATGTTGAGGCCCATGGTTTCCATCGCGTCGACTTCCTCGTTGACACGCATGGTGCCGATGGTTGCCGTGAACGCAGAGCCGGAGCGGCCGGCAACGATAATCGCCGTGATGAGACCGCCCAACTCGCGCAGGAATCCGACGCCGAGCAGATCGACGGTGAAAATCTCGGCGCCGAAGCGCTTCAACTGGTCGGCGCCCTGGTAGGCAAGAACGATACCGACGAGGAATGCCAGCAGTCCGACAATCGGCAAAGCCGTCAGCCCGGTTTCCTGGATCTGCTTGACGAAGGCCGGGATCGGCAGCTCGCGCCGCGGCGCCAGCACAGCCTCGACCGTCTCGATCGTGATGCGGCCGAGGAAGCCCAGCATCTCGTAACCCTGGTGGAGCGCCTGCATCGTGCCCCTGCCCATGTCCTCGAGAAGCGCGACGAAGCCGTGGCGATGCAGTGGATGCGCCACGGGCGGCGCGTTGTGCTCCTCCTCCATGATCTTGAGCAGCGGCTCGTAGCGATCCGGAAAGGCAAAGCGGCGCACGGTTACATTGGCCGCTTCGAACTCGCGCTTCGTCCGCAGCAGGAGCCATGCCCCGATGCTGTCGACGTCGGAAACGCCGGTTGCGTCGATCTCGGCTTCGCGGGCATCGCCGAAATCCAGTTTCTGCAGCTGGCTATCGAGACGGGGCGCCTGGCTGACGTTCCACTCGCCTGTGGCCACAAGGCGGACGAGATTCGGCCGCCGCTCCACACGCAATGTCGCGAGCGCTTCGTCAGGCGTGGCGAGCGGCCGATTTCTCATCGCGACTCTGTTTGCCCCCGGCCACTATTCCAGCACGGATTCGAGCGCGCGGCGATAGCGTGCGGCAATCGCGTCACGGCTGACGTGGCGACCCTGTTCCACCACCTTCCGCCCCGCCCGCCAGACGCAATCGATGCGGGCTCCCGCGTAAATCCAGCCGTCCAGGAGGGCATCGCCCCGCCGTCCGGCGAGGGAAAGATCGGCGCCATCCAGGCTGAGCAGGTCGGCGGATGCACCCTCCCGCAGCCCGAAGGCTGGCTGGCCGAGGGCTTGCGCGCCTCCGGCGAGCGCGGCGTCGAACATTTCGCGGCCGGTGGAGCGGCCCTCTGTCGCGGCGAGCACATTGCGAGCCCGGAATTTCAACCGCTGGGCGTACTCGAGCGAACGCAATTCTCCAGCGGCATCGATCAGGATGTTGGAGTCCGTGCCGATTCCGATACGGCCGCTGGCGGCGAGGTATTCGCGGGCCGGAAAAATCCCGTCGCCGAGATTGGCCTCCGTGATGGGACAAAGTCCAGCGACGGCGCCGCTTCTCGCAAGTCGTAGAGTCTCCTCCGGCGTAAGATGCGTTGCATGCACGAGGCACCAGCGGGCGTCGATTTCGGCATGGTCGAGCAGCCACTCGACCGGCCGCGCGCCGGACCACGCGACGCAATCATCGACCTCCTTGGTTTGCTCCGCGGCATGAATGTGGACCGGTCCGCCGTTCGCCAGCGGCAAAATGGCCGTAAGTTCGTCCGCTGTCACGGCGCGCAGCGAATGGGGTGCGACACCGAGATTCGCATCCGGCAACGCTGCGATGGCCTTGCGGCCGCATTCCACCAATTTCGCAAATCCGTCGACATTGGTGATGAATCGCCGCTGCCCGTGGTTCGGTGGAGCGCCGCCGAAATTCGAGTGGGCGTAGAACACCGGCAGAAGCGTCAATCCGATGCCGGTTTCCCTGGCCGCGGCGACGATACGTTCGCTCAGTTCGCCAGCGGTGACATAAGGCGCGCCGGCCGGATCGTTGTGCAGGTAGTGAAACTCGCCGACGCGGGTGAAGCCGCGCTCCAGCATCTCGACATAAGCGAGCACGGTGATCGCCTCGATCTGCTCGGGCGTCAGCCGGTCGAGGAACCGGTACATCACCTCGCGCCAGGTCCAGAAATTGTCGCCTTCCGGGCCGCGAATTTCGGCAAGCCCGGCCATGCCGCGCTGGAAGCCGTGACTGTGCACATTGCAGAGGCCGGGGATGGCAATCGCGTGGCAATCGTCGCCGCGCTGCGCGTCGGTCGCCAATTCGATCGATGCGATGCAGCCGCCGGCAACGGTCAGGCGCACGTTCGATGCCCATCCATCCGGCAGAAGCGCTGTTCCGAACCACAAGGCCATGGCGTACATATGCACCATGCGCGTTTGGCACAATGCAAGCCTTCTCACCCCGACACCCACCCGCAACGGCATTCTCACCGCCGATGGCGACCGCATCGTCTATGCGGGACCGGCGGAGCATGCGCCCGATTTTCGCGATGCCGAGCGCATCGATTGCGAGGGCCGCTGGATCACGCCCGGACTGATCGATTGCCACACCCACCTGGTCTATGCCGGCAACCGCGCGCGCGAATTCGAGATGCGGTTGGCCGGAGCGAGCTACGAGGACATCGCGCGCGCCGGCGGCGGCATCGCATCCACCGTCAAAGCCACCCGCGCGGCGACCTTGCAGGACCTGATCGAGCAATCGCGGCCGCGGCGGGATGCCCTCATTGCCGAAGGCGTGACCACCATCGAGATTAAGTCGGGCTACGGCCTCACCCTGGAAGACGAGATCAAGATGCTGCGGGCGGCCCGCGCCTTGGGCGACAAGGTGAACGTCAGCACCACGTTTCTTGGCGCTCACGCACTGCCGCCGGGTGAAACGGACAAGGACGCGCACATCGATCGCGTCTGCGACATGATCTCGACCATCGAGCCGATGGCCGATGCGGTAGACGCCTTCTGCGAGAACATCGCCTTCTCGCCGGAGCAGACGGAACGGGTGTTCGTCGAAGCGGCCAGGCTCGGCCTGAACGTGAAACTGCACGCAGATCAGTTGAGCAACAGCGGCGGAGCGGCGCTTGCCGCGCGCTGCGGTGCGGTCTCGGCCGATCATCTCGAACATTCGGACGAAGCCGGTATCACCGCGATGGCGAAGGCCGGCACGGTTGCCGTGCTGCTGCCGGGCGCGTTCTATTTCCTGCACGAAACCAAGCAACCGCCGGTCGATCTTTTGCGCAAATACAAGGTGCCCATCGCCATCGCCACCGACTGCAACCCCGGCACCTCGCCGCTCACCTCGATCCTCCTGTGCATGAACATGGCCGCGACCTGCTTCCGCCTGAGCGTCGAAGAATGCCTTGCCGGCGTCACGCGCAATGCGGCGCGCGCGCTGGGCCGCACGGATATCGGATCGCTGCAAGCCGGCAAGCGCTGCGATCTTGCCATCTGGAACATCGAAAATCCGGCGGAGCTCGTTTACCGCATGGGATTCAATCCGCTGCACGCCCGCGTGTTGGGAGGCGCGGATGCCTGACTGGCTGCAAGCTCATCGCGGGCAATCGCCGCTGATCGTTTCCATGCCGCACACCGGCACGGACATTCCGCCTGAGATCGGCGGCCGCCTCGTCTCCCCATGGCTTGGCCGCAAGGATGCCGACTGGCATATCGAAAAGCTGTACGACTTTGCGCCGCAACTCGATGCCACCATCATCCGCACCACGATTTCGCGCACCGTGATCGACTGCAACCGCGATCCGTCAGGCGCATCGCTCTATCCGGGACAGGCGACAACCGGATTGTCCCCAACCACCACGTTCGACGGCGAGCCGCTTTATCGTCAGGGCGAGATGCCGGACGAAATCGAAATCGCCCAACGCCGTGCGCGCTACTTCGATCCCTACCATGCTGCCATCGCGGGCGAGATTGCCCGGCTGAAAGCGCGCCACGGCAAGGTCGTGCTGTTCGACGCCCATTCGATCCGCTCACGCATTCCGCGCCTGTTCGAAGGCGAGCTGCCCAACTTCAACATTGGGACGAATGGCGGCCGGACCTGCGGCGATGCGCTCACAACCGCGATCGAAAAAATCTGTGATGCCACGGCGTTCTCGCAGGTGACCAATGGCCGATTCAAAGGCGGCTGGACCACGCGTCACTATGGAATGCCACAAGACGGCTTACACGCCATCCAGCTGGAGCTTGCGTGCCGCGGCTACATGGATGAGCCGGAGGATCCTGCGGTTGGCAAATGGCCGAGCCCCTACAGCATTGAGCGCGCTGCCCCAATGCGCGCTGTCCTGAAGCAAATCCTGCAAGCATGCCTCACCTTTGCGAGCACGTAATGACCAGACTCGACAACACACGTCACATCCGCAGCCCGCGCGGGCCCGAGCTCACCTGCAGATCCTGGCTCACCGAAGCGCCGATGCGCATGCTGATGAACAATCTCGATGCGGAAGTGGCGGAGCGCCCGGAGGAACTGGTCGTCTATGGCGGCATCGGCCGTGCCGCGCGCGATTGGGAGTCGTTCGACCGAATCGTGGCGGCCTTGAAGCGGCTGGAGGACGATCAATCCTTGCTCGTGCAATCCGGCAAACCGGTCGGCGTCTTTCGCACGCACGCGGATGCGCCGCGCGTGCTGATCGCCAATTCCAACCTCGTGCCGCATTGGGCGACGTGGGACAAATTCCATGAGCTCGATAGACGCGGCCTCATGATGTACGGCCAGATGACGGCCGGTTCGTGGATCTACATCGGCAGCCAGGGCATCGTTCAGGGCACCTACGAGACCTTCGCGGAAATGGGCCGCCGCCATTTCAAAGGCGATTTACGCGGCAAATGGATTCTCACCGCTGGCCTCGGCGGCATGGGCGGCGCGCAGCCGCTGGCCGCGGTGATGGCAGGTGCGTCGATGCTGGCGGTCGAATGCCAGCCGTCGCGCATCGAAATGCGGCTGAAGACGAAATATCTCGACCGGCAGGCGAAGACGCTGGACGAAGCCTTGGAGATGATCGCGCGCGCGACGGCCGCAAGGGAGCCGCTGTCGGTCGGCCTGCTCGGCAATGCGGCAGAGATTTTGCCGGAGCTGGTGAAGCGCGGCATCAGACCCGATGCTGTGACCGACCAAACGTCCGCGCACGATCCGCTCAACGGATATCTGCCGAAAGGCTGGTCGCTCTCCGAGTGGCAGGCGAAGCGCGAGACCGATCCCAAAGCTGTCGAGAAGGCCGCAAAGGACAGCATGGCCGAACACGTGCGCGCGATGCTGGCGTTTCATCGCATGGGCATTCCCGTCGTCGACTACGGCAACAACATCCGCCAGATGGCCTATGAAGACGGCGTGAAGGATGCGTTCGACTTCCCCGGTTTCGTTCCGGCTTACATCCGACCGCTGTTCTGCCGCGGCATCGGGCCATTCCGCTGGGCCGCGCTCTCCGGCGACCCGGAGGACATCTACAAGACGGACGCCAAGGTGAAAGAGCTGTTGCCGCACGACAAGCACCTGCACAACTGGCTCGATATGGCGCGTGCGCGAATCCGATTTCAGGGCCTGCCGGCGCGCATCTGCTGGATCGGCCTCGGCGACCGCGATCGTGTGGGGCTTGCGTTCAACGAGATGGTGGCGCGCGGCGAGTTGTCGGCGCCCGTCGTCATCGGCCGCGATCATCTGGATTCCGGCTCTGTCGCATCGCCCAACCGCGAAACGGAATCCATGAAGGATGGATCGGACGCGGTGTCCGACTGGCCGCTGCTGAACGCGCTGCTCAACTGCGCCAGCGGCGCAACCTGGGTGTCGATCCACCACGGCGGCGGCGTCGGCATCGGCTATTCGCAGCACGCCGGCATGGTGATCGTGTGCGACGGCAGCGAAGCGGCGGCAAAGCGCATCGCGCGCGTGCTGTGGAACGATCCGGCCAGCGGCGTGATGCGCCACGCCGATGCCGGCTACGATCTCGCCATGGATTGCGCCCGCGAACACCACCTTGATTTGCCCTCGCTGCGCTGACGCGCATTCGCAATCACAAGAAGCGATCAATCTAGATAGAGAACGCATCGAGGAAGCTACGGAGGAATTTGCGTGTGCTCTCGTTCGTGAGCTTGCCTTGGCTATCGAACAGCGGCGCGCAATTGGCGATATAGGCTTCCGGCTGCTGCATCGCCGGCATGTTGAGGAACACAAGCGACTGCCGCAGTTGATGATTGGAGCCGAAGCCGCCGATCGCCCCCGGAGACACGCTGACCACGCCGGCCGGTTTTCCGTTCCACGCGCTCTTGCCGTACGGCCGCGAGCCCACATCGATGGCGTTCTTGAGCGCGCCCGGCACGGAACGATTGTATTCTGGCGTCACGAACAGCACGGCATCGGCGCGCCGGATGCGCTCGCGAAAAGCCGTCCACTGCGCAGGCGGCGAGTCATCGAGGTCCTGATTGTAGAGCGACAGATCCCGGAACTCCACGATCTGCAGCTTGAGCGGTTCGGGCGCAAGCTCGATCATCGCGTTCGCCGTCATGCGGTTGAACGACCCTTTGCGCAGGCTTCCCACCAGAACCGCGACATCACGCATTTCCGCCATATTCGCCTCCCACCAATGCAACGGCCCGGACGTAGGAAGGTGCCCCCTGGAGTTTACGTCTCCTTCGCCAAAAAAAAGAAGCCGCCCGGGCGGGGCGGCTTCCGTTGCAGTCTTCGCGCCTCTACCGGCGGCGCTCCCGCTCGCGTACGTGCCGGCCCGGACGCCAATAGGCCCGGTGATGCCAGTACCAGGAGCGGTAGGGATGATAGACCCAGCGGCCGCCCACCCGGACCCATGGATGGTACCAGGCGGGTGCCCAGGCGACGTAAGGTCCGCCGGCAAACGCAAAACCAGGCGCGCCGCCGCGGATAACATAGCCCGGCGGGCAGCCGCCTTGCCCGGAGGCGGATCCTGCCACCGCGCCCGCGCCGGCGCCGATCGCACCGCCAACCAGCGCGCCATGACCCGCATGACGGCTCGTCGCCGCACCGATGCCGGCGCCAAGAATGCCGCCGATCACGGCGCCCGTCGCCGCATTGTTGGCCTGGTCGACGCAGTTCTGTGCCGCCCAGTCGGAATAGGCCTGCGCGTATTGCTCGTCCTGCTGGGACGACTGGTCGTCGTACTCGCCGCCCTGATCGGATCCTGGCGGCGGTTCGGCGTACTGACCCTGCGGTGGCCCGTATTGATCGTTGCCGCCCGGCGGCGGCCCGTAATCGCCGGAATCCTGTGCGGCCGCCGGGACGATCGCCAACCCGGTGGATACCAACAACGCGGCGGTAATTGTCGCCACGGCTTTCGTAATTCGCTTGCTGCTCATGGAAGCTCCTTTCCCGAATGACCGAAGACTCATAACGCGCGCGTACTGGGGATATTTCCCGGCGGCGCGCGCTTGCACGGACCTGACCGAGAATCGCCTGAAACGATCCGTAGGTTCGGCGGCCGGATCGGCCGTCATGGCGGACAGCATAGGTCATGCGCAGTGTCATTGCCACGCGCAACATGAACGGGAGATGACTGTCGTCCTGCGCCGTACTAGCTGAGCGCCTGGTCGAGATCGGCGACGAGATCGTCGGCATCCTCCACACCGCAGGACAGCCGTACGAGCGAGTCCGAGATGCCGAGAGCATCGCGTTGCTGCGGCGGAATCGAGGCATGCGTCATGATCGCCGGATGCTCGATCAACGACTCCACGCCGCCGAGCGATTCCGCCAGGGTGAACAGCTGCACGCGTTCGAGGAAGCGCTTGGTGCCGGCGAGATCGCGCTTCAGGATCACTGTGACGATGCCGCCGAACGCCGCCATCTGGCGTTTCGCCAGCGCGTGCTGCGGATGCGATTCGAGCCCCGGATAGATCACGCGCTCGACATCCTGACGCGCCTCAAGCCGGTGCGCGATCTTCAGGGCATTGGAACAGTGCCGCTCCATGCGCAGCGCCAACGTCTTCAGCCCGCGCAGTGCAAGGAACGAATCGAACGGCCCCTGAATCGCGCCGACGGCGTTCTGCAGGAAGCGCAGCCGCTCCGCCAGTTCCGGATTGTCGCCCACCACCGCGCAGCCGCCGACAATGTCGGAGTGGCCGTTGAGATATTTGGTCGTCGAATGTACGACGATGTCGATGCCGTGCTCGAGCGGCCGCTGCACATAGGGCGAGGCAAACGTGTTGTCGGCAACGGTGAGGATGCCCCGCTTCTTCGCCAGCGCCGCGATCGCAGACAGATCGGCCAGCTTGAGCAGCGGATTGGTCGGCGTCTCGATCCAGATCATCTTTGTCTCGGGTCGGATCGCCCGCTCGACATTGCCCGTGTCCGTCATGTCGACGAAGTCGAACACCAACCCGGCGCTCGTCTTGCGCACGCGCTCGAACAGGCGATAGCTGCCGCCATAGAGGTCGTCGCTGGCGATCACATGATCGCCGCTCGTGAGCAGATCGAGCACGGTGGCTTCACCGGCAAGCCCGCTGGCAAACGCGTAGCCTTCCGTGCCGCTTTCGAGATCGGCAATGCAGCGCTCGAACGCCTGACGCGTCGGGTTCTGCGAGCGGGAATATTCGTAGCCCTTGTGCTGCCCGGGCGATTGCTGCGCATAGGTCGAGGTGGCGTAGATCGGCACCATCACCGCGCCGGTCGTGGGATCGGGATATTGACCGGCATGAATCGTTCGCGTCGCGAAGCCGAGCCGGTTGTGGCCCTTGCCGCCCGTCATGGATTGAGCCTCAGGTAATTGATGAGATCGACGCGGGTGATGAGGCCGACGAATTTCTGTCCGTCCAGAACGATGGCCACCTCGTTGCGCTCGAAGATCGGCGGCAACACCTCCATCCTGTCGTTCACCTGCACGGTGTGCAGCCGCGCGGTCATGGCGGTGCGCACCGGGTCCTGGAACTGCTGGGTGCGGAATTCGTCATGGCCTTCGACGTGGGAAAGCACATCGCTCTCGTCGAGAATGCCGACGATGCGCCCGTCCTTCAGCACCGGCAGTTGCGACACATCCGAAGAACGCATGCGGTTGTAGGCAACGAGCAACGAGTCATCCGGCGAGACCGTGACGGTGCCGCCTTCCTCATGCGGCCGGAAGATCACGTCGGAGAGATTGCCGGTGAGCTTGCGGTCGGCGAGACCCTGCTCGATCACCCAGAAATCGTTGTACACCTTCGACAGATATTTGTTGCCGCTGTCCGGCACCAACGTCACCACGCGCTTGATCGTGGTCTGCTCGCGGCAATAGCGCAGAGCGGCGGCCAGCAAGGTGCCGCAGGACGAGCCGCCGAGAATCCCTTCCTTGGCGAGCAGCGCACGCGCGGTCTCGATGCTCTCCCTGTCTGAGATCGCGTAGGCGTCCTTGATCAGCGACAGATCGCAGTTCGGCGGCACGAAATCCTCGCCGATACCTTCGATGGTCCATGAGCCGGGCTTCACCTTTTCGCCCCTTTTCACCAGCGGCGCGAGAATCGACCCTTGCGGGTCGGCAAGGATGATCTCGGTCTCCGGCGACACGCGGCGGAAGAAGCGGCCGATGCCGGTCATCGTGCCGCCCGAGCCGACGCCGACCACGATCGCCTGCACGTCGTGCTCCATCTGCTCCCAGATCTCCGGCGCGGTGCCGGTCTCATGCGCCAGCGGATTGGCAGGGTTGGCGAACTGGTTGACGTAGAACGCGCCAAGCTCTTCGGCCAGGCGCGCGGCCATGTCCTGGTAGTATTCGGGATGGCCCTTGCCGACATCGGATCGGGTGATGCGCACATCCACGCCCATCGCACGCAGATGCTGAATCTTCTCGCGCGCCATCTTGTCCGGCACGATGAGGATGAGCTTATAGCCCTTCACCATGCCGACCTGCGCCAGACCGAGGCCCGTATTGCCGGCAGTGGCTTCGATGATCGTGCCGCCGGGTTTCAGCGAGCCATCCTTCTCAGCCGCTTC
>DASYBT010000185.1:0-11849 GCA_036500585.1 Rhizomicrobium sp.
GGGGTGAAGATCTACAACTGGCTGTTCACGATGTATGGCGGCCGCATCCGCTTCACCACGCCGATGCTGTGGTCGCTCGGCTTCATGACCACGTTCATCACCGGCGGGCTGACCGGCGTGCTGCTCGCGGTGCCGCCGGCAGACTTCCTGCTGCACAACAGCATGTTCCTGGTGGCGCACTTCCACCACGTCATGGTGGGCGGCGTGGTGTTCGGCGTGATGGCGGCGATCGGCTACTGGTGGCCGAAAGCCTTCGGCTATCGCCTGCACGAGGGCTGGGGCAAGGCCGCGTTCTGGTTTGCGCTGGTGGGCTTCTACGTCACGTTCGTGCCACTGTACGTCACGGGCTTCCTCGGCATGACGCGGCGCCTGCAGCACTACGATGTCGCCGAATGGCGACCGTGGATTCTGATTTCGGCGGTCGGCGTGGTCATCCTGATCGGCAGCGTGATCTGCCAGGTCATCCAGCTGGTGGTGAGCTACCTGCGGCGCAATGAGCTGCGCGATACGACCGGCGATCCGTGGAACGGCCGCACCCTGGAATGGGCGACGTCGTCGCCGCCGCCGGCCTACAATTTCGCCGTGCTGCGGCAGGTGCGTGACACGGAAGCCTATTGGGAGGTCAAGCAGCGGGCCTTCGAACAGGCCCAGCTAATAGAGGAGCCCAAGTACGAACCGATCGAAATGCCGCGCAACAGCCCGACCGGTTTTATCTGCGCCTTCTTCGCCACGCTGATCGGCTTTGCCCTCATCTGGCACATCTGGTGGATGATGATCGTGGGCCTGATCGGCGCCTACGCCACCTTCGTGGTCTTCGCCTGGCGCGACGTGCCGGAATACATCATTCCGGCCGATGAAGTTGCCCGGCTGGACCGAGCCAATCGTGCTGTCCGCCAGCGCATCCTCACCACCGGCGAGGTGGAATGGCAATGAGCAGCACGGATTCCACCATCACCATTCACGATCCCTACCGGCTCGGCCACCAGGGACCGAACCTGGCGCGCGGACATGGCGGCGGCGGCCCGGCGACCAAACGGGTGATCGTCGGCTACGGCTTTTGGCTGTTCCTGCTGTCCGACATCGTCATCTTCGCCTGCCTGTTCGCTACCTACGCCGTGCTAGCCCCGGACACCGCCGGCGGACCGGGCGCAAAACAGATCTTCGATCTCGACCGCGTGGCGTGGGAAACGGCGTGCCTGCTCGCCTCCAGCTTCTTCTGCGGACTGGCGACCATTGCCGTCGCCAAGCGCGATCAGATCCTCACGCAAGCTGCGCTGGTTGCCACCGGGCTGACCGGCCTCGCCTTCATTCTGCTGGAGTCGTCCGAATTCGCCGCACTGCATGCGCAAGGCTTCGGGCCGACGCGCAGCGCCTTCCTCACCGGATTCTTCACCCTGGTCGGCTGCCACGGCGTGCATGTCAGCGTCGGCCTCTTATGGCTCGGAACCATGATGGCGCAGTTCTATGCCAAGGGATTTCGCGCCGATATCCGCCGCCGCTTCCTCTGCTTCAGCATGTTCTGGCACTTCCTCGACGTTGTGTGGGTGGCGATCTTCTCGCTGGTTTATCTCGTGGGGACACGGCTATGACGACCGACACCGAGCACGATCATCTCGAAGACGAGGAAGACGATGTCGGCGGTTCCAGCGACGAGCACCTCGCGCACCTGCAGACCTATATGCTCGGTCTGACGTTCGCGGTGGCGCTGACGGCCGCGTCGTTCTGGGTGGCAAAGACGCACGTGATCTACGGCCCAGGAATCCCCATGGCGCTGGCGACCCTGGCCGTGGCGCAGATGGGAATCCATCTGGTGTTCTTCCTCCACCTCACCACCGCGCCGGACAACACCAACAACATCCTGGCGCTGGCGTTCGGGTTGCTGATCGTGGGGCTCGTCATCTTCGGCTCGGTGTGGATCATGGATCACCTGAACCATAATCTGATGCCGATGCAGCAGATGATCCAGATGCAGCGGTAGCCTTCGGGTAGCGTCAGCCTTCGTCGTCGGAGGGCAGCGCGTTTCCGACCTTGCGCTCGACCCACTTCTCGCCCCTGCGGCCGAACAGAAGCAGCAGAAGCGCGAGCACGAAACCAATTCCAAGGATGCGCCAGTCGGCAACGGCGCAGGTCGTTCCCAGCGCGGCGGTCACCCATACGGTGGCGGCCGTCGTGATGTTGCGGACACTTTCGTTCTTTTCGCTGCGCAGGATCACGCCGCCGCCGAGAAAGCCGATGCCGGTCAGCACCCCCTGCACCACGCCTTGCAGCACGCGGCTGTAAGCGTCGTTGCTCAATGCCATATGCGCTTCGTGCGTGAGACCCAGGGTCACCACTGCCGCGCCGAGGCTGACGAGGCCGAGCGTGCGCATGCCGGTGGGCTTGCCGTGCAGATCGCGGTTCAGCCCCAGCGCCATGCCGATGGCGACGGAGGCCAGCAGCCGCAGCGCGATGTCTTCCATTGGGTCCATCATATCCCCCCGGAAACTGACTCGGCGCGCCGCTGATGGCGCTTGCCATATCCGACAACAGAAAGGCGATCAGCGGCGGCTGCGGATCGGACCGCCGCATTTTGCGAGGGTCAGGCTGTTGCCAGGACGGCTTGCTCCGGCTCGGCAGCGCGCGGCGAAAGCATCGGGAGGATCAACTCGCGATAGATCTCGTCTGCGATGATGGGGCGGAATTCCGGCGAGTAGTGCCGCATGTCCCCGGCCAGCGCTGCGGGCGCTCCGAACTCGGCGACCAGCGGCGCCGGATCGTAAATCGGGACGCCGAGCTCGCGGGCGGCAGCAAGGCAATTGGCACGGAAATCGGCGGGCCAACTGATCGGCCGGCCGTCCGGCATATAGTTGAAATTGTGCAAAATGATGCCCAGCGGCAGCGGCAGCTCCGTGCGCAGGCAATCCAGATCGGCGACGATGTCGTCCTTCTTCGTTTCCCGCACGCGCGTTCCCGCAACCAGCTCCCTCAAGAAAAGATCATCCTCCGTTTCCGTAGGAAGACCCGCCAGGATTTCTTCAGCCGCCTCGGCGCGAGCCTCCTCGTGCCGCTTCTGCAGGCTCGTGCGCCAGCGAACGGCGGCGCCGGCGACGTGGGGATAGCGCTCCCTGACCGGTCCCAGGAATCGTTCCTTTAGCCGGTTGTTGTTCAGAATAAATCCATCGAACACAACTTCGACCGGCGTGCTCATCTCGACCAAAACGATGTCGGCAATACTGTGCACGCGTCGCTGGTTGCCTTGCGGCACATGCACGGAATCGGCGTAGCACAGATTGCGCACATTCTCCGGGATCTCGAGTTCGCCGCGGCAAAAACGCAACAGCTGAACCGCCGCGCCGCTGGAAAGGGCAAAGGCCGCCCGCCTGAATCCCAAGGCTTTCGCGAGGTCGGTGGCCAGATTTCTGCGACGCAACGCGTATAGGGGGTGATGCAAGGGACAACCGCCGAAAGCGGCCACACGGATCATCTGAAAAGTTCCATTCTGCCCAACCGGCTGACTATTTTGGAGGGCGTTTCCGGAACAGTCAAACGCCGGCCAGTCGCGCTCCATCGAGGAGATGGAATTGGCTGCACCTGTCATTTCGCTCTCGCCAACAGAAGCGTCACGCGCCCGATGGGGATATTTCTCGGGTCGCCCTTGAGCGAGTTCTCGATCTGCTGCGCGTAAAAGCGCCAAAACCGATCCTCGAACTCGGAAAAGGATTCGCCGGGCTGGCGGCGGGGTCCTTTCACCATGACAGGAGCAAACCCGAGCTCGCTCAGACGGACAGCGAACCACACCGTCTCGCAATTCGTGTCGTACGCCAGGACAGGCGCGCCATGGCCAACCGGCCAAGCAAGACCGAGGATCGGCAGCGAACGTGTCTTGCGATTTGCCTCAAAAGCGCGGCCCGTCTTTCTCATGCCCCCGTCCGGGCTTATGAGGAACTGGCTGCCTTCGGTGAGAGCGCGCCTGCCGGCGAAAAGCGCCGCCGCGGGATCTGAGAATGCGGAATACGCGCCGGCGCTGCTTTCCGGCCTGGCGGTCATCAGGATGCCGCGTGGGCACAGCTTGCGGAACGCCATCCAAAGCAGCGGCTCGAATGCTCCATGGTTGGCGATGACGAGCGTGCCGTTCGCATCCGATATTTCCGACGCGGCCTCTTCCGCGGCGAGCGGATCGACCAGGTTCATCAGATCGGCAGGTTCAAACAATCCGCTCGCGAGCATGGCCCTGACCACGATGCATTGACGAACGCCATTGTCCCACTCGGCGCGCTGGGATCCCGGACGTCCGCTGCGCGCATAGACGTAGTTGCAGGCCTCTTCGGGCAATGAAGCGTGCGCAGCCAGCCGTGCCACATTTTCCATGAAGTGGGCCGGTTCGATCAGGCTGTTTTCAGCCAGTCCCGCCGCGGCACACCATTCCAGCACCTGCGCGCGGAATTGGTCTCCGCGTTTTTTTCGGCGGGCAACCAGGCGCGCTGTTTCCTGTTCCGCCAGAAGATCACGCTCGGCCATTCAGCTGCTCCGGAGCGGCAAGGATTCACCGTGCAAGCCCCTGCGCGGCGGGCAATTGGCAGTATAATCGGCCCTTCAAAACTTGAGCAAACTGGGGCAGAAACCACGGGCGATGACACTCTTTCTCCACATCGGCATCGGCAAGACGGGCACGACCTCGATCCAGACCTTTCTGGAAATGAACGCAGGCCCTCTTGCCGAGCGCGGCATCGTCATGCCGACAACCCTGGGCCGGCGAAATCACCGCCGGCTGACGATGTATGCGCTCAACGATGACGTCATCGACAATTCGCGCCGCGCCAGGCGCCTGCTCACACCGGCGGCGGTCGAGAAGTTCCGCACCCACACCTTTTCCGAATTTCGCGCCGAGGTGGCACAGTGGCCGCCGCACGACACGGTAGTGATGACATCCGAGCAGATGACACGGTTGCGCCGCCCCGGCGAAATTGCCCGACTGAAGGATCTCGTTAGTCTAAGCGGGCAGCAGGACATCCGCGTCATCGTCTACCTCCGGCGCCAGGACCTCTATTACGTCAGCGAATATTCGCAGGAAGTCAAAGGCGGCAAGGACATCCCGTTTCGCCCGAACGGCAAGGTCGTCAACCGCGACATCTATTTCTATGATCGGCTGATCGGCTATTGGGCGGACGTGTTCGGGCCTGAGGCAATCATCGTTCGCCCGTTCGAGCCTTCGGCGCTGAGGAACGGCGATGCCATCGACGATTTCCTGTCGGTGATCGGCGTCGACGATCTTTCCGGCATGGAGCGGCCGCCGCCGCGCAACGCCAGCCTCGATGCATACACCGTCGAGTTCCTGCGCAGGCTCAACCCCGCCGTGCCGCGCTGGGTCGATGGCGGCGAAAGTGCGACGCGGCGCCTGCTGGTCGAAGCGCTGGAAAAGATTTCTCACGGGCCGAAGCTGCGCATGTCGCGCGAAAACGCGCAGAAATTTCTTGCCCTGTTTGCCGAAAGCAACGCGATGGTCGCGCGCCGCTACCTGAGCAAGGAGAAACTGTTCGAAGAAGACGTTGAGCAGACCGTGGGAATGGAGCCGGAGCTTCCAGCGGAAGCGGCGCAGCCCATCGCCGCCGCCTTGTTTTCCACGGCAATCCTGCCGGCTCTCGATTGCGATGAGCTTGTGGCGGCGACCGGCCGCGCCTGGAACGAGGTGGCCGAGAAAGCGCTCGCCCCGGCGAAGCCGCCTCGGGATTCCCAAGCGGCATGACGATCTATTTGCACATCGGCACCCCGAAGACGGGCACGACGTCCATTCAGACGTTTGTCGATGTCAATGCTGCCGCGCTCGCCGAACGCGGCTTTGTCGTTCCCACGAACCTGGGCAAGATCAATCACCGCCGCCTCGTCATGTACGCAATGGACGAGAGACATTTCGACAGCCTGCGGCGAAGCAAGAGAATCGTCACGCCGGAGAGCGTGCGGGTTTATCGCGACAAGTTCCTGCCCGAGTTCCGCTCCGAGATCGCCGGCTGGCGGCCGGATCAATCCATCATCATGACGTCGGAATTCCTGATGCGGCTGCGCCGGATCGACGAACTCGAGCGCCTCAAGGATCTGCTGTTGCTGACGGGGCAAACGGACATCCGGGTGATCGTCTACCTCCGGCGTCAGGACCTCTATTACACCAGCGGTTACTCGCAGAGCATGAAGGGCGGCAAGGAGTTCGTGTTCGCTCCGGAAGGCGAGATTTCGGAAGCGGCGAATTACTACGACCGTAACCTCGAGCCGTGGGCCAAAGTGTTCGGCCAACATGCGCTGGTGGTGCGGCCGTTCGAGCGCTCCGCCCTCAAGAACGGCGATGCCGTGGACGATTTCATGTCTCTGTTGGGCGTCGACGATCTTTCGGGTCTGCGGCGGCCGCCGATCCGAAACGAAAGCCTCGACGCCTATACCGTGGAGTTCCTGCGCCGCGTGAATCGATTCGTCCCGCGCAAGTCCCTCGGCAAGGAGAATCGTGTTCGGATGCGCCTGATCCAGGCACTGGAGGCGCTCTCCGACGGACCCAAACTGCAGATGACGCGGGCCAATGCAGAACGCTTCCTGCAGCATTTCGAGGAAAGCAACAGGACCGTGGCGCGCACCTATCTGGGACAGGATGTGCTGTTTCGCGAGCCGGTTGCCGAAGCGGCCGGAATGGAGCCCACGCTGCCGCTCGATGTGGCGCAGCGCATTGGCGGCGCGCTGCTGGCAGACACCATCCTGCCCCGCATGGACACCGATCAGTTGCTCGAGGCGACGGCGCAAATCTGGAACGAGTTCGTGAAGCCGCGCTTCGCTGCGCCGGCGGGCGCGGCGGCCGCGGAGAGCTCTGCGGGTGAGTTGCCGGAGCGCGAACTTGCCTGACCGACCTCCAGACGCGCCGGCGCCGTGACGATCTTTCTTCACATCGGGCGAGGCAAAACGGGGACGACCTCGATCCAGACGTTCCTGGAAGCTAACGGCCCGGCGCTTGCGGAGCGGGGCATCGTTACGCCGACGACCCTGGCCCGCCGCAACCATCGGCGCCTGACCATGTACGCGCTGAACGACGATGTCGTCGACAATCTGCGCCGCGCCAAGCGGATGACGACGCCGCAGAGCGTGCAACGATTCCGCGAGCGTCTCGCGGAGTCATTCGTGGCCGAAGCCAAGACATGGCAACCCGACCAAGCCATCGTGATGACCTCGGAGCAGATGACCCGGCTGCGGACGGCCGAAGAGATTGCGCGCCTGAAGGGACTGCTCGATCTCGCCGGCCACGGCGATATCCGTGTGATCGTCTATCTCCGCCGTCAGGACTTGGCGCAGGTCAGCACGTATTCGCAGTTGGTCAAGGGCGGCTCCAGCGCGCCCTTTCAACCGGCGCCGCCCGGCGAAGGAACGTCGCAGCTCTTCTACGATGCGTTTCTCGCGCCGTGGGCCGACGTTTTCGGCACACGGGCGATTGTCGTGCGGCCGTTCGAATCCTGTTCGCTGAAGAATGGCGACGCCATCGACGATTTCATGTCGGTCGTCGGACTGGACGATCTCACAGGTTTGGTGCGGCCGCCGCGCGGCAATGCCAGCCTTGACGTCTACACCCTGGAGTTCCTCCGCCGCCTGAACCCCCAACTGCCCAGATGGCTGGAAAACAACAAGCAGGACCGAAGCCGCGATGCTCTTATCGCGGTGCTCGAATCGATTTCGGACGGACCAAAACTGCGCATGTCGCCGGAGGCCACCGAACGGTTCATGGCGCCGTTCAGGGCCGGTAACGCGCTCGTTGCACGGACCTATCTCGGACAGGACGAACTGTTCCGGGAAGGGTTTTCGGATGAGCCGCCGGTCGAACCGGGCTTGCCTGCCGAGGCTGCGTTGCGGATCGTCCGTGCGCTGTTCACCCGAGCAATTGTCCCGGCGCTGGAACTGGATGACATCATCTCCGTCACGGCGCGGCTATGGAACAACTCCACGCCACCGCAGAACCCAGCGTAGCCCCTTTTACCTACACCGCCTGCGATTCCTTGCCGGAGGCGAGCTCTTGAAGCTGGCGCACAATCTTTTGGTCGGCGCCGGCCGCTGCCAGTCCTTGTTCGGCGGCGAGGCGACTGCCGATCTCGTCTCCGCCGCGCTGTAGCGCGAGGGCGGCATTGAGCCAATCGGTGCCGCCGGCGCCGGTCCCTTTCACTGCCTCCTGCAGGTGACGATTTGCGATGTCGCGCTTGCCGTTGTCTGCGAGCAACGTCACCAGACGAAGCTGTAGTTGCGCATTGCGTGGCTTCAACTCGACCGCGGCGCGCGCTGCACTGATTGCAGGCTTGACCTTTGCGCGCGCGATCAAGGCCTGGCTGTAAAGGTCGTGCGCCTGCCAGGCCGATGGGTGCGTCTCGACCCATCCGCGGGCGAATTCGATGGCGAGGCGGCCTTGGCGGGCACTGATCAGGCGGCTGACGTAGCGTCGCGCCGAGGCATGCTGATCCTCCTCCGGGACACCGCTTGCAGCCATTAAATCCAGGGACTGCTTTTCCGCTGCCGCGGCAACATCCAGCCATTTGCGGTTCTTGAACCGGGCTGCCAACACCGACCAGTACCGCCACGAAGACTGGCGCCCATCGCGGATCATCTGGCGGAGCCTGGCGACACTGACCGGCTGCTCGACTCCGGCCAGCACAATGGATTTCAGCAGACCGCCATCGTTGAGAAAGAGCGACGTCTTATGTCCGCTCATCGGCACGACCAGGCGTTCGCAGGGTCTGATCGCCTCCAGCGCACGCACATGCGCCAGATCGAGCACATTTATGGAATCGAACGGAATCACAATCTGCGCCGTCTCGGAAAGGCCGCGCGAGATCGGCTCCAGAATGATCGGTACGCCTTCCATGTCGATGCGCCACTGCGGCATGATCGGCAGCTCCGTGCCGGCGATGGAGGCCTGGGGCGAAAACGCAAGAACGAGGCTGGCCCGCAACAGGCGAGAGAAAATAAGCGCGCCGTAGGCACCCATGCTCGATCCGTAGGTGATCACGCGCTGGTAGCGCTCAAGTCCGTATTTCGCGTCGATGGCACGAAAGCAATCCTCCACTTCGGCCGTCTGCCACCAATGATTGGCCCGGCTGATGAAGCAGAGATAGGCGACGCCGCTCGCGTCCAGAAACCGTTCGCCGAATCCCTCCTTGCGGTGCCCCTGCTCGGGATTTTCCGTTCGGCTGGTAAAGGAGACGATGAGCGTGCGCGCGTCATCGGGGAAGTAGCCGCGGGCAAGAATGTCCCGACCCTCAAACAGCAACTTGCCGCGCGTCGGAACGCCGGTGTCGGTTTCAATCAGCGAATCGGACATTGGTTAGCGACGGGAACTTCGCGAATACGATACGAGCTACGCAACCAGGCATCAACAGCCGCGCTACTTCACCGGCAACCACGCCGGGCAAAGCATCCCCAAGCGGGCATCGCGCTGAGTGGCCCCGCGGCAGGGCATCGCTTACTCGACCGCGACATCGAGCGCGGGCCGCTCTTCGTCGGCAGGTTCAGAGGCTGCAGCCTCCCTGGCAACATCCGCCGCGAACGATTTCGCATAGCTGCGGTACGCCCCGCCGAACAGGCGATCGGCAGCGGCATATTGCGCATAAACACGATCCATTTCTGCGATATCGATCGTGCCGGAGGTCGCGGCCTGTTGAAGCACACGGTACACGCGAGCCATCCACGCGGACGGCGAAGGGTCGTCGCTTTCGTCGAACACGGCCGTGGCATGATGTTGCAGATCCGGCGAGAGGAACTCTTCGACCTCGCGCGCCACCCCTGCATCGAATTTCAGATCGAGGCCCAGCGCCGTATTGCAGCGGCGAACGATCCGCCGCCAGTCGTTCAAGAGCTCAGCGTATGACAGAAACACCCTTGGCAGGTCGCGCGTGTTACGCTCCGGCAACAGATTGTATTTGAGCCATTCGGCATAGGCGTGCTCCCGCGGCATGTCATAGCGGCCGGCAAGCGATGCGGCGACGTCTTTCGGATTGCGGAAAATGTGGACGATTTTCGGACAATAGCCCAGCCGCCGGGCAGCCGTCACCCAGGGTGGGATCAGTCCCGAAAGTCGCGGATCCTTGACGACGGCGACGGCACAGTCCGGCAAGCGGTTGAGGAAAGCATTCACCTGAGAAGTGTGCTTGCCACGCGCCTTCGACTTGACGCCAATTTCCGTGGCGAAGCCGAGACCGGGGTCATGATAGGCGGTTCCCAGGGCGCCGAGATAGCGATCGTTGGCTTTGAGCGCGTCTTTCGGCTCCCAGTAGCCTCTGGGATTGGCCGAGCCCGGGCGGAGCAGCCCTTCCGGCAATCCGGCGCCACAGAGCGAAAGCACGCGGGTTATCGCCGACGTCCCGCTGCGCGACATGCCGGTAACGAAAAGAATATCCACGCGGGAATCCTGTGCGATGGTTGCAGAATTCTGGCCGCTCAGGGACCGAAGGGTCAAGCCGCCACCTGCCGATACCGCCGCTGCCTGTGGATCGTAGGAGCCGATCCGCACCGGTCTGCGATGTGTTTGACTATTCGAAACGCCGCCTTCATTTTGCCGCGCGAAGCAATTGGCGATCTTTCAGGCATTTGATGCAACGGGTTCTGATCACCGGCGCGGCAGGGTTCATCGGCGCGGCGACGGCACAACGCCTGCTGGGTTTGGGTTATGAGCTGCTGGGAATCGATAATCTCAATTCCTATTACGACGTGAGTCTGAAGCATGCGCGGCTTGCACGCCTGAAGGACCAGCCGCGCTTCCGCTTCATCGAAGCCGATCTGGCGGATCGCGAAAGCACGCAGTCGGCGTTCGCGGCTTTCAAACCGGAAGGCGTCATCCATCTGGCAGCACAGGCCGGCGTGCGTTACTCGCTCGAGAACCCGTTCGCGTATACGCATTCCAACGTAGAAGGCACGCTGGCGGTTCTCGAAGCCTGCCGTGCCCATCCGGTCACCCACCTCGTTTATGCTTCGTCGTCGTCGGTGTACGGCGCGAACACCAAGGTGCCGTTCAGCGAAACCGATACCGTGAACCGGCCGGTATCGCTCTACGCGGCGACGAAACGCGCCAACGAGCTGATGGCGCAAACCTATGCGCATCTCTATCGCGTGCCGGCGTCCGGCTTGCGCTTCTTTACCGTGTACGGACCATGGGGCCGGCCGGACATGGCCTATTTCAAATTCACCGACGCCATTTTCCATCGGCAGCCGATCGACATCTACAACAATGGCCACATGTGGCGCGACTTCACCTACATCGACGAAGTGGTCGAAGCCATCGGCCGGCTGATCGTGCAACCGCCGGCGGATCGCGACAGCTCCGGAGAGGAACCGGGGCGCATCGATGCAAGCGTGCCGCATCGGCTGTTCAACATCGGCAATCACACGCCGGTTGCGCTGGGCGATTTCGTCGAGACGCTGGAGCGGCTGATCGGACGGACTGCCGACAAGCGGATGCTGCCGATGCAGCCAGGCGATGTCGAGCGCACCTATGCCGATGTCAGCGCGCTGGAGCGTGCCGTGGGCTTTGCGCCGAGCACGCGGATCGAGGAAGGCCTGGCGCGGTTCGTCTCCTGGTATCGCGAATTCTGTCGTCTGTAAGCGGGCGATGCTTGTCCGGATGAGCGGGGCCGGTCTGTAGCCGGCCCCACACCGTCCGCTTCAATAGAAGAACGTGATATAGCCGACCGCATTCAGGCCGCCATCGTTGCTCCCGGAGTTGCACACTTGGATGTTATTGGCGTTCACGACCTGGACGCTGACATAGCCGACCGCATCAAGATACATGATGAGAGTCCCGGCGGTATTGGACGCGCCTTTCTCCGTCCCAACATGATAGTCGGCGCCGAGCCAGAGAAGATATT
>DASYBT010000186.1:0-13686 GCA_036500585.1 Rhizomicrobium sp.
CCCCTCGACAATCATAGCATGACAGGCGACCCCGAGCTTCGGCAGATTTTTCCGCCACTTCGCCTAAGCGAATGCCCGTGTTGCAGGTTCGTTGTTTGTATGCCACACTGCGGCGCATGAGGAACACTGCGTCCAGCGTTGCAGCCAAGGTGCAGCCCAAGCGCACCCGGACCGGAATGGCGAAAAGCTGCCCTCTGCGCCAGCTGCGGGCACATGCCGTGGCGCAGCTGGCGCTCGTCCAAAGTTGCACCCGGCGCGCCACCGAGGAATGCGATCACCAGCGGAAATTGGCCTGGATCGACGCAATGCTCCATATTTCCGGCTTGCTGACGAAAACGGCCGTCGTCCTCGGCGCGCTGGAGAGAACGCGGCGTCCGCTGGCGCTGCCGATCCGTCTGCGCTTGCCGAGGCTGCCGCAGCTGCCGAGGGGACGGGGGAGTACCCCCTCCCCAACATCCGAAAACAACCTCCAACCGATTGTCTCGCGAGATCAGTGGCTTGGCTGCGCGTGTCCGGAGACCCACACTGAAGATCAAGCCCAAAGGCGGCGCGCCGCGCGGCAATCGCAATGCGCTCAAGTCCGGCTGCCACACCAGCGAATTTCGCGAATTCCGTCAGGCGCTCTCGCGCTACCGGCGTGCCCTGGAGATGGGCCTCGCGCCATTGCAGGCGGCGCTGCCGCCTGCACCAGGTCGCGTGTTCTACGAGATCGTCCGGTCCGAACGCTGTTTTGTGCGCACCCGCCGCGGCGGGACGCCCTCCGGCGTGATCTTGCGGCGGTGGGACTCAGGCTTTGACGAGGCGCGTTGCCAGGACGAACGGGATCAGAGCGGCGAGTTCGGCGGCGACGGAAACCGCTACGAGTGCGGGCATCGAGATGTCGTACAGCACGCCCAAAAGCGCGCTGCCGGCAAACCACGCCACACCATAGATGGCGGAGAAGATGCCATAGGCACGGGCCCGCGCGGATTGCGGCACGAGGTGCGCCACGCCGGCCGTCAGTACGGAATTCTCCACCCCTTGCGCGGCGCCCCAGCAAAGCGCGCCGATGACGGCGAGCGTTGTCCCGCCGAGAAAGGCAAGCGGCGCGGCCAACGCGGCGATCAGAATCCCCGGCAGAAGCGCGACGAATCCTTTGGCATCGAACACGCGTCCGAGCACCAGCGCCGCCAGTCCGGATGCCCCCATCGCGGCGGCGTACAGCACCGGCACGATCGGTTTGCCCACGATATGCGCCTGCGCAAAATGGAAGGCGATGAGAGGCCAGTCGGCGAAGCCGAACGCCACCAGCGCCGCGCTCGCCGCATAAAGCCAGAAAGCGCGGGACAGCGCGCCACCGTCCTTCGCGTGCGGCTCGCGCGTGACTTCGCCGGCATAGGGAAAGCGGATGGCAAGTCCGACCACCGAAATCAGGGTCAGCGCCGCGGGAATCCCAAGCCACAGGAAGGCGTGCGCATATTGGCCGTGATGGGCGAGCACCAGCGCCGTGATCAGCGGCCCGGCGAGCGCGCCGGTCTGGTCGAGCGCCTCGTGCAGCCCGAACGCCCAGCCCTGGCCGATCTGCTCGCCGGCGCGCGACATCATGAAGTTGGCGGCAGGGTTGCGGATCGCCTTGCCGGTGCGCTCGAGGATGATGAGGCCGGCCGCCATCCACCACAGCCCGGCGAACGCCATCAGCGGCACCGCCGCCATCTGCAGCACGTAACCCGCGAGCGCGATGACCCAGTACGCACCGGTCTTCTCGGCAAGGCGGCCCGAGGCGAGCCGCAGCACATACCCCACCAGCTCACCGCCACCGGCGATGATGCCGACCGCCGTTCCGTTGGCGCCCAACGTGCCGAGAAACGGGCCGGAGATGCCGCGCATGCCTTCATACGCCGCATCGGCGAACAGGCTGACGATGCCGAACGCGACGATGAACGCGAGTCCTGTGCGCTTGTCGAAATTCCGCGGGCTCATGGCCGCACCATAGCGCGAAGGCCGCGCGAAGCGAGGCTCAGATGCAGCGCAATTCGCTTCCCGGCAGTTGCGGCGGCACCGGCTCCATCTCGCCGCGCGCAAAGGCCTCGGACCAAGCCTCGAACGATTCCGGCGTCCCGCCGCGGCGATGGAAATAGACACGCTGAGCGGCAGCGCGCGCGACCGGCGTCATCAGCGCAAGGTTGATCAGCGCATTGGGCGGTGCGGCATCCATCGCGTAGCGCAACATCCGCTTCAGCCGGTACTTCGGGATCTCGCGCGCAAAGGCGGCGACGGGATGCACGCCGCGGTCCATCAGGTAATCGCTGACCAGCTGCGCGGCACGGCGGCCGAAGGTCAGCGCGGTATGAATCCCGCCGCCGGTCAGCGGGGAGACGAGGCCCGCCGCATCGCCGATCAGCAGCACGCGGCCGCGGCCGAGCGGCGAAATGGGGCCACCGGTGGGAATCAATCCGCTGCGCCGCGCCGTCACATGCAGATGCTTCAGTCCGAAGGTTTGCCGCACGCGATCGGTCAATGCGGACAGGTCCGGCTTGCGGTTGCGCCGCGCCGCCACGCCGATTTGCGTCGCTCCCAGCCCGGGAACGATCCAGCCGATGTATCCCGGCGCCAGCTCGCTGTCGGCGAAGCAATGGAGGAAGCGCGGATCGATCTTCGCGATCGGCTCGCATTCGATTTCCGTGCCGACCAGGAAGCGCCGGTTGCGGCGCAGCCCGAAGACTTCCGCCACGCGCGATCGGGCGCCATCGGCGCCGATCAGAAAGCGTGCCGTGATTCCGAGCGAGGGGAGGTGCACACCGTTGCGCCCTTCGCCGGCACCGTCGAAACGCGCGCCGAATCTCAAGGTCGCGCCCGCCAGCTGCGCCTCGGCCGCCATCCAGCGCAGGAGTTCCGGCGTGTCGGTCGCCTGGAAATAATAGCCGGGCGCGGACAGATCGAGCGCATGTCCGTCCGGCGCGTAAATGCGCACGCCGCGCACCTTGCGCATGAGGTGCGCCGGAACGTCGAAATCGTCGGTGGCTTCCTTGACGAGAATGCCGGTGGTGCGCACCCGCGCGCCGGGCTCCGGCTTCGAATCGATGACGCAAACGCTCAAACCCCGCAGCGCGGCGGTGCGCGCGCAGGCGAGGCCCGCAAAGCTCGCACCCACAATGACGAGATCGAAGTCCTTCATGGCGAGTCCTCCCGCTCGCGGCGAATCATACGCCGATCCGTGGCAGGAGTAAGACAAATCGCGGCGATTTGGAGTTACTTGGCGGGCGTGAGCTTCGCGCGGGCGAAGGGTTCCGATTTGCCGTTCGTCACCTGATCCATGTCCATCGACCAAGTGCCGGACTCGGGATGCCAGATGAAAGTTGTATGGAAGGTGCCGGGATCGTCGCGATCCTGGAACACGAAGGCAATGCGATTGCCGTCCGGCTTCGCATAGCCCAGCGACTGAGTTGAGATGCTGCCGAAATCGTCCAGCCACACGCAGTCATAAATCTTCTTCCCGGCGTCCCAACCGATATGGACGAGCGCCTGATAGGCCGGCGAACCGTCTTTGTTCGTCTCGCGCGATACCTCGTGCAGCTGAAGATACTGATGTGCCAGCACCCATTCGGCCGTGACGTCGTGCGTCGTCGGCTTCCCGCCGATCTCGCCCGTCAGCACCCATTTGCCGGAAAGATGATCGACCACCGGGTCGGCGAACGTCGCCTGCTGCGCCAGTGCCGGCGGGGCGACGAAACACAGTGCAGCAACGAATTTCCGGATCATGTTCCCCTCCATGATCCGCACAGCATAACTCAGGGAACGATCAGGTGCGAAGCGTGCCGCCCGTCGCCTTGGCCACCGCGGCGACGATCTTCTGCCCGATGGCATCGATGTCGGAGTCGGTCAAGGTCTTGTCCTTCGGCTGCAGGCGCACGGAGATGGCGAGCGACCTCTTGCCTTCCGGCACGCCTTTTCCTTCGTACTGATCGAACAAGTCAACCCGTTCGATGAGATCGCGCTCTGCACTCTTCGCGGCCTTGATGAGTTGGTCGGCCGTCACGCCTGCCTCCACCACGAAGGCAAAGTCGCGGTCGACCGGCTGGAGTGGCGACGGCGCGAAAAGACTCCTTAGATGGCCTACCGCTTCGCTACTTGAGGCCGATGCGCGGGCCTTGCCCTTGGTCTTCGGCTCGGGGATCGCATCCAGGAAGATTTCGAAGGCAGGCGCCGGACCTTTCAGGTCGAACGCGGCCAGCACCTTCGGATGCAGCTCACCGAAGTAGGCGAGCACCTTTGGCCCCAGCGCAAGGGTGCCGGAACGGCCGGGGTGATACCACGCGGCAGCGCCGGATTTGATCGGCGCGGTCATCGCACTGCCCATGGCGGTTTCAACGGCGGCCAACATGTCCGCTTTGGCGTCGAACGCATCCGGCGCGTGGCCCGATTTCGTCCAGCTGCGCTGCGGCTCGCCGATGCGGATGCCGGCCGCGACGGTTTGCTGTTCGCCCGGCATACCGCTGGCGAACTGCGCGCCGATTTCAAACAACTGAAGATCGTTGAACCCGCGCGCCTGGTTGCGCTGCGCCGCTGCCAGCAGCGACGGCAGGAGGGAAGGCCTGAGCGCATCAAGATCAGCAGCGATGGGATTTTCGATCTGGCGCGCCTCGTCGCCGCCGCCGAACAGCGCGGCATGCGCGCGCGGAATGAAAGAGAAGTTAATCGTCTCGTTGAAACCGCGCGTAGCCAACGCGCGGCGCGCCAGCCTGGTTCGCCGTTGCGCCGGCGTCAGCGTCGGCCGCGCCACCGCGTTCGGCCGCGCCATCGCCACGCTCGGCACATTCTCAAGTCCGTAGATGCGCACGACCTCTTCGACGAGATCGGCGACACCTTCGATATCGCTGCGCCACGACGGTGGCTGCACCATCAGCGGATCGTTGCCGGCGACCGCAAACCCCAGATTGCTCAGGACGCGCACGATCTCGGGCTTCGGCACATCGATGCCGGCGAGCCGTTTCACCGCGGCGGGCGTGAAGGCGATGGTCCGCCGCCACTCCGGCACGTGACCGGCAACGACAATCTCCGACGGCTCGCCGCCGCAGAATTCGAGAATAAGCTTCGTCGCCAGCTCCAGCCCGGGCACGACGAATTCCGGATCGACGCCGCGCTCGAAGCGATAGCGCGCATCCGACACGATGCCGAGCTTGCGTCCCGTCTGCGCGGTGCGCGCGGGATCGAAATACGCCGACTCGACGAACACGCTGGTGGTAGCTTCGGTGCAGCTTGTATCCTCGCCGCCCATCACACCGGCAATGCCGCGCGCGGCGCGATCGTCAGCGATTACGGTCATGGCGGAATCGAGCGTGTAGGTTTTTCCGTCGAGCGCCAGCAGCTGTTCGCCATCCTCTGCCAGCCGCGCCTGCACATCGCCAACGAGTTTGTCGGCATCGAAGACATGCAGCGGCCGTCCGCGATCGAGCGACAATAAGTTGGTGACATCCACCAGCGCGGAAATCGGGCGCAGGCCTACGGCTTTCAGCCGCTCCTGCACCCATTGCGGCGATGGTCCATTCTTCACATTGCGGATCAGACGCCCGACAAAAATGGGGCATGCGCTCGCGGTTTCGGCCGAGAAGTTCAGGTGAATCTTTCTCGGGCATGGGAACTGCCCCGCGATCGGTTTCACCGACCCGTCCTTCAGCGCACCGAACTCGGCTGCCGCCAGATCGCGCGCAATGCCATACACGCTCGTCGCATCGCCGCGATTGGGCGTGATCGACACATCGATGACCGGATCGTTCAAGCCCAGCGCGTGCGCCGCGAGATCGCCGACCTTCGCATCCGCCGGCAATTCGATGATGCCGTCGTGATCGTCGCCCAGCATCAGCTCGCGCGCCGAGCACAGCATGCCGAGCGATTCGACGCCGCGGATGGTGCCGATCTTCAGTTCCGCGCCGGTTGATGGAATGACAACGCCGGGCTTGGCGAACACCGCGATCATGCCGGTGTGCGCATTCGGCGCGCCACATACCACTTGCACGGGTTGGCCCGAACCGGTGTCGACCATGCACAGCTTCAGCTTGTCGGCGTTGGGATGCTTCTCGGCGGAGATGACATAGGCGACGGTGAAGTCCTTCAGCCGCGCGCCGGCATCCTCGATCGATTCCACTTCGAGACCGACCGAGGTGAGCTTGTCCGCAACGGCCTGCGCATCGGCTTCGGTTTCGAGGTGATCCTTCAGCCAGAAGAGCGTGAACTTCATCGCCTGCTCTCCCACACGCGACTTTCCCCCTCCCCTTGAGGGAGGGGGCGATCAAGCGCGAGCAACGCGAGAGCTTGAGCGGGGGAGGGGCAAATTCCACCGCCCCCTCCCCCACGCGCTGCGCGCGTGCCCCCTCCCGCGAGTGGAGGGGGGCATTTTTGCACGCGTGTTTGTTGTCCGCTCATCGCGACAGCCCTCCGTCAAGCGTCGGGATGTCGAGTGGTGCGAAGCCGAAATGCTTCAGCCAGCGCACATCGGATTCGAAGAACGGCCGGATGTCCGGGATGCCGTATTTCAGCATGGCGAGACGATCGATGCCGCCGCCGAACGCGTAGCCCTGGTATTTCTCGGGATCGATGCCGCACATGACGAGCACCTTCGAGTGCACCATGCCGGAGCCGGCCAGCTCCAGCCAATCGTTGCCGGTGCCGAACACGATTCTGCCCGGTGTCGAGCGGTCGCAGCGCAGATCCCATTCCACACTCGGTTCGGTGAACGGGAAGAAGCTGGGCCGCGCGCGCAGCTCCACCTTTTCCACTTCGAAGAAGGCCTTGCAGAATTCCTCCAGCACCCATTTCAGGTGACCGAGATGCGTCACCTCGTCGATCACCAGACCTTCGATCTGGTGGAACATGGGCGAGTGGGTCGCGTCGGAATCCACGCGATAGGTGCGGCCCGGCGAGATGATGCGGATCGGCGGCTTTTGCGCCAGCATGGTGCGCACCTGCACCGGCGAAGTGTGCGTGCGCAGCACATGCCTGGACCCATCGGCCTGCGGTGACACATAGAACGTGTCGTGCATCTGCCGCGCGGGGTGATCCGGCGGGATGTTCAGCTTGGTGAAGTTGTAGTCGTCGGTTTCGACATCCGGACCTTCGGCCACGGCGAATCCGAGATCGGCGAAGATCGCCGTAATCTCGTCCAGTACCTGGCTCACAGGATGGATGGTGCCCTGCGGTTCCGGCCGCACCGGCAAGGTGACATCAATGCGCTCCGAGGCGAGCCGCGCATTCAGCGCCTGCTCCTGCAGTTCGGTTTTGCGCGCGGCGATGGCTTCGCTCACGCAGTCGCGCAGGCCGTTGATGAGCGGGCCTTTCTCCTTCCGCTCCTCCGGCGACATGCCGCCGAGGGTTTTCAGCAGTTCGCTGACCGAGCCCTTCTTGCCAAGCGCCGCCACGCGCACCTGCTCCAGCGCGGCTTCGTCAGCCGCACCGGCAATCGCGCCGAGAAGATCGCGCTCGAGAGTCTGAAAATCGCTCATGTTCAATCCCAATCGGAACGATGAAGATCATGGCCTGGGGCGAATGCCAAGGCCGTGCTCCGATGGAGGAATGGATACGCTAAGCGGATGCCTGATCCACCAGAGCCTTGAAGGCCGCGGGCTCGTGAATGGCGAGGTCCGAGAGCACCTTGCGGTCGATCTCGATGCCAGCGTTGGCGAGCCCGCTGATAAATCGGCTGTAGGTGAGGCCGTGCTCGCGGCAGGCGGCATTGATCCGCTGGATCCAAAGCGCGCGGAAGTTGCGCTTCTTCAGCTTGCGGCCGATGTAATTGTGCTGCAGCGAGCGATCGACCGCGGCGTTGGCCGTGGTGATGTTGTTTTTGCGGCGGCCGCGGAAACCTTTGGCCTGTTCGAGAACCCGCTTGCGGCGGGCGTGGCTGGGGACGGCGCGTGGGGCACGGGACATGGGTATCAGCCCTCCCTTAGGCGTACGGCATCCAGCGCTTGACGCGCTGGGTTTCGGAGTCGGAGAGCACCGAGGTGCCCTTCAGCTCGCGAAGCGAGCGGGAGGATTTGCGGATCAGCCGGTGGCGATGGTTCGCCCGGCCTGTCTTGATCTTGCCGTTCGCAGTGAATCTGAACCGCTTCTTGGCGGCTGATTTGGTCTTCATCTTGGGCATTTTGCGTCTCCTTGGGGCGCAAAGGCCCCGGCAGCATTAGAGGACCGCCACGGCATGCCCTTACGCCGGTCGGCCCGAAAGAGGGGCGGGTTATACGGAAAAAGCGGCCCGATGCAAGGCTTCTTGCCGCGGCCGGGGCGGCTGAATAGGTTTCGACGGGCTGGAGGGCCGACCATGGCGATTTTCGACGAATTCAAGAAGTTTGCGATGCGCGGCAACGTCGTCGACCTGGCGGTGGGCGTTGTCATCGGCGCGGCATTCACCGGCATCGTCAATTCGCTGGTGAAGGACATCATCACCCCACCGATCGGCTGGATGACGGGCGGTCTCGATTTCACCAACTTGTTCCTGACTCTGAAGGGCCCACATTTGGCGACTTTGGCCGAATCCCAGAAGGCCGGTGCCATCACCATCAACTACGGAATCTTCGTCAACGCGATCATCAGCTTCCTCATCGTGGCCGTCGCACTGTTCCTCGTCGTGCGCCAGATCAACAAGCTGAAATCCCCTGAACCGGAGACGCCGGATGCGCCACCCGAGAACATCCTGCTGCTGCGCGAAATCCGCGACTCGCTGAAGAGCCGCGCGTCTTGAGGGCGGCGCTGGTCCTTTTGATGACGGGGTGGCTGGCCTGTTCGCCGTGCGCGGCGCAGCCGGCCGATCCGCAGATTGCCGCGACCCTCAACGGATTTTACCGGGTGCATCAGCAGAGTTCGCAAGACGGTATTCCGGATGTGGCGCAGCGGGCGAAATATGAGCCCTACATCTCGCCCGTCCTCGATAACCTTCTCGCCGATGCCGAGGCGGCAGATGCGCGTTTCAAGAAAGCCAATCCGGATTCTCCACCGATGATTGAGGGCGATCTGTTCTCGCCGAATTTCGAGGGCATTACGTCCTTCCAGATCGGCGCCTGCGCCGTGAAGGGCGACAGCGCACAATGCAAGATGCAGCTTCACTATGCGGTTGCGCATCCCGCCCCGCAGGACAAGCCGGTGGATTGGGCCGACACCGTCAGCCTGCTGAACACCAGCGCAGGATGGCGGGTCGACGATGTCGCCTTCGGTGGCCATTGGGATTTCGGCAATCACGGAACCTTGAAGGCACTCTTGAAAGACAGCATCGCGAACGCAAATAATTAGAAGGTCTGGCGGCATAGCATGGAGATCGAATGACCGAGCAGCATTTCCCCATCCAGAAATCGGAAGACGAGTGGAAGCAGGAGCTTTCGCCGGAGGCCTTCCGGATTCTGCGCAAGCATGGAACGGAGCGCGCCGGCACCAGTCCGCTGAATGCCGAGAAGCGCGAAGGTCAGTTCTTTTGCGCCGGGTGTGGACGTCCGCTGTTCGACTCGAAGACGAAATACGAAAGCGGCTCCGGCTGGCCCAGTTTCTATGCGCCGAAGGATGGCGCCGTCGGCACCGCTCGCGACCGCAGCTTTCTGATGGATCGCACCGAGGTGCATTGTACCGGCTGCGGCGGACATCTGGGCCATGTGTTTCCAGACGGCCCGGCGCCCACGGGTCAGCGCTATTGCATGAACGGCGGCGCGCTCGATTTCAAACCGAAGCAGGGCTGATGTTCGCTGCCGAAAAGCCTTCCGGCACGAAGGCCGAAATCTATCGCGAGCTGCTTCTGCAGGCGCGTGGACTGTTTGAAGGCGAGCGCAATGCCATCGCCAATGCGGCAAACCTGGCATCGCTGATCTATCACGGGCTCGATGACCTCAATTGGGCCGGCTTCTACTTTGTTCGTGGCGGTGAACTGGTGCTCGGGCCCTTCCAGGGCAAGCCTGCCTGCGTGCGCATCGCAATGGGCAGAGGTGTTTGCGGGACCGCTGCTGCAAGGCGCGAAACGCTAGTCGTGCCGGATGTCGACAGTTTCGCGGGTCACATTCCCTGCGATTCGGCGTCGCGGTCGGAGATTGTCATTCCGCTGGTGAGCAGCGGCCGCCTCATCGGCGTGCTGGATCTCGACAGTCCCAAACTCAAGCGCTTCGACGAAGCGGATGCCGCGGGCCTGGAATCGCTTGCCGCCCTTTGGCTGGAAGGAAGTGAGACGCCCACCGCATAAGCGGGCGCCTCGAACTCGACTATTCTTCGCCTTCGTGCTCGTCGGCAGCGTGCGATTTCGCTTCTTTTTCGGCAGCACGGAGTTCGTTGCCCTCGCGGCCTTCCAAAGCCTCTTCCGCTTCCTTGCCCATCTTCGCGATGTTGCGGCGATTGCGCTGGACGAAATCCGTCTGTTCGCGACGGAAGTTGCGCGATGCGGTGTAGTTGCCTTCGCCGTGAACGTCCGCGTTCTCGGATTCCGCTTCTGGCCGGCGAGCCTTGCGACCGCGTCCCGCGGAACTGCGGCCGCGCTTTGCGGCCGTCGCACGGCCGGCTTTGCGTCCCGTGGCTGCGCGCGCTGTACGTCCCGCGCCGCGACCCTTTTTCTTTGCCGCCGCAGCGCGACCGCCGCGTTTGGCAGCAGTGCCCCGTCCGCGTTTCGCTGCAGCACCGCGTTTCGCTGCAGCACCGCGCCCGTCCCGCTTGGCCTTGGTACGCGTGGCGGCACCGGTTCTGCGTGCGCCGGCGCGCTTTGCTTTGGCGCGTCCGCCGCTGCCGCGCTTGGCTTTCCTGCCGCCGCCGCCGCCCTTACGCGATTTCGCTTTTGCTCTTGCCATGATGTCTCCTTCGCTCGAGCCCGCGTGAGCATAATTTCCACGCAGTGCGTGCAACGAAATTGCGCGAAGAACGTTCCGCGCGATTCACATCGGGTGTTGCGACAGAGCGAGTGTCGCGCTGTACTCGCGTGAGAGCGAGCGTACCGCAGTGTTGCTTTCGGCGACCAGCAGGGACGCACCGGCGATAAAGCAGCCGAAGCCGATCAGCCCGGCCACCGCGGCGCCGCCGACGGCGACGTAGCCGAGAGACCGCGCCAAGGTTTCGACGAACACCGCACCGACGATCGAGCCCAGCGTCGCGATCGCGAACGTGCCCGCCGCCAGGTAAAAGCACACGAGCGCGCGGCCGATCAGCAGCACACGGCGATGCACCTCCGGAAGTTCTGCAACTAGGCAGTCTCGCAGGGGTACGGTGCCTGTGCCGGACAACTGGTCGGCGATGAAGCGTGAACGATCGACGGCGCGGGCGAAGTGGTTGGACGTGCTCATGATGAAGAGGGCCGTGGCATTGGTCAGCAATGCAGGGCCGCCGACATAGGACAGCACGATAAAGGGATTGGAGAGCGCCATGCGGGCGAGCCTAGTCGGGATCGGCGGCTGAACCAAACCCGTGAACCGCCGCGACGAAGGCGCGGACCCGGGCGAGGTCTTTGGTGTGGCTGCCGTCGGGCTTGTCCGTCCTGGTCTTGGAATCGACCCCGGCGGGGCGGGCTGCGGCGATCGCAGCCCGCGCGTTGTCCGGTCCCAGGCCACCGGCGACGATGACCGGGATGCGAACGCTCTCGACGATGCGACGGTCGAGATCCCAATTATGTGTCGCGCCCGTGGCGCCAATCTGATTGTCGCCGGCATCGTAGCTGTCGAGCAGCAGGAAATCGGCAATGGCCTCATAGCTGCGGGCGAGGACGATGCTGGACTCGTCGCCCACCGGAATGCTGCGCATGATCTGCTGCTCCGGGTAATGCCTCTTCAGGTCGGCCACGGCTTCCGGTTCGAGCAGGTGTGGTGCGCAGCCGAGATGCAGGATGTCCGGTCTCAGCCCATCCAGTGCGCGACGTAGCAGCGCGATGTCCGGCGACAGACACAGCACGGACGATTTTACGCCGCCGCCGATCGCGGACATTATCGGGAGCGCTGCGGCGATCGATTGTTCCCGCGGAAAGCGTCCGTCGCCGACCAGGATGCCGATGTGATCCACGCCCATCGCGGAAAGGGCGTGCGCCTCTTGCGGTGAGCCGATTTCGTAAATCTGGATCAGCATGGCTCCTGCTCAATCAGGCTATTGCGTCGCCGCCGAAGCCGCCCCATTGTCCCGACCGGGAGCCGTCGGCTCGTCAATCCAAGGGGGACTTCATGCTTCGTTACGCTCGTATGCTGGCCGTTGGCGCGGCCGCCGCAGCCATCTTCGGACTGGCGACCACAGCGCAGGCGCTGGTCGTTGGCGCCTATCACATTTTTCCGACGCCTTCGTACATGGCCAAGCTGCGGAAGGAAGGCGTGCCGCCACCGGCCGGCCCGGTGAACTACTATGGCGGGTCGGTGTTCACCGGTGTCAAGGTCGTGTCTGTGATGTGGAATACCGGCGTGAACCCGACGACGGTCGCCACCGTTCCCGGCTTCAGCGCGGCGCTGGTGAACAGCACCTATCTCGATCAGATGGCGCAATACGATACGCCATCGGTCGGCATCAACGGCCATAAGGGCACCAATCAGACCATCGGCCGCGGCACCTATCTCGGTCAGGTGCAGATCAGACCCCGGCACAAATCCCTCAACCTGACGGATGCCGACGTGCAGAAGGAGCTGGAACACCAAATCAGAATCGGCGTCCTGCCACCGAGCGACCTCAACACCCTCTACATGGTGTATTTCCCGGCCGCGGTGAAGATCAATCTCGACGGCGCGATCTCGTGCCAGGATTTCGGCGCCTACCATTTCGCCACGCATGACAGCCGCCTGTCGAAGAACAATCTGTTCTACGCGGTTGAGCCGGACTGCCGCAGCGGCATCAACAACATCACTTTTGCCGCGTCGCATGAGTTCGCCGAAGCAACAACGGACAACGTGCCGACGCCGGGCAGCAATCCGGACTTCCCGCAGGCCTGGAATGACGCGAGCGGTTTTGAAATCGGCGATCTCTGCGGCACCAGCGGCACGCTTTCGGCCGCAGGTGTCAACTACACGGTTACGCAATACTTTCTGAACTCGACGGGCGCCTGCAGCACCGGAAACTACACCAGTCCGTAGCCGTGTAACGGCAATGCCTTCGGAGAGGCCGGCGGTGGTCGCATCGCCGGCCATCTTCATTGCTGACTGACCGGTCAGTTAGTTTTGTGGGGTTTCACCCGAAATGACTCCACCCTAGCGCCAAGCCCAATGGCCGCAACGAGAAATTTCGCCGAGGCAAGGATGCGATGACTCGCAGTTTCACTGGCCGTGACTCGATTCTGTAGTTGTTTCACGGACGGCGACTCACCGCTCTTCGCTAGGAGCCCGTACAAGGCCAACCTTCGCCTATCGGGCTTTGATGAGCGCTGGATCGATTGGGTACAACTTCTGCAGCAGATTGAGGACTTCCTATTCGGTGGCTAAACGTACACCACTCCTGGCATTAAGCGGGGAACCCCATTACCATGCCGAAGAAGTGGACCCACACAGAAGCATTCGCCAAGTTCGGGACCGTTCCCAAGAATACCCGCTGGAGCTGGTCAGCCCGCAACGAGGAGCGCAAGATTGTTGTTGCAACCCTGTGGCAGGATCAGTTACCCGGCGAGACGGTCATCTGATCTACGAGCGCCCAGGCTTCATTGGACACCATGACAAGAAGCGACCGGGGCTGACGGAGTGGGTGGAAAATCTAACCTGGGCGCAAGACCACTGTGATGGGCGATTCCACGTTATTTCT
>DASYBT010000187.1:0-4472 GCA_036500585.1 Rhizomicrobium sp.
GCCGGCCTCCATACCCAGCCCGCATCTTGAATCTGACTCGCGCCTCTTTGGGAATCCCCTACCGATTCACAAAAGGCCGATCACGCTCTAACTAACTGACCGGTCAGTCAGCAACGAGCTCGCAACGCGGCACATCGTGACTTCAACTGCTGTCGGGTCTCTCCGCACACAAGATCTTGTAGCCGGAAGGATCCGCGAGAAATCTTACCCCGCAGCCGCCAGTTGGCGCACAGGCGGAACAGGGAAGCCGGATTCGAAGTCTTGAAGGACTGCCACCAGCTCATCGGCATCGGGCCGTGCCGCATCCTTTGCCTGGAAACGGTACCCCCAGAAGCTGGTGATGTGCGAGATCGCGGCCATCTTCTCGCCGAGCTGCAGGAACATGTGCGGCGCGCTCAGCAGAAAATCGCGGAATGAGCGCGGCTGTCCCTTCTCGATAAGGTCCGAATAGGCCGTGTCGTACACCTTGAGAATGCGGTTCACTTCGACCGCTGCGATTTTGACCGCTTCGGCGATGCGCCGGCGAGCGACCGCAATATATTCGGCATCCTCAGGGCCTGGCAGGCCGCGCGGGCGGATATCCTGAATTTGCTTCAGAACCGGCGTGACTTCCGGCCAAACTGTGTAGAGCGACCATTTGTAGTAGAGAAAGCCCCGCCAGCTAAACACCCCTTCGCGAAACTCGTTGCCATCCAGCATCAGCACCGTTCGCAGCGGCTCCAGCCGTTCGCTGGAATCGTCGGCCAGCAATGCGGAGACGAAGCGGTCCGTCATCGCGTCGTTACGCCCGACCGTATTGCCGGTCGCGAGCTGGATGAAGGCCAGCATATCTTTGGCCGCGAAATCGTACATGCGCATGCGATCGGCGGCGGAAACTTCCAGGTAGCAATTGGGGACGATGACCTCATGCATCTTGAGGTATTCGCGGAGCAGAAACGGATCGAGTGACGGCACACGGTTGACGAGGCGCATCACCTCGGCGTCCCTCTCCAGTCCGCCGCTATGGTAGTTGCCGAGTTCCTTCAGAACATCGTTGAAGCCCTTTTCATCGACGAAGAACGAACGCCCGCCCAGCCGCAGATCGTTGCGATCGAATGGCACGATGATTTTCGTCGCTACGCTGACCGGACCGCGAAAAAGGTATTCTTCATGCGGCCGGATCCGGTGCTTCACCAGGATCGACGTGTTCATGATCGGGGACACGAACATCGGATTGGCGCTGTACTCCGGATCGCCGCCCTTGTTTGCAGCGACCGAGACAAGATTCAGCACCCGGCTTGTGGACGCTCCCCCAAGCGAGCAAAGGCTACGAACCGCACGATCTGCAGACATTTCGGAGGGCCCCGACGGCCGTTGCGACAGGGCATCTCATCAAGGAACGGTAAATTTTGTATGAGGCACTGACGGTTGATCGTGCGCGCGCCTCAGCCTGCGTCCTGATCGGCATCGTCGGCTGTTACGTCTTCCGCGGGATCGTAAGGGTCTTCATCGGACGTAAGCTCGTCGGACGGCGAAGGGATATCCAGGCCGGATGGCGGCAATGCTTCCAGGAATCCCGCGGCCTTCAGTTCATCCATTCCCGGCAGGTGCGCCACGTTTTCCAACCCAAACTGCACCAGGAATCTTTCCGTCGTCCCGTACGTCACCGGGCGGCCAGGGGTCCTCTTGCGGCCCCGAATCTTCACCCAGCCAACCTCCATCAGGATGTCCAAGGTGCCCTTCGAAAGCGCCACACCGCGAATGTCCTCGATCTCCGCCCTAGTCACCGGCTGGTGGTAGGCGACGATGGCCAGCGTCTCGATGGCCGCCCGGGACAGCCGCTTCTGCTCCGGTTGCTCCTTGCGCAGCAGGAATGCCAGATCGGGTGCCGTGCGGAACTGCCATTTGTCGGCAACTTTCACGAGGGTTACGCCACGCCTCTCGTAGATTCTCTGAAGTTCGGTCAGCAGCGGCCGCACATCGCTGCCCTGTGGAAGGGCGCCCGACAGCGCCAGCTCGCTGAGCGGTTCGGAGGCAGCGAACAGCAGCGCCTCGACCATGCGCAAATGTTCGGCATTGATCTCCAACGCCGGCGACGGCTCCTGATGCAGAAGCGAAACCTCTTCGTGTGACATGATCTCGGCTTCCGCTTCGGCGGCAATCTCGGCTAGACGAACCACGCGGTTCATGACGCGGCCTCCACGCGATCTTTCACATATACCTCATCGAAGGGCCGCATCTGGCGCAACTCGATTCGACCGTCTCTGGCCAGTTCTAGGCACGCCAGCAGCGTGCTCGCAAGCGCCGATCTGCGCCTCATTCCAAAACTCCACTCTTGCGGCAAGAGAGTTGACAGGCCATTCCAATTTCCCATTCGGCCGAGCATCCGCTCCAACCGCTGGCGCGCCTCCTCGATGAGCAGAACCGGCGCGTGCTGCACGCTGTACGTCGACATCTTCGCGCCTTTCAACCGCTGCTGCGAGTAGGCCGACAAAAGATCGTACAGGGAGTCCTTGTAGGTACGCAGCTTGACGACGTTCACCGGCTCAGGCGCGCCGCGGCCGAACACATCGCGGCCGAGCCGGTCATGGGCCATCAGTCGCGTCGCCGCCTCGCGCATGGCCTCCAATCGCTGCAGGCGCCACCTCAGCCGCGCTGCCAGTTCGTACGCCGTCGGCTCACCCTGAACATCCGCCGGCTGCGGCAAAAGCAGGCGGGATTTCAGATAGGCCAGCCAAGCGGCCATCACCAAGTAGTCGGCGGCAAGCTCCAGATTGCGGCGCCGCGCCGACTCGACGAATTCAAGATACTGATCAGCGAGCTTGAGCAACGATATCTTGGCCAGATCGACTTTCTGATCGCGCGCCAGCGTGAGCAGCAGATCGAGCGGCCCCTCAAAGCCGTCGACCGTTACGACGAGTGCTTCGTCGCCAGCGACAAGCACCGGCTCCATTTCGTTGAATTGGTCTTCGTCTTCCACCGCAATCACGCGTTGATCCCCAGAAGCTCGGCCACGCGCGCTTCCGCCAGCCCAAGATCGAGGTCTTCGGGCGCATGTAGGCGCGACAGCGCCTTTTCCGCGCGCCTCAGCGAATCGCCTTCCAGCGGTTTCATTTCGCTCGCTACGCTCGTCATCTCGTCCATCTTACCGTTGCAGTGGCAGATGATATCGCATCCCGCGGACAACGCCTTCTCCGTGCGTTCAGCAAGAGAGCCGGAAAGCGCCTTCATGGACAAATCATCTGTGAACAACAGGCCGTCGAAGCCAATTTCACCGCGGATCACCTGCCGGATGATGCGCTGACTCGTGGTTCCCGGCCCGTCAGAATCAATCGCCTCGTAGGCCACGTGCGCGCTAATCGCACAGGGGCAATCGGGGGCGAGTGCCCGGAACGGCAGAAAATCCACCTCACTCAGCTGGTCGGCCGGTGCGGTGACCCGCGGTAGGTCGAGATGCGAATCGGCGGTGGCGCGGCCGTGGCCCGGCGCATGCTTCATCACCGGCAGGACGCCACCATCAAGTAAACCTTCGATAACAGCACGTCCCAGTTCGATGACCATGGCAGTATCGCGCCCGAAGGCACGGTCGCCGATCACGTCGCTGGCGCCTTCAACCGGCAGATCCAATACCGGCGCGCAGTTCACCGTGATGCCGAGCGAGGCGAGATCGTGCGCGATCAGCCTTGTGTTAAGATAAACGGCCTCGCGTGCGAGTTCCGCATCCGTCTCGTACAACTCGCCGAACTGGCGCGCGGCGGCCCTGTCGTTCCAGTGCGGCGGTTTGAGCCGCTGCACGCGGCCCCCTTCTTGATCGATCAGCACCGGCGCATTCGCGTCGCCGACACTATCGCGGAGCGACCGAACGAGCCGCTTCACCTGCTCCGGATTTTCCAAATTGCGCGCGAAAAGGATGAAGCCCCACGGCTGGGCGTCGGCGAAGAAGGCACGCTCGTCGGCGCTAAGCGCGGTGCCCGCGCAGCCATACACAACACGCCCGCGCGCCCTCATTTCGCTCCTAGCGCTTTGCTGGGAAGCAGTTTGCGCCACCGGACTTCAGCCGCGCGCAAAGCGTGTTGGCGTCCGCAATGCTGGCGAATGAGCCTATGCGCAGGCGATACCACGTGCCCTTGCCCGGCAGCTGGACCTCCCGAATATCGGGTTCGAAATTGGCGACAGCGCCGTGCGCGGACTTGTAGGCGCGCCATGACGCCATCGCTTCGGCCTCAGACTTGTAGGCGCCAATCTGCAGCACAAACCCGCCGGCGGATTTTGCCGGCGCTGGAGTGGTCGAAGGTGTAGGTGCCGTTGAAGCCCCCCCATCCCCTGGTGTTGTTGCAGCCACTGCAGGTTTGCCCAGAGGAGTACTTGGAGAAGTCGTGACCGTCGCAACCCTCCGCTCCGGCGGCACCGTCTGGGTCAGCTCTGTCTGCGTCGGCGGCGGCGCAGCGGGAACAATAGCTTTCGGCGTGTGGGTCGTGTCGGGGGCCGTGCCG
>DASYBT010000188.1:0-1712 GCA_036500585.1 Rhizomicrobium sp.
GCCATTTGTATCTCGACAGCGATCCGCAAGCCTATGCCGCGGAGATTGCGCCGCCGAAGAGCGACCAGGGCATGGACGCCTATTATCGCGCCGTCGCCCTTCGCGAGAACAGCGGCCTCACCGAACTCACCATTCTCCCCGGCAATATCCGATATCTCAAGCTTACTGCGTTTCACTGGACACCGGGCCTTACGCCAAAATCCTATGAAGATGCGGCACGCTTCCTGAAGGACGCGGACGCGATCATCGTCGATCTGCGCGGCAACGGCGGCGGTGACAGCGATGCCGCAGACCTTTTCGAGAAGTCCTTCGTCACGCCCAATGCCGGCAAACCGATCTACGTCTTGGTCGACGGCCACGTGGCTTCGGCCGCCGAGGCCGTACCTTATGGATTGCAGCAGGAAAAGGCGGCGACCATCGTCGGCAGCACCACTTACGGTGCGGCGAACAACAACAAGAAGTTTCCGATTCCGCCGCAGTTCATTCTCAGCGTCTCGTATAACCGGCCAATCAATCCCATCAGCAAAACGAACTGGGAAGGCACAGGCGTCATCCCCGACATCAAGGTGCCGGGGAGCAAGGCGGTGCCGACCGCCGAGTTGGATGCCCTCGCCAAGTTGAGCGGCAAGCCAGACTTGCCACCGGAGCGGTTTGCGGAATATCGCTGGGCGAAGGCCGAGATGGAAGCCGAGATGAATCCCGTAACCATCCCGCGCGCCAAACTGGAACGCTATGCGGGGGGCTACGGTCCCATCACCTTGCGGCTTTCCGACGACGGGTTACGCCTGTCGCGCGCCGATCGTCCGCGGTGGGAACCGGACCTTCTGCTGGTGCCGTTGACCAATGACGGCCTGTTCTCGATACCGGCCTTTGACGAGCTCCGCGCGCGCCTGAACGGCACGTCCGTCGTTCTGCTGTATGGCAGCGAGGACTCGCGCCAAAGTTTCCCACGCGATGCCGCCAAGCCTTAGCCACGGGCGGAAAATTCTCGCTCCTTAGGCTGAGCGTCGCGCTTTTGTCACAGCGAATCGCGTAGATTGGCCGCAGCCGCGCCACCGTTGGCAATTCGCCTCCGGCCCCTTACATTCCCGCGGACCAAGGAGGAGACACGTCTTCACAGGAGAGTTCTCGTGTTAGCCGCCGAGCGAACACCTGAAAACTGCCCGGCGCTGGTGCTGAATGCGGATTACCGGCCGCTCAGCTATTTTCCGCTGTCCCTGTGGGGCTGGCAGGATGCCATCAAGGCCGTCTTCCTGGATCGCGTGAACATCCTCGCCGAATACGATCGCGTCGTGCATTCGCCCAGCTTCCAGATGAAGCTGCCGAGCGTCGTCTCGCTCAAGACATACATCAAGCCCGCGCGCAATCCGGCGTTCACGCGGTTCAACGTATTCCTGCGCGACAAGTTCGAGTGCCAGTATTGCGGCGCGCCGAGCGATCTCACGTTCGATCACCTGATCCCGCGCTCACGCGGCGGCAAGACGACATGGGACAACGTGGTGACGGCGTGCGCGCCGTGCAATCTCTTGAAAGGCGCGCGGCTGTCGCATCACATCGCCATGTATCCGCGCAACCCGCCGCACAAGCCGACGGTGACGGAGCTGCGCAACAACGGCCGCCGCTTCCCGCCCAATTACCTGCACGACAGCTGGGCCGACTATCTTTACTGGGATAGCGAACTGGAAGCTTGAGTCTTACCTCCCCCTCGTGGG
>DASYBT010000189.1:0-6787 GCA_036500585.1 Rhizomicrobium sp.
AGCGGAGAATTTTCGGGGAGGGGTAAAACCGGAACTACGCGATGGACCCCTCCCCGAAATTTGCTGCACGACGTTTGCAAATTTCGACCCTCCCTCAAGGGGAGGGTATGTTCATTATTCACGTCCTCAGTGATGCCCGAGGTCGATGTCGTCTGGGCCCATCGAGCCCTTGTCGATCGCCTTGGACAGCATCGCCTGCATTTCGTCGCGGGTGTTGAGTTTGGGGAACGGCGCGTCGGGAACGGCGACACCGAGGAAGCGGCACAGCGGCTCCCAGCCTGAGCCGGTGCGATACACAAGCAAACGCTCTGCCGGAATCGTCCGCCTCACGTCTTCGCAGTAGCTCTTGTAGGTCGCGACCATGAAATCGTGATCGTAGATCTTGTCGCCGTAGAAATCGTAGAGCGTCTGGAAGAACGGCCCGAGCGGCATCTTCAACGTCGCTTCCACCCATGCGGGCGAGAACACCGTGCTGTTTGCCGACGCAAACCAGTCTTCGGGATCGCGCTCCGTCAGGATGACCCTGGCGTGCGGATATTTCGCCGTGAGCTCGCGCCAGTAATAGCAACTCGGCGCGTCGGCGCAGGAGCGGTAGCCGGCGAAAATCGCATCCCAATCGGGCCGGCCTTGCGCCGCCGCGATCCACATCGCCCCCATTTCCGGGTGCGCGATCATCTCGGCCATGTGGTGGCACGGTCCGAAGCCGATCTGCTCGAGCGCCATCTTCAGCGATACGGTTCCGGTGCGCGGATAGGCGGCGCCGACAATTTCCAGCGGCATGATTTCCCCTTCTTTGGTCCAAAGCCTACTACGTTTTCGCCGCCAGCGCGCAAAGCCCTGCCAGGGTTTGCGGGACCACCCAGTGACCGGCTTCGGTGAGCGCGCCGCTGGCGATCTCCCTTTGCAGCACGGCGTCCAGCTTCTGCTTGCCGATGTGCTTGCGCAGCACGGCGGCGGCGGCTTTCGCCGTGAAGTCTGGATGATCCTTCAGGAATGCCGTGCCGACCGCCTTCGCCGCCTCGCGATCGGGCAACAGCGCCAGCAGATCGTCATAAGGCGTCGGCGGATAGTGCTTGCCGATGAGATGCGACGCTTCATAGCCGATTCCGGCAACCACGACGGCGCCAAGCGCGGCAACGCCACCAATCACCACGCGGCGATCGGGCTTGGTCATCGGAAGATTCCCTTCAGGTGATCGGCCAGCCGCAAGACAAGCGCGACGAGATTGAGCGTCGGATTGGACGATCCATAGGTCGGGAACACCGCGCTGCCCGCCACGAACAGATTGGCGATCCCGTGCACCTGGCTGTTGGCATCCACCACGCCTTGTTTCGGATCGCGATGCATGCGCGTGGTTCCCATGTGGTGGTTGCCCCAGTCCATCACGGAAAGCCACTCGGCGCGCGTTTTTCTGTCGAGCCGCAGCATGCCGGTTTTGCTGGCGAGCAATTGCCGCCCCAGCTCGAGCAGGCTGGTGCGGTAGCGCGCGAAATCGTCGTCGGAAATCGTTATGTTCAGCTTGAGGCGCGGCATCCCGAGCGCGTCGCGTTCGCCCGTGAGCGTGAGGCGGCGCTCCGGATCGGGCGCCAGCTCGATCCCGCAGCCCAGCGAATAGGCGCGCGCATTGCTGCCGTCGACGCCAAGCGCGGCGGATGTCGTTGTCACCGCCGCGGCGCCGAGCGCATCCAGCGGCACATGCTGCTCCACCGTCACCAGCGCGCCGAGCAGGTGCCGCGCGCGCTTGAAATCCTGCGTCGCCGACAAGGTGGCGCGGCAATGCGCGCCGCGAATGTCCTGCGTATCCTTGTAGACGCCGGCGATGTCGCCGCCGAACACCGCCATCGTCGCGGTGTCGCGCGGGATGGCATGGTCGGCATAGAAGCGGCCGACGAGATCGTTGCCATTGCCAATGCCGGCGGTTGCCACGTCGTTCGAGGCGAGCAACAGCCGCGCGGTTTCCAGCGCACCGGCCGCCAGCACCACATGCCGCGGCGCCACGGTGAATCGCTTGCCCGACAAGGTCGTCACATCGAGATGATCGACCCAGCGCGGATCGTGCGCCAGCCGAATACCCGTGACATTGGCGTGCAGCATCACCTGCAAATTGGGAATGCGTTTCAGGTCCGTGGCATAGCGCTCGCCGAAATGCGTCGGCAGGTGGGTCGGGTTGCCGCGCCACACGCTGAACTGGAAGAAGCTGTTGTAGAGTCCGCCCTGCCCCAGCGAAAGCAGCGGCTGCGGCATCGGTCCCTTCGCGAGTTCGTCATACAGGAACGGCCCGGCTTCGATCAGCGATTGCGCGCGCGGGAAATAGGGCTCGATCTCCGCGCGCGGAAACGGCCAGCCGGAATGAGGCAGCCAGTCGCGCTTCTCGAAATCGTCCTCATCCAGCGGCCGGCACCAGCCGCCCCAGTGATTGGTGCAGCCGCCGAGATAGCGCAGGCGCGTGGCATCCAGCGCGTAATACTTCACGCCGGTCTCTTGGCCCGCATAGAGCGCCTGCGTGGCGGCATCGAACTCCATGCCGCCGCTTTCCAGCAGCAGGATTTTGGCCTTGGTGTTGGCCAGCGCCAGCGCGAGCGAAATGCCGGCCGGCCCGCCACCGACGATGACGAGATCGGGCGTCAGTTTGGTGCCCGACGGCACCTGCCGCGCATCGATGAAATTCAACGGTGAAGGCCTCGACGTGATCGGTGTGGAGCGCAAGGTTCTTCGCCGATGTGCGCGGCGCGGTCAATTGCAACCCGCTTCCTCGAATTGCGACTCGGTGGCGAACGCGTTTATCCTTCGGGAACAATTGCGGCGCTTTCAGGGACACGGTGGTGATGGAAGCCTACGAGCGGAGCTTGCCGGCGTGGATCTACAGCGATGCGGCGTTCTTCGAGGCCGAGCGGCGCCACCTGTTCTCGCGCGCCTGGCACCTGATCTGTCACCGCAACGACATCCCGGAAGCCGGCGACTATCACACGCTGGATATTCTCGGCGAACGCTTCCTGGCGCTGCGAGGTGCCGATGGCGAGGTTCGCAGCTTCCACAATGTGTGCCGCCACCGCGCCTCGCGGCTGGCCGACGGCGACCGCGGCAATTGCGGCCATCGGCTGGTGTGTCCGTATCATGCGTGGAGCTACGGGCTGGACGGATCGCTGAAGTCCGTGCCGCCGTGGCAGGGTTTCGAGTCTCTTGACCCCGCACGCCACGGCCTTGTTCCGCTCGAGCAGGAGATCTGGCGCGGTTTCATCTTCGTGCGCACGGAAAAGGGTCTGCCCTCCGTCGCCGAGATGATGTCGCCCTACGACGATGAGATCGCGCCGCACGATTTCGAGAACCTGCAGCCGCAGGGCCGCGTCACCTTGCGTCCGCGCGCGGTGAACTGGAAGAACATCGCGGATAATTATGGCGACGGGTTGCACATTCCCGTGGCGCATCCGGGACTCACGCGATTGTTCGGTGGCACCTACGGCATTGAGGCCAAGCCGTGGGTCGACAAGATGCACGGCACGATCACAGAGAAGCCATCCGCAAATTGGCCGGAGCGAGCGTACCAATCACTGCTGCAGCTGTTCGATCATTTGCCGGCGCGCGAGCGGCGGATGTGGAATTACTATCGGCTGTGGCCGAATGTGGCGTTCGATGTGTACCCGGATCAAATCGATTTCATGCAGCTCATTCCGGTTTCTCCGACACAGGCCGTCATTCGCGAGATCGCCTATGCGCGGCCCGATGCGCGGCGCGAAGTGCGCGCGGCGCGCTACCTCAACTGGCGCATCAACCGCCAGGTGAATGCCGAGGATACGGTGCTGATCGCGCGGGTGCAGGCGGGGATGTCATCCGGGAGCTATGTCACCGGCCCGTTGGCAAGATCGGAAGTGTGTCTGGCGGCGTTCGCCCGGCGTTTGCGCGACGCGATTCCGCGGTCGGCCTTCGAACCCGATTTGCTCAATCATTAGAACATGATCGGCTCAAGCAAAATCAAATTGAACCCTCCCCTTGAGGGAGGGTCGAAAAATCCGAAGCGCCTCGCGATCAAGCAGCGGGGCGATAGGGCAAATTGGCGCGAAGGATTTTTCGGGGAGGGGTCGTTCTTCCGACAGCGGAATCAACCCCTCCCCGAAATTCGCATCACTGACGTTCGCGAATTTCGACCCTCCCTCAAGGGGAGGGTGCACATTTTAGCAACACTGTTCGCCGCGCTGCTTGTGGCCGCTCCCGCCCACGCGATGGATCGGCTGCCGCGCAACGTCTTCGATGTGATCCCGCCGTCGGATCGCGTAACGGGCACGCGCGGAACCGTGGCGGTATATCAAGCGGCCTGCCGCATCGGTCCGACGGATCTGCGCCACCGCATCGTCGACATCGCCGTGCAGGAGTGGGCCTTTTTCGGATTCCAGACAGTGGATGCGAGCGCCGAGCAATCGCGAACGTTGCCGGAAGGGCTGGTGCCGGATGCGTTGAACCCCGCCCTACCCGCGCCGGAAATTCAGCGCAAGGCGCTGGTGATCGGCGATCTCGAGGACGATCCGGCGATGGATACGACGATCAGCGGCTACTGGTCTGCGACACCGGATGGCGCAAAGATTCTGGCTGAGCAGAACGCCGCGTGGAAGGCACCCGGCGGCGATGCGGTTCAGTGGGTCGAGCCGTGGTCGGCTGCGTTCGTGTCGTGGGTGATGTGCGAAGCGGGCCTCGGCGACATGGCGCAATTCCGCCGCTCCATCGCCCATCGCGATTACATCGATCAGGCCATTCAGGCGCGCGATGGCAACGCGCCGGATGCCGCGTACGTTGCCTACGATGCCGGCGAGCAGCCGATCATGCCGGGCGATCTGTTGTGCAACTCGCGCGCCGGCACCGATTATCGCTCGCTCGCCGACCGCCGCAAGGACATGGGCGACTACGCGCCGACGCATTGCGATGTGGTGGTGAAGGTGACGCCGGAGCGCGCGCTGGTGATCGGCGGCAATGTGCTGCAATCGGTGACCTTGACCATCCTGCCGCTGACGCGCGACGGCGCGGCGTATCCACACCCAATTTCCGAAGAAGAAGTGGAAGGCGCACGCACCATCTTCGCGCATCTGAAGCTGCGCGCCACGCCGATCGAATCCAACGCGCTCGACAACAGCCCAACGATCCGGGCGTTGAAGGTCCAGCTGCACCCAAGTCGTGATCCCAGCTAGCGAAGACGCTTGGCTGCAAAGGCGAGGCCGGAGGGGACTCAGCCTCTCGCTGTATTCCAAAGCTTGTCATCCCCGGCGAGGCTCGCGCATTGTTGCGCGAGCCGAGGGAAGGGGGCCCAGGTGCAGCCGTGAGCAGGATATAGCCGGTGAGAGAACGCTGCTACTTCGTCTACATTCTCGCAAGCCGCAGGAACGGTACACTCTACACTGGCGTGACGAACGATGTGTTGCGGCGCACCTGGGAGCACAAGAACGACATCGTAAAGGGATTCACGAAGAAGTACGGCGTGCACATTCTCGTCTGGTACGAACTGCACGACGACATCGGCGTCGCCATCGCCCGCGAGAAGCAGATCAAAGGCTGGAATCGCGCGTGGAAGATCAAACTGATCGAGAAACACAATTCCGGCTGGAACGATCTTTATTCGAGGCTCCTCGGGGAGATCGCATTGCCGGACATACCTGGGTCCCCTTCCCTCGCATCGCGCTAGCGCGCGCTGCTCGCCGGGGATGACAGGCGGGGGTAATTCGGCTGGCGAGCCATCTCGATCCCTTCCCCGTCTTCGCGCTAGCGCGCTTCGCCGTGGCAGTCTCCGCTGCTGCGCAGCGAAGACTGGTGGAGCTGAGCGGGATCGAACCGCTGACCTCGTGAATGCCATTCACGCGCTCTCCCAACTGAGCTACAGCCCCGTAGCGCGCTGATCGCGCGCAGAAATCAGAGATCAGAAGTCGGATGGGTTCGACTCTGACATTTTTCTCAAATCTCTCGTACCTCGTTTCGTTCTGATTTCTGACTTCCGAGTTCTGATTTCTGCGTTGCGAAGGATGAGCTATCGCTCGTCCTTCGTAACGCCGGGATCGAGAATGCCGGCGACATCGTCGCCGTCTTCTTCCACTTCCTCAAGCAGCGGCTCGGCGTCGGCGTCGTCTTCCTCCTCGACCTCGATATCCTCGATGTCTTCGGGCTCGCCTTCGACCACGCTCATGCCGGCGCCTTCGGCTTCCTCTTCCTCCGTTGCCGCCTCTTCCTCGTCGTCTTCATCGCCCGTCAAGACGACAGGCTCTGCCTCGACGCCCTCGGCCTCTTCGTTCTCGGCCTCCTCGGCCTCCTGTTCTTCGTCCGCCTCTTCAACCACAGCAGCGGCGCCGACGACCGGGACGGCTTCCGGTTGGCGGGTGCGGCGCTGCTTGAAGAGGGACTCCGGCTCGAACGCGAAATGACATTTCGGGCACTCGATGGGCCGCTTCTGCAGATCGTAGAACCGCGCCTGGCAGGACGGGCAGACGCGCTTTTGTCCGAGGTCGGCCTTGGCCAATTTCATGGTTCCTCAAATCGGGGTTTCGCGAAGGCCGGGTCGTTTGCCACTTCCGGGCCGCTCTGTAAAGAAGAGCAGCACGGGCGCACCGGTTCCCGGCCGGAGGTCCTATCTGGTGAGGCGGCAGGCGGACTTCAAGCCATGAATTCAGAGGTTAAGCGCCCGCTGACGGCCCGCCAGTCCGGACCCTTGCGGGGTGTGGCGCGCGTGCCGGGCGACAAATCCATCTCCCATCGCGCGCTGATCCTGGGCGCGCTGGCCGTGGGCGAGACGCGGATCGCGGGCCTGCTGGAAGCC
>DASYBT010000190.1:0-10384 GCA_036500585.1 Rhizomicrobium sp.
AGGATCAGAGCGAAGACCGCGCTGGCGACAATCCAGCGCGGCACCCAGTGGAAATACGTCGTAATGCTATCGATCATCGGGAAGGAGGCTTGCGTCTCCTTCCGACAACGCCTTGTTCCGCAAGTGGTTTCCGGAACCGACGAGGACGGGAAACTGGGCGGCTACATGGCCGGGCCGCCACTGGCCGCCACATATCCCTTTACCAGCCTGCCGAGAACGATCATCGGCACCGCTCCACACAGCAGCACCGTATCGTGGAACTTGCGCAGGTCGAATTTTGCACCGAGCGACATCTGGGCGAAGCTGCGCAGGCGCATGATATCGACCTTGCCCACCATGTAGGCGCAGGCCTGGCCCGGCCATACGCAGTAGCGATCCACTTCGCTCGCGGCCGCGGCATCGGGATCACCGATGGCATCGACGTAATACTTGATGCCCTGCTCGCGGCTCCACTTCTGGGCATGAATGCCGGTGTCGACGACGAGCCGCACGGCCCGCAGCAATGCGTCGTGCAACTGGCCGATGTGTCCGAACGGGTCATGGTCGTACATCCCCATTTCGACGGCGAGCTGCTCCGCATAAAGCGCCCATCCTTCCACGTAGGCGGTGAAGCCGGTCAGCTTGCGGATCAGCGGCAGGTTCGCCTCCTGCTGGATCGAACCCTGCAGGTGATGGCCGGGAATGGATTCGTGGAAGGTGAGCGTCGGCAGCGACCAGCTGGGGATGTCGGCGGTGTCGCGGAGATTGATGTAATAGCGTCCGGGCCGCGTTCCATCGAGCGATGGGTTCTCGTAGTAGCCGCCTGGCGCGCCCGCCTCGAGATATTTCGGCACACGCGCGATGACGACGTCGGCCTTCGGGAGCACATCGAAATATTTCGGCAGCCTGGCGCGGACGTCCTGGACCTTCTTGTTCAGATCGGCGATGAGCTTTTCCTTGCCGGCATCGGTATTCGGATAGCGGAATTTCGGATCGCGATACATCGCGTGCAGCCGCTCGCCAACCGTCCCCTTTGTCAGGCCCTGAGTGCGCATGATCCCGCCGGCCTGGTCGGAAATCTGCCGGACCAAGTTGATGCCGAAATTGTGCACCTGGTCGGGAGACATGGTCGAGGTCGTCGATTGGGTGAGCGAATCTGCATAATAGGATGCACCATCGGGAAGGCGCCACACGCCCGCCTCATGCGTGGCCTTCGCTTTCAGTGCCTTCAGCGCGGCGATCTGACGGTCGAGAGCCGGATAGATTTTGGAGGACACGACGCTCGTCGCGTCCGCGCCGTAGTTTCCCGGGATGCTGTTTGCCTTGGTGCGCCGGGCGACCGATTGCGAGAGGATCGATCCATCGGCCGGAAGCGCACGAAGGTGCGTCATCTGGGTCAGTGTGGCGGCGAGCACGAAATCCGGTGGAATGACGCCGATTCCGGCATCCTGTTTGACGCGCTCCGTCTCCTGGTCCAGCACTCGGGCGAACGCCTCAAGGCGTGCCATGTAGGCATCCGCATCGGCCCTGTCCGCGATCGGATGCTGGCTGTCGAGAAAGTCGGGGATGCTCTGATAGGAGCCGGTGAGCTGGCTTACGACATACGGCGCCTGCAGATTGCCGCCGGCATACCGGTATTTGCGGCCGGCATCGGCCTGCTGCTGCAGCTCGTATAACACGACGTCGTAGCTGATCGCGTCTTTGGCATTGAGTGTGTTTCGGTCGAACGCCTTCAGCCGCTTCAGCTCATCCTCGGTGAGCGCCTGCACGCGAGCGATTTCTGCAAGCGACCGGTCGTTGAGTTCGCTGCGCTGGTGCGCGCGCTTGCCCGTGTCCAGGCCCAGTTGGGTGACGGTCTCCGGCGCATGGTCGAGCTGCTCGTTGACGAATGCGTCGAACGCAGCATTCAAGTTTTTCGAGACGGCCGGGTTTGCCGCAGCCGCCGCTGCGGCCGCCGGCGCGAATCCGGCGAGTGCCGCTGTGGCAGCCCCGGTCATGAGAATTTCGCGCCGATCAAGCATGGCAATCTCCTGACAATGGGGGCAGATGGTTACGAAGGCGCGCCGCCGCGAGCAAGCACAAGCTCGCTAGCAGCGACAATTGTTCCGCTCAATCCCGCGCGGTCTCGGCGGCCAGCCGGAACTGGCGCAGCCGTTCGTAATGGGGACGGGCGGCCGCCGCAATCGGCTTCAGGTCGTCGCGTAGCGACTCGAACGGTGTGGACGGCTTCGGCGTAGCAAACCCTGTCGAACGCTCGACCGCGCCGTACCAGACGGGCGCCCACACGCCATCCGTATCGCGGCGCCCAGGCGGCCAGGAAAGCATCGTCTCGGAAAGTGGAATGTGCAGCGCCGTGCATAATGCTGAAAGCGCGCCGTGCGGATGGGCCAGCACATCGGCGCCATCGATGACCGGCGGCGCTTGCCCCAGCCGATCGGCTTCGCGCTCGAAGATCTCGCGCTGCTGCACGAAGCCGATGTCTTCCAGCGCCACGTCCTGGTGCTTCCGTGTGTAGGAGGCGAGCACGTCTTCCGGCGCCCGGATGAGGAACGCATTGCGCATCTGTGCAATCCAGTCGCGGCCGAATCCTGCGCACATGTGATGCGTCATGTGCTTCTGGTACCAGATGGGCCTGCCCTCCGGCACCGGCCCGAGAATGGTGCGCACCACGTCACGCCAGTCTGTCGGTTGCGAGGCCAGCGACTCTTCCCGCATGGGATGATCGATACCGGTGGTCGCCAAATAACAGGCATAGAACGGCTCATCGATCACGGCGGCATCCGGCCGGTTCTCGAAGGAACGCATCATCGCGGTGGAGATGTTGCGCGGCCCCGACCACATCGCGATGCGCACAGCCTCGCTCATCCGTGCTTCGCCGCTTCGGCATCCTTGAGCGCCGCGTAGAGGTCGCGCATGCGCGCCGTGATGCGGCCCGGCACACCGCCGCGCAGCCTCCGTCCGTCGATCTCGCGCACCGGTGTGATGCCGCCGAAGGTGCCGGTGACGAACGCCTCGTGTGCCTCATATACCTCGTCGATCGTGAAATTGCCGAGGTGGATGGGAATCCCGTTCGCATGACACAGCGCGATCACATTGCCGCGCGTGATTCCGTTAAAGCAATACTCGCCGGTCGAGGTGAACACCTCGCCGCCACGGACGAAAAAGAAATTCGTCGCATTGCAGCTGGAGACGAATCCATGCGGGTCGAGCATCAGCGCCTCGTCCGCGCCGGATTTCATGACGTCGAGCAGCGCGCGCATGAGATTGAGCCGGCTGTGCGAGTTGAGCCGCATGTCGAACATGTTGGCCGGCGTGCAGCGGATGGCGCTCGTCCCCAGAGCGAGGCCTCGCCGGGCAACATCCTGGCTCGGCTCCTTGTATTCGGCGACGATCACCATGGTGGGCTTCCCGATGGCGTTGCGCGGATCCTGGTTGGGCGTCCGCTTTATGCCGCGGGTGATCATCAGCCGGATATGGACACCATGCTCCATCCCGTTCGCCGAAAGCGTTTCGCGCAGTGCGGCGCGGATGTGCTCGCGCGGGCTGATATCGAGCGCAATCGCGCGTGCGCCTTCGAACAGCCGATCGAGATGCGCCTCTTCGAACAGCAGGCGGCCCTTGTGCAGCCGGAGGCCTTCCCAGACGCCGTCGCCGAGCACGAATCCGCCGTCGAAGATGGAGACTTTGGCCTCATCGCGCGGCACCAACTCGCCGTTCAGGTAAACGGCAACGTTCGCATTGCGCGGATCGGCTGCGAAATCCTGACTTCCGGGCACCGGCTCGATCAGCTCATGGTTTCCGGAATGTGATTACACCAAAGGCAAATTCGCATTCAATTAGCTTCAATTTCCGCGCTTCCGTTTCACCGCAACGAAAGGCGCAATTCTCATGATGTCTCCTCGGGGATGGTGCCGATGGGCAACTCGCCATGCCCCCCGCGGGAAAACAACCATGTACGTGCTGGTCTTGGCATCTCAAAAGGGTGGCTCCGGCAAGACCACCCTGTCCGGACACCTTGCCGTGGAGGCGGAGCGGTCCGGGCTCGGTCCGGTCGCACTGATCGATACCGATCCGCAAGGCAGTCTGTCGGAATGGTGGAACGCACGCGCCGCCGAGACGCCCTATTTCGCAAGAGTGGCGCTCGGCGACCTCAGGGAGGCACTGATGCACCTGCGGCAGGCCGGGGTCAGGCTCGCCGTCATCGACACGCCGCCGGCGATCACCGACTCGATCGCGCAGGTCGTGGCGCATGCCGACCTCGTTCTCATCCCGACGCGTCCGAGCCCGCACGATCTGCGGGCGGTCGGGGCCACCGTGGAAATTGCGGAGCGGCACGATAAGCCGCTGGTCTTCGTCATCAACGCTGCCACGGCACGGGCCCGCATCACCGGTGAGGCAGCGATCGCTCTGTCGCAGCACGGCACGGTGGCGCCGGTGACGATCCATCATCGCGTGGATTTCGCCGCCAGCATGGTGGACGGCCGCACGGTTGGCGAGGTGGTTCCGAAATCGACATCGACAAAGGAAATCGCATCGCTTTGGGCCTATGTGCAGGATCGGCTTGCGCGGGTGGCCAAGGATCCGGCGCTTGCGACACAACAGCACGCGGCAGAGTTCGCGGTGCAGGCTTTGTCGCCCATTGCGCCGGAACTGGCCGCGGCGGAAGACGACAGCGAATACGACTTCGACTTCGACCTCCGCGAGATGACGCAGCAGGAGGTCGAACCCCCACTCGCGGCCAACGATTTGACCGCGCTGGCGCCTGAGTCCGATGACAGGCGGTCCGGCATGGAGCGCCGGCTTCATGCGTTTGCGCCCAGGCTCTTCGGGGTGGCCGACCGGCGCGCTCATCCCTTCGGCAGACGGCAAGCCGACCGGCCACCGCACTCGGGCAACGGGAGCAGCAAGTGAGCAAGTTCGCACCGATGACGGCGGGCCTTCTCGCCCGCAAAGGCGAGGCCATCCCTTCTTCGTTTTTCTCGATGCCGCCTCCGCGACTGGTGCCTGCGCCGATGCGCGATTTCAGCCCTGAGCCGCAATTTCCCATGGCGGCGCTCACCGCGGTGTCAGCGCAGACCGCATCCCAAACCCACCTTGATGCGCCGCGTCCTCGCCATGAGGCCGAACGGCCGCACAAGCTTCGTGTCGCACTCTCCGATGCCGAGTTCGAGAAGCTCGGGCTTGCGGCGGTGAAGCACAACGTCAGCCGCCACCAGCTGATCCGCGAGGCGCTGGACTCCTATGTCGAGAAACTGATCGCAACCTACCGCGGCGATTGCCGCTGCATCGGCGGGGACGGTTCTTGCGGCGCTGCAACAACAAGCTGCAGCGCGCTGTAACATATCGACACAGGATAGTTTGGCTGCTTGCCTCTGCATGCTAGAGGTTCGCCCCTCGCATTTCACTGGGGCTCTCCGGCATGAAACGACTGCTTCCGCTCGCCGCCTGCTGCGGACTGGCTTCGATCGCCTACGCTGCGCCGCCGCCCACCACCGACCAAGCGAGCCTGGAGCGCAATTTCGACGCCAGCATCAATCCGGGGGAGATGCGGGACTGGTTGAAGACCCTTGCTTCGCAGCCCAATCAGGTCGGCTCGCCGCACGACAAGACCAATGCCGATTTCATCCTCGGCCTGTTCAAGAAATTCGGCTGGGACGCGCACATCGAGACCTTTCAGGTGCTCTACCCGACGCCGATCAGCGAAACCGTCGAGCTGCTTGGCCCCAGGCCATTCAAGGCGACCTTGCAAGAGCCGGACATAGCTGGCGACACGACTTCGCGCGCAACGGACCCGGCCCTGCCGGCCTATCTCGCCTACCAGGGCGATGGCGATGTCACCGCACCGCTGGTCTACGTGAATTACGGGATGCGCGACGACTACAATGAGCTCCAACGGCTTGGCATCAGCGTCAAGGGCAAGATCGTCATCGCCCGCTACGGCGCCGGATGGCGGGGCCTGAAGCCGCTGCTGGCACAGATGCACGGCGCCATCGGCTGTCTCATCTATTCCGACCCCTCCGACGACGGCTACTCCGTGGACGCCGTGTATCCGAACGGTCCGGCGCGGCCGGCGCACGGGTTCCAACGCGGCTCGGTCGAGGATATGACGATCTTTACCGGCGATCCTCTGACGCCGGGTGTCGGGGCAACGGGGGGCGCCAAGCGCCTGACACGCCAGCAATCGCCGGTCATTCTCAAGATCCCGGCGCTGCCGATCTCGTATGCCGATGCGCAGGTTCTGCTGTCTTCCATGACCGGCCGCGTCGTGCCGGAGGGCTGGCGCGGGCGGCTACCGATCACCTATCGCGTCGGGCCGAGCGCGTCGCCGGTGCACCTGATGGTGAAATCGGACTGGAGCCTGAAGCCGATCTACGACGTGATCGCCACCTTGAGAGGCTCGACTTATCCCGATCAATGGGTCGTGCGTGGCAACCATCATGATGGCTGGGTCGAAGGCGCCAGCGATCCGCTGTCGGGGCAGGTCGCCTTGCTGGAAGAAGCCAAGGCCATGGGCGATCTGGTGCGCCATGGTTGGCGGCCGAAGCGTACCATCGTCTATGGGAGCTGGGATGGTGAGGAGCCGGGCCTGCTCGGCTCGACGGAATGGGCGGAAACGCACGCCGCCGAACTGAAGCAGAAGGCCGTGCTCTACATCAACAGCGACACCAATGCGCGCGGGTTCCTCGAAGTCGAGGGCAGTCACGATTTCGAGCATTTCGCCAACCAGGTCGCCAAGGATATCACCGATCCGGAGACGCACGTGCCAGTCGGCACGCGCATGCGGGCCAGGGTTCAGCTCGCAGGACTCAGCCCGATGACGCATGACCCCGAGGCGGTCGAGCACCTGAAGGCGGATGCGAAAGTCGCATCCGATCCCAGCAAGGACGTGCCCATCGGCGCGCTGGGCTCAGGCTCGGATTACGGGACATTTCTCGAGCACCTCGGCCTGCCGGCGCTGAACATCCAGTATGGCGGCGAAGGCGATAGCGGCGGCGTGTATCACTCTCGCTACGACACCTACGAACATCACACCCGCTTCGTCGACCCCGGCACGGTTTACGACCCGCTATTGTCGAAAACGATCGGCCACGCGGTGCTGCGCGCCGCCGATTCCGATCTGCCGCTGCAGCAACCCGGCAATTTCGCCAGCATGGTCGGGCGCTATCTCGACGAGGTGAAACGGCTCGCCAAAGAGAAAGGCGAAGCAGCCGATGCTCAGGCGAAGCTGTTCAGGGCCCATGCGTTCGATCTGGTCGCCGATCCGACCAAGACGCACGGCGCACCGACCGCACTGAAGCCGGTGCCCAAGTTCGACTTCGCGCCGCTCGACAATGCCGTCGATCGCCTGAAGAAGAGCGCCGGAGCCTACGACGCCGCGTTCGCCAAGAATGCTGCCCACCTGCCGCCTGGCCCGCGCGCCAGGCTGCTCGCGCTGATGCAGGGTATCGACCAGACCCTGGCGCCGGAGAATGTCGGGCTGCCGGGCGGCCGCGGCTGGTACAAAAACCTGATCTACGCGCCGGGCCGCTTCACCGGCTATGGCGCCAAGACCTTGCCGGGCGTGCGCGAGGCCATCGAGGATGAGCGTTGGGATGACGCCAACAAATACGCGAAGCTCACGGCGGACGCGCTGAACGCCTACAGCGCGCGTCTCGATCAGGCGACGGCGGTGCTGAACGGGAAGTGACGTACGCCTCGACGGAACGGAGAACCGTTAGTCGCGCGAGGCGACGCGCGTCGCCGTGTCTCCGACAAAGTCGACGATGGTGCCCGGACCGACCGCCTTGCCCAGCGTGTTGGCATCCCAATTGGTCAGCCGGACGCAGCCGTGCGACTGCGTCTTGCCGATCAGCCGGGGATTCGGCGTGCCATGAATTCCATATCCGGGACGGTCGAGCGCCATCCATGTGGTACCGACAGGATTGTTGGGGCCGGGCGCGATGTTGAAGCTGCCCGCGTTCTTGGGGCCGAAGTGCAGCGCTTTAGGATCGTAGTGATAGACGGGGTTGCGCCTGACATAGACGACCTTTGCCGTTCCGCTGGGACTGGGTAGCTCGTCGCTTCCGACGGTTGCGGGAAATACGGCGACGAGATCGCCGAACTGGTCGAACGCCCGCACCCGATGGGCACTCTTGTCCACTTCGATGCGCGACACCGCGGGCAAGGGCGTGTTGGTGAGCCGCGCTACGACAATGGATTCGCCGGTGGCCGTGAAATCGGCATCGGGATTGAGCTCGTCGAGCAGGTTTGGACTCATATGGAACTTTTCGGCAAGCTCTTCCTCGACGTCGCCGTAACAGGTGCATTTCAGCTTTGCGAGCTTGCGAAAATCCTCGGACACCTTGCCGATGAACGGACCTTTTTCGTCGGTATCGGTGATGGTGTAGCGCTGCAGGATCGTGCCGCTGTTGTTCGCGTTGAGCGACTTCAGGAGTGCATCGTCGATCGCGCTCGAATCGCCGAGTCCACGCGCCTGCCTGTAGGCCACGATCGCGGAGCGCAGGCTGCTGCCGAGTTTGCCGTCGATCTCGCCGGGCGAAAAATGCGCGCGATCGAGCAGCACCTGCACGCGAATGATAGTCGGACGCGAGCTGTCGCTGTCGTCAGCTGACAACGCAGCAAGATCGCTGCTCAGCTTGCCGCTGCCGGCCGCGCCGGGACCACTTGCATACTTGTTGCTGCTGCCGGCTGGGCCGGGACCACTCGCATAATTGCGGCCCACACCTCTCGCGGCGTTGCCGGTTGCAGCGGCGAGCGGGTAATTGTCCGGCCGGTAATTTTGCGTTGCATCGCTCTCGGTGGAATAGCCGTCCGGCGCGTCTTCGTCCGTTGCATCGCTGTCTCTGGCATAGTCATCGGCAGTGTAAGCATTGTTGGCTTGGCTGCCGGTGCTGCCATAGGCATCCGTTGCATTTGTGCCGGTCTTGCCTATATTCTGTTGAGCGTTCGCGATGCTCGAAGGGGCGTCCTGATCATAAGATGTGGACCGTGGATCGGCTTGTGCGTGTGCGATTCCGGCTGGTGCTATCGTAACAACGGATAAGAAAAACCCGTAAACAATGTTGCGGAGTGTCAAGCTGTCGGTTCCCTTTGTGCTCGCAAATGAGGAAGGCTCGACATGCCCCCATGGTTCCGCATGACTCGATTGACGATATTCGCCTGGCTCATTGCTTTTGCAGCATTCATGATTCCCGCTGCCGCATCTGCTGCTGAGCCGTCTTGCGCAACTGGCCCCGGCGCCCCGGCCGCAAAGAACGCTACGACCCTAAACACATTGCCGACGGCGCCGTTCCATCGCGCCGAACAGGGTTGGGCCGTCTATGCTGCGCTCGTGCAGAACGAGATCGGCAGCAAATGCGCAGCCGGCACGCCCGCCTTCGCGGCCTCTCTTTCGTCTTGGCAGAAGAGCCACAAGCTGCCGGCGAGCGGCGCCATGGATGTTGCAACCTTGGACGCAATGAAAACCCTCTGGCAGGACCGCCGGCCCTTCGTCGCGGACAGCCGGCGCGGATGCCCGCCCACCCCGCCCGAGCAGGATCTCGCGGCAGTTCCCGTGAATCAAAGCTACAGCGGCAAGATCATCCAGCTCGAGAAGCCCGCGCTCGCCGCTTATGAAAAGATGGCGGACGCGGCCCGCAAGAGCGGGGCGGTTGCGGCAGGATCAAATCTGCTCAGCATCTTCTCCGGCTATCGCAGTCCGCAATACGATGCAGCGCGCTGCGCGAAGGATCACAATTGCCAGGGCCTCGTCCGGGCGTCCTGTTCCGCCCATCGCACAGGTCTCGCGATGGACGTCGATCTTGGCGCAGCGCCGGGTTTCGCCGTTGATTCTTCCGACGACAAGAACCGCCTCTACATAAGCCAAACGCCGCTCTATCGCTGGCTCGTCGCCAATGCAGCGCACTACGGCTTTGTGAATTATGCCTTCGAGCCGTGGCACTGGGAATTTACCGGCGGCCGAACCTCCTGACGTAGAGCAACTGACTCCTGGCGCGGCGGCTTTTCTGTGGAGCCGCCGCTTTGCTTTGGCATCTGCTCAAGCAAGAGGATTGATCCAGCGCAGGTTTTTGTAGCGCGCAAAGCCCGTATCCGCACTGCACAATGTCAGTCCATGCTCGATCGCAAGTGCGGCAAGGTGAATGTCCATCACGGCGCGGCTGCCAACTGGTGCTGACGCGAACAACTCATCGAGCACCGCGGCATGATGTTCTGCCGGCAACGGAATCCACACGTTTTCGCGCGCCAACCATTCGCGCACGGACTGCCACGCTTCCGCAACCGATGGGCCATGGCTATAAGCGCGTTGATTTGAAGCCAGGCACACGAATCCCAAGAGGCTGTGCCATGGGAGCCCGACCCGGGGCGTATTCGTGAGCTGCTCTTCGAGCCATCGTCGTGCGCGATC